>NZ_CANMKV010000006.1 GCF_947498635.1 uncultured Microbulbifer sp. | reverse complement strand
AGGAAGGTGTTAAATTACTTGAGCCCACTGGAATTTTTGGTGGGTAAACGTGTGTCACTTATGTTGGCAATCTAGGATTCACTTCACTCACCATAATCCCGATTTGATGAGTAGTGCTGCCTCATTGATTAATGTTCCCATTGCTTTCGGACACAACAAAAACTGCATCAGTTTTGAAAACACGATTCTCAACAAAGAATTATGCAGCCCCGGAAAACCCTCTCTCGACCTGAATAAACTGACTGCTAAAAAACAGCTTAAAGAAATGAAGTCTGATGAATCTTTACCTGATCGGTGCAAAGACATCATAAAAAATTATTTACCTGAGGGCGCTACTAGCCTGGACTTCCTAGCAGACATCCTTCAGGTGCATAAGCGCTCCTTGCAGATACGCCTTAATGAACAAAATACATCTTTCAGGCGCATACTAGATGCGGCTCGGAGGGAGAAATTTAATTCACTAGATGTCCAATCTATGGATGCAACGCAAATTGCAAAAGCCTTGGGATTTTCAACAACTATAGCGCTTGAAGACTCCCGCAAACGCTGGAATATTACTTAGCCTGAAAAACCAAAAAATTAAACTCAAGTTAATAGGGGGAAATTATTCCTGAAAGATAATTTATTTGCCAAGGTGCCCCCCATAAAATCGAGTAGTATGCCCCTGGATGATAGCGAGATATACGACTATGAATTGTTTTATCTTCAGCCCGCCCCATAGATTTTCCGATCAACCTGGAACACATATTCCATGACTATCAACTGGCACCCTTATAGGCTTGGTATTTTATCTAAGAGCTTTAATGGCGTTATAGGCTAAATTTCTGCTATGGAAACATTGAGAATTTGACCTTCTCCAAAATTTAAAAAAATAAAGACGCATCTCTCGAAATGTAACTAGTAATTAGGCTGCCCACAATTCCAATATTCACTCTCAGAAAATCAACCATTAACCCCCCCTAAAGACAAACACTTTACAACATTAATGCTTGTGCTGACCTCCTATTAAACAGCGATCAAGGTCTCCCACATTACCTTTTAATTTCTTCAATTGCATTTGACTTTCTAACAGTACGGCACTATTTTCTTGGTAATCAGGCTTGTACTCCAACAATCGCTGGTGGGCAACTCGATAAATATTCTCAGCCTCATCACTCATCAAAAACTCTGTAATTATACTGCCAAATATTAAACGGTAGCTGGCAAATGCCCCCTCCAACTGGGCTCTCTGCAACAAGGTGGAAGGCTCTGAAATTATCTTTCTGGATCTATAATTAGCCGGGACATCTATTTTGCAAACTCTTTCTATACCTATTACTGACTCTGCCTTATATTTACAATCAGATCTAAAATCCTGCTGTAGTCTTTCTATATTTTTACCAAAATCCGGATCGGACTGACCATAAATAACCCTGGAGACACCGAGAAAAATCATCATACCCCCACACATCATGCATGGTTCCAGAGTGCTATAAATCGTGGCATTGCCCAGATAATCAGTATCTTTTCCACGACACTTACTAAGGATACACTGCTGCATTAGCCGCACCTCGGCATGCTGAGTTTTATCTCGGCACAAACCTACAGCATTGCGTTGCACACCTACGATTTTTTCCTGAGTATTGTCATAGAGGACTGCCGCAATATTGTAACCGCGCTTTGGCTTGTCTTTTGGACCTACCCAGCCCAGATAAGCAACCGAGTAGGCAAGCAACATGAGTATCTCGTCTTTTTCCTGTTGTATAGGAGAGTTAGGCGGTACTTCAGCCCGAGCCCCCAAGGCAAGCACAGTAAAATATAAAACGAAAATAAAACGCAACATACAACGCCCGAAGCATTTCAGTTGATTAAAGCCACTCCCTGGCTAAAGAAATCACAGTTTTTACCCGTGCCGGTATAACCTTGTGACGACGGGTAATCAGAAATAGTGTTTCACTGATAGAATACTCCATACGATGGAACTTAATCTGCTCAAAATTGTGAAAAGCATTTACGGCATGAGCAGGTAACACTGTAAAACCCAACCCCAAGCTGACAGGTTCTAGGATCAAGCTAACTTGGTTACAAAACCCTTTTAGCCTAAACATATCTACATGTTGAAATTCGGGAAAATTCGCGCCTAGTAGCAACCCCGCCTGATGGGCGCCATCCGGGTGACCGATATAACCCAGCTGCAACAACGCTCTCCAATCCACCCGCTTGACTGACGCAGGAGTCACCAATAGGAGCTCTTCACTACCCACAGGCTGGCTCGCGATTTCCGTGAGTGTTGAAGGCATAGTCATAAACCCAATATCCGCCTTGTATCTAAGTATGGATTCTTCTACTCCCTGGTTAGGCGCAAAACGATAGTCTACGGCCAGTTTTGGATGTTCTTTCTGCACACGCAGTAATTTGCGGTAGAGCTTAAGGCCGACACTGCCAGGAGAGTGGATTCTCACCAGTCCTTCATAAGCGGGGTCTTCGCCAAGGCGTTGGCCCAGTGTCGAGAGGGAATCAACGAGATCCTGGGCCTCGCAATAGAGCTTTTCACCGGCCTCGGTCAGTGTGAATTGCTTCCCCTGACGCTGGATCAATGCCAATCCTAGAAAGTCCTCCAGCCGACGTAAATGCTGACTGATGCCAGACTGGGTCATATGCAAGCGCTCGGCAGCGCGTGTGAAGTGGCCCAGCTCAACCAGTGTACAAAAGCTACGCAGCCATACCGGATTTATCATTACAATAGTTACTTAAAATGATCAACAATCATAATTATATGTAATTAACTCTACAGTGTAACTTTATCCCCACCTCACACACTGGAGATAAGCTTATGAAAGGCATTTACCCGCGGAATTTTTCTCATCTTGGTATTTCGGTTCCGGACTTAGAGGCCGCAGTGAAGTTTTACACCGAAGTGATGGGCTGGTACCTAATCATGTCTCCCACGGAGATTCAGGAAGATCACAGTGCCATCGGTGATATGTGTACGGATGTTTTTGGCGGGGGCTGGGGCAGTTTTCGTATAGCGCATTTATCGACAGGAGACCGCATCGGGGTCGAATTATTTCAATTCCCTCAACAGGAAAATCCCGAGAATAATTTTGAATACTGGAAGACCGGCATATTCCATTTTTGTGTGCAGGACCCCAACCTGGAAGAGCTAGCCGAGCGTATCGTGGCTGCGGGGGGCAAAAAACGCATGTCTAAACCCCGCTATTACTACCCTGGAGAAAAGCCCTACCGAATGATGTATATGGAAGATCCGTTTGGCAACATCCTGGAGCTCTACAGCCATAGTTACGAGCTGGTTTACAGTAGTGGTGCCTACAGTTAACCCCCGCGGTATCTGGCACCGGTAGATCCGGTGCCCATGAAGAGATGTCCCACCCGGTGTGTTATTTCTTCCTATCAAAAACAGGACTTTTCACTAGGAAGTCGCCAATCACCTTTCCGAGTATCTCGTGTTGATCTTCATCCAGGTGCACACCATCCCGTTCACTGACTTTTACCCAGGCGTTTGCATCCAAGAATAAAGTGTTCAAATCACGGGAAACATTGTCCAATTCTTGGGGAAGCCCTCTGCAGCGCTGTTCAGCACCGGTAAATTTATTCCCGATCATACCTTTGGGATCAACAATCGCAAGGGGAGCAATAATTAGAATCTGAGGAACTGGCATACCAGGTTCTGTGGGGGCCTCCCGGATTATTGACACTAATTTTGCCACTCCCTGAGCGGACATCCAGGCCCGGTTATCGTGGGTATCCTGGAAATCGTTGGTGCCCAGCATTAAAAGCACACAATCCAGCGGAGAGTGCATTTCAATCACTTGCGCCAGGCCGTCCACCGCCCGCCTGCCCGCCCGGAACGGGTCCTCCCAAACGGTCCTACGTCCATTGAGGCAGTTTTCAATCACCCGCACCTTGCGGCCGTCTCTATTTAGGCAAGATTCCAAAACACCCGGCCAGCGCTGACTAAATGGCAAGCGTTTGCGGGTACCGGGAATGATTCCCCAGGAGACACTATCGGAATAAACCAGAATATTTTCCATCTAGCCGAACCTCAGCCTGTTCTGAAAAGAAGCTTCAAATCTGGCCCCTTGCCACCAGGGCCCAAAATCGGCTTCTAGTATGGCACCGCCAAGTGAGCAATGCCCCGCAAAGTTAAGCGGGATATAGCCAGTGCACTAATACCGCAAACGGCTATGGCTGCAGTCAGCGGCAGGGGTGTGCCATCAAATACCAAGCTGGTCACAACTATAGCCAGTGCGCCGAGTAACATTTGCAGGGCGCCCCCCAAAGCGGCCGCAGTACCGGCAATAGGGCCATGTTCTTCAAGGGATAAAACCATGGCCGTGGGAATCACTAACCCCAGAAAAATATTGCAGGTCAGTAACATCGCCACCAGCAAGATAAATTGGTCGAAGCCTGAAAAAACCACCATGCACATTCCCAGGGAACTGACGGCAAAGCCAGCGGTGGCCCACTTAACCACTGCCACAGAGCCATAGCGAACACCAAGGTTTGCGGCAAACTGGCTTGAGGTAAAAAACCCCAGCGCATTTAAGGCAAAGGCAAGGCTAAATTCCGTTGGTGTCAGTCCGTAAAAGTCTGTGTATAAAAAAGAGGCCGTAGCCAGGAAAGAGAAAAAGCTGGCGATACCCAGACCACCAATGCAAGTCAAGCCCACATAAACAGGATCGCGTAGCAATGTGGAAAAAGCACCGAACATGGCATTTAAGCGAAAAGGCACCCGGTGTTCTCGTTGCAGGGTTTCGGGCAGGCTGGTTATCGCCAGTATTAAACTGGCAAGGGTTAGCAGGGCAATAAGTAAAAACACGCTACGCCAGCCAAAGGGAATAATCAAAGCACTCCCTATCAGTGGGGCAAGCATCGGCGATATAGAGATCACCAACATCACAGTTGTCATCAATCGAGTGGCCTGGGTGCCAGTGTAGTAATCACGAATTACCGCCCTTGGGATCGACATCACTGAAGCGGCACCAACCCCCTGTAAAAATCGCAGTACAATCAGCGACTCTATCGTGGGCGCTAAAGCACAGCCAACAGACGCCAGTGTAAAAAGTACTAAACCGAAATAGAGTGGCGGTTTTCGCCCGAACATATCCGATGCAGGGCCATAAAATAGCTGGCACACTCCAAAGGCAATAAAATAGGACATCAGGGTGTACTGCGCAGCCTCCACCGGTGCACCTAGCCCCTGGGCAATATCCGGCAGAGCCGGCAAGTACATATCGATGGCAATAGGGCCAACGCAGCTCAGCAGCCCAAGAATGAGGGCCATCTTAAAAAAATCCAACTTCATAACAGGTTCCCAATACCAGGTTCCAAAAACTTAACATAACGCCCAGCGTAAAACGCCCAGAGAATATACTTTCCCCACTAGAGAAAATTCCGAGCCTACATGTAACAACAGCTTATTTTCTCGCTCACGTAGGAACTCTAGAGAATACCCTTCTCCTGCGAGCTACTGCGAATACACGTCTATACGCCTTAATTCTCCGTCATGCCTCATAGGCCTCCGGCCCAAACTGCCCAATTTCTTAGCCAGGGTACCCATGCCCCTTACCGGCCCTTACGCAGGGGTACAAAACTCTCCAGCCCCCTCAAAAATGTTTTCCGCCAAGCATCCTGACCACAGACCAACTAACATCCGTGCCGACTCAAAAGTCGGACACTAAGATCCACCATTAGCAACAATTTCAACAGGCTTGGTACAGGAGAGTAGTGCCCACAGGTCGGAAACTGGGCACAAAAACATGAAAACCCTTCGCCCAAGGCAATTATGCTGTCAACTCCTGTACTCATTTAGCTCTATTTCTCTATGAGACTGTGAATATGCACCGACGCAATATCTCACCTCTTGAGCAGGTCGATCTCAACAGAAGCTCCTACCGCTTACAAATTGGCGGCAGACTATGACACAGGGGAAAACTCACAGGAGTAAGAGTACACCGGCCAGGTCATTAGCAAAGTTAAAGGTTGAGAGACTGCAACCGCGCCCTCGTCAACGCTTGGCCGCGAGGCTTCCGCTACGCACCCGCTCACCCCTTGAGCGCAGACAACAAAAAACCCCTTTTCTTATTGCCCATACGCCCTGTTGGGTGATCACTCTGTACCCGGAGGGGGGCGATGTGCACGAGTTATTAGGCTCACTCAAATCCCAGCGCTTGCGTGCCAATCAGGTCGCTGGTGTCGATGGACGCAATGGTATACCCAGGTTCGAAACCGGCGAGACCCTAGCCAATGCCACCACCCGTTGGCGGCACCTCTGTGAATTAAAAAACTCCGAAATCGGCTGCTACCTGGCCCACCTACGCGCTATTCGCCAAGCGTACCAAGCTGGTCTTCAGCGAGTTTGTATTCTCGAGGACGACGTCCAACTGGAAGAGGACTTCGGCAGGGTATTGGCCGAACTCGAACGCTTGCCCCCAGAGGTGGAGATGGTGCGGTTAATGGGCTTAAAGGTAAGAAAACGCAAAGTCATCCGCGTCCTAAACGACGGTATACACAAACTCGTACGTCCGGAACGGGGTTGGTGTGGTGCCCAGGGTTACCTGGTGAACCGCAGAGGTATGGAAAAAGTGCTTGGGCATGCCAGCCAACTGTTCGAACCTATCGATAAGGTCTTTGATCACTTCTGGCAGTTTGATCTGAAGCTCTATGGCGTGGAACCCCATATATTGTGGGAAACCGCACACACGTCCAGTATCGAAAAATCCAATATCGCTAGGGCTAAAGTTGCCCGCTGGCTCTACTGGCTGCACCCCTTTGGCAAGCTGTGGCGCAGTATTGAGCGTCATGTCTACCTGTATCGCTACAAAAAAGAGTTCTACCCGGCGAGCAAGCCCAAGCAGCGCCCAGGGCGTACCGCACGAATGAAGCTCTAATTGTAACCCTGAGTTTGGACGCGCTTAAATATCCCAAAATCGCTGCATTTTCAGGAACATAAAAGAGGCGGTCCAGGTGATCATCACCAGTCCGGTCAAGGCCTCGAGTCCAGCGGTAAAGCGCAGATGCCCCAGGGGTTCAATATCGCCAAAACCCAGTGATGTGTAGGTCGTGAAAGAGAAATAGGCGCAGTCGAGCAGGCTGCCGCTAAAATTCCCTTCCAGGGTGCCGAAATAAGGCGAGTTGACCATAAAGTAATAACCATAGGCAAAAAGCCAGATCTCGGCGATATGCGCCAAGAGTGCGCCAAACACACCCACCACAATGGCCAGGTTATGCCGCACATGCAGCCAGCGCCCAAGGTGTACCAGGGCGTTGAGCACCTCGTGATGGATGAGCACAACGGTGGCAACGAGGATGCAGTTCACCGCAAATGCAAAAGACATTTCAGCGTCGATCATGGAAAAACTCGCGAACCAGCCTACCGGCCTCCTCTGCCATTACACCCGACTCCACCGAAATTTTATGATTGAAGAAGCCGGCCTCGCTCAATTTCAGCTGACTCTCAACCACACCTGCACGAGGCTCATTGGCGCCAAAGACCAAACGCCCAACCCGCGCATGCATAAGAGCGCCAAAACACATAGTGCAGGGCTCAATAGTGACGTAAAGCGTAGTGTTTGGCAGACGATAGTTTTGCTCAGCGTCAGCCGCACGGCGCAGTGCGACAATTTCCGCATGGGCACTGGGATCGCAATTGCCAATAGGCCGGTTGCTGCCCTCACCGATGACCTGGCCTTCGCGCACCAGTACCGCCCCGACCGGCACCTCTCCCCTTTCTGCAGCAAGCTGTGCTAACTCCAGCGCTCTGCGCATAAATGCATAGTCTTTCGGTGTTGCCATAAATCTTTCTTATACCTCTAACGACACAAAATGCCAGCGCGCGCATACAGCGTACGCCAATCGCTGCCAAGTTAATTGCGCTTGATAAAGCGGCGCACAATAAAGTCCGCCTCAAGTATCAGACTCTCCTGCTGCTCCAGTTCCGCTCGCGCCTCCCGGTTACCCTTCCAGGCAAAAGGCGTCATCGCTAGAAAGTCCGAAATCGCTGTGTGCCCACGCAGCTCGAAGGGAAAACAGCAGCGTAAGTCGACTTCCGGGTATAAACCTTCCACCAGCTTAGGCGCGGGATGCTTGCGTGCCTCCCGGTAGAGATGCCCTTTCAGGGTCCACAGATGATCCGGTCCGGGAGAGACATCCAGTAAATGCCCCCCTTCCTTTATTACCCGCAGCATCTCAGTATCCGGTGCCGGCGCAAAAATACGCAGCAAATGATCCACACTGCTTGAGGCAACCGGCAAATTGGCATTACTGGACACGACAAACTGGGCCGCGCTATCCGATTTCGCCGCCATGCGCACTCCGGACTTAGAGATATCCACCCCGGCCAGGGCGTGCCCATGCCAGCCGGCAGACTCCAGCTGGCGTAAATAGTAGCCCTCCCCACAACCGATATCCAAAAGCCGGCGCCCCGGCCGGTACGGCAGTAGTGCGGTAATCGCCTCGACCAAAGGACGATAGTAGCCCGCCTTGAGGAAACGGCGGCGCGCATGCAACATCTCGGTGGAATCCCCAGGATCTTTGCGGCGCTTGCGATAAACGGGTAATAAATTTACGTAACCTTCCCGAGCGCGATCAAAACTGTGCCGGTTACTGCAGAGCCAGGCATCTTTACCCAGCGTCAATGGCTTTGCGCAGAGGGGACATTGCCAGATCATTCAACTTCCTGAACTTGTGTATTCTTCATCAACGATGGTGGAGTGCGCCGCAAGATAAGATCTGCCGCCTTCTCCGCAATGGCGATCACCGGCGCATTGGTATTGCCACTGATCAAGGCCGGCATTATGGAGGCGTCTACAACCCTCAGTCCATCCACACCGTGTACTTTTAGCTCCGCATCGACAACAGCGAGATCATCATTGCCCATCTTACAAGTTCCCACCGGGTGATAAATCGTCTCGGCATGCTGACGAATGTAGTGCTTGATGGAAGCCTTGCTGGTGAGCTTCTGTTCCGGTAACCAGAGGCGCTTCTGGTAACGCTGTAGATCTTCCTGATGGATGATGTCCCGAGCCATTTCGAACGACTCAAGCATCACCTGCATATCCTCTGGATCACTCAGATAATTGGGCTGGATACTCGGCAGTGTCTTTGGATCCTCGGTATTGAGCGTTACTTCACCGCGGCTTTTGGGACGCAATGCACATGCGTGCAGCGAGTAACCATACCCCGATTGCTTATTGAAACCATGATCAAAAGTTGGCACTGCAGAGAAGTGGAACTGTACATCTGGGCGGCCATGAGCCAAGGTTGAACTGGCGAAGCCACCAGCTTCAGCGACATTACTGGTAATTGGACCACGATTCAGGAAGAACCATTCAGGCGCACGCACCGCATGCTTCAGTTTCGCCCACAAGTCATTGGCAAAAGTAACTGGAGCCGAAGTTTCCACCACCTGAGTGATATCCAAATGGTCCTGGAGGTTTTTACCCACCCCCGGCAGGTGATTCTGTAGCAGAATATTAAATTTGCGTAACTCCTCTTGAGGACCAATGCCCGAGAGCAGTAGTAGGTGCGGAGTCTGGATTGCTCCGGCGCTGAGCAATACTTCCTTATTGGCCAGGATTTTTTTGCCATTGAGTAACTCCACCCCCACTGCCCTATCACCTTTCAGTATCAGGCGTGCCACAGGACTGCGAGTTAGCACACGTAAATTAGGGCGCTTCTTTATCGGGTGTAAATAGGCTGCGGCTGCCGAGCATCGCCGCCCTCTTCGCTGAGTGACCTGGTAAAAACCAACGCCACTCTGATGACCGCCGTTAAAATCACTATTTGCTCGGTGTCCCGCAGACTGCGCTGCACGCAAGAATGCATGGCCAGACTCGGTCTTCCACTTCAGGTCGCTAACGGTAAGTGGGCCATAGCCACTATGGTGAGCATCGCTACCACGCTCATTGCCCTCGGCCATTAAGAAATAAGGCAGGATATCGCGCCATCCCCAGCCCGGATTACCGGTGGCTTCCCAGGCATCATAGTCCTCACCTTGACCACGAATGTAGACCATTGCATTAATAGAGCTACTACCACCGAGAGTCCGGCCTCGCGGCCAAAACAGGCGCCGCTTATGCAAGTGTTGCTGTGGTTCAGTGAAGTGGTGGAGATTATAGTTAGTGCCCGAGAGCAGCATTCCTATCCCCAGGGGCATGGAGATCAGTGGGCTACGATCCGGTGGCCCCGCCTCCAATAGACAAACCCGGTGCTGCTCATCAGCGCTTAACCGGTTGGCCAATACACAGCCGGCAGAGCCGGCACCTACGATCACATAATCAAACACCATTTGAGTGGACATGGGACCTCAGCACCTTTGCAGCTGGATTTCACACGACGGTACACTCAACACGAATAAAATTACAGGGATCTGCAATGGTAAAGGTGAAGGATTACGAATTCAGCGACATTAAAGTCCTGCAAAGTTGGCACAGCAATGCAAAGGCGTGGGTCAGGGTTATAGATCGAGCGGCGATACCCAGCCGTAGGCTAGCCACCGACCGCGCCATTATGGAGGCCATCCTGACACACAACCCCACCAATGTGCTTGATATTGGCTGTGGTGAAGGCTGGCTCGCCCGCTGCCTGGCGGCAGAGGGGATAGAGGTCTGTGGTATCGATGGCGTCGCAGAATTAATCGCTGAAGCCAAACGTCGCGGGCAAGTACGACAACACTTTTGCACTCTGCGCTACGAAGATCTCCAACCACAAGCCTTTGGGCATAAATTCGATGTACTCGTATGCAACTTCTCACTCATCGGCCGGGAAGCCACAAATGCTGTCTTCAGCAGAGCCCGCTCTCTGCTAAATCCGCAGGGCTATTTTCTTGTGCAAACCCTGCATCCACTCACCTCCTGTGGTGACGAGGGCTACCACGATGGTTGGCGACCCGGTAGCTGGGAGGGTATAGACGGCAATTTTCAGGAAGCGGCGCCCTGGTATTTCCGCACTCTCGCCAGCTGGGTCAACCTGTTTTGTGAAAACGGTTTGACGCTTTCTTCATTACGCGAACCCATCAACCCCGTAACAAACAAACCCGCCTCACTGATACTGATCGGGCAATTTCGCCCTTTGCCACACAACACTGATTGAATAAATGCGTGGCGCCAAATATGCAGTATAGATATTTCCAGCGACACCCCAGTATTTAGGTCCCGTCGAATCCGCTACCGACTTAATTAAATAGGCTTCACTTCAATACTAATTTTTCATTAACTTTTGTGTGGCCATATCAAAATAATAATAAAAAAACATTGTCGTCCCGCTACTCACAGGCCCGACTGCTTGGACAAAAATAGAAAAGCATCCAATCCATGCGGCTTTCCGGGAAATACCTCTTAATTTCCGACTGTCCAGTAAGTGAAGTAGTAGAAGCCGCCTATTTTCTATGGGGCAACGCTTTGATTTGGGTGTCCCATAATAAATTTAACGACCGCTTGCGGCTATCCAAATGAGATGTAACACCCTGGGGTAGAAATAATGGCACTCTGCAGTTTCAGAATCAGACCGAGCAATGCCTTAGCCAAGGCCACTGGATTGCTCTTATTACCCACCTGCTGCTTCTGCACCGCCGATGAATTATTTATTCCCGATTCCCAGCAAGCTCTGAATACACAATCGGTGAATTTGTTTTTTAGCGACAGTGCATTCGCTATGGACAATGCCGCACTGTTTCAGGCCGCAGACTTTCTCCGCAATAATTCCATGAACAGTACACAGCGGCGCCTCAATTACCAATGGCTGCAAATGCATACTTACCCCAGTGAGTATCGCCCAACCTCGGGCGGTAGAGCGCTATCAAAAATCCTCAAGATAGGCTGGGAAACCTACAAGCAGCGCAACAAGCGCACGGTTCAGCGGAGCCTGCTGCGCTATACCACTAATAGCGGCAAGATAGGCAATTCGGTCGATTACGGGATCAGCCTATCTGACGATAAGTTCAAGGTTTCCTTCGAGTACGAATTTTAACTCTGGCAGACGACTTATCCTTGCCCTCCTCCAGGTTTGTTAGAATCTCCGCCAATTGAATTTGGCGGAGATAGCCGTGAGCACCTCGAAGACCCCTTCCTCATTTCCAGAGCTGCCGATTGCCAGTATTCGCCGGCGCTTAGCAGCACTGATGTACGACTTATTGATCCTGATGGGATTGATGATGGTTTACGGCTTTATTGCCCTGCCCATCGCGTCAGTACTGGGTGGATTGAATTGCCAGCCGGAAGCCATGGATTACCGCCCCTGCGTGGGCGGTCCGATCTATCAGTTGGGGGCTGTGGCGGTCATCGCCGGCTATTTTTTCTGGTCCTGGCGTGTAGCCGGGCAGACCGTTGGCATGCGTGCTTGGCGCCTGATTTTAGCCAACCCGGACGGGGTACAGCTCACTTGGCGCCAATGTATCCTGCGAGCCATCGTCGCTCCGCTATCTATTGCCTGCCTGGGGCTCGGCTATTTTTCCGCCTGGGCCCGGTCGGACAAAGCCAGCTGGCACGACCTGATTTCTGAATCGCAGGTACGTGTGCTGCCCAAGAGGAAGAAGTAAGCGCTTCAGCGGGCTCGCCTGAGTAACAGCCAGCCCGCAGCAAAGCACAGCAACACAGGGGCCAAAACAGCGAGCAGCGGAGGGAAGCCAAACACCAGTGATGAGGGACCAAGCATCCCCTGCACCGTCTGGAAGATAATCCCTACCATGATACCGGTGAAGACTCTGAGGCCTGTGGTGACTTCACGAAGCGGACCAAAAATGAAGGAAATTGCCACCATCACCAAGCTAGCAATGGTCAGCGGCTGCAACAGCTTCTTCCAAAACTCCAGCCAGTAGCGACCGGAGTCCTCACCTTTGCGGTCTAGGAACGTACCGTAAGCCCAAAGGCTACGCGGCGACAGATCCGAGGGTAGAGGCACTATGAGCGCAAACAGCTCCGGGGAAATTTCCGCCTTCCAAACGCTTGTTGGCAGCACTTCACTTTGTGTATTTTCCTCCTGGAACCTGGTGCTGCGGCTGTTCTCCAGTTGCCACTGCTTTCTTTGGAAGTGCCCCCTTTCAGAAAACTCCACCCACTTAAGTTCGCGGTTGTCGGCAAAATTGTAGCGCGTGACACCATAGAGTTCGCCATCCGGCAGGGCGGCATTGAAGTGTACAAATTCACCGCTGTCTTTTAGCCATAATCCACTTTCCAGACCGCTCGCCTCGAGTTCACCCAGGGCCCGCGCTTTATTGCTCTCAGCGATGATATTGGTCTTGGGAATCACAAATTCAGCCAGGGCCAAGCCGATAAAAATAAGCAGGATAATCGGCTTCATCACCGCCCAGGCAATTCGGCCTATAGATACACCGGCAGCGCGCATCACCGTGAGCTCACTGGTTCCGGCAAGTGTCCCGAGCCCCACCATACAGCCTACCAAAGCCGAGAAACCCAGCTGCTCGTAGATGCGCGCGGGCAGCTTCCACAGAACGTACTGCACGGCCTCAGCAAAGCCATAGTCTTTCTTGAGATCGCCCAGCTGGTCCACGATAGCAGAGATAATATCGAGGCCGAGAATGATAAGCAGTACCACAAAAACCGCCAAGGCAATGGTACGACCAATGTACAAATCCAATTTAAGCATCGGCCGACTCCTTAACACCTTCCGGCAACGGTCTGGGTTTGCGACGCCAATTCCTCATCGCCAGGAGCAAAAGTCCGATAAGAAGGAACGGCGGATGTACCAGCCAGATCACCGCTGGGTTGGTGTACTTGCCATCCTCAATAGCCCCGCGAACCCCCTGTAAAACTACCAGGTAAATGAGATACAAGAGTATGGCGGGAAACATTTTGATAAAGCGCCCCTGACGGGGGTTGGTGCGCGACAGTGGCACCGCCAATACGGCAACCACAAGCACCAACACCGGCAAGCTCAGGCGCCAGTAAAGAAAGGCCGTTTCCTTCGGGTCATCGCTACCGACCAGCTGTAGAGTAGGTGCCGACTCCATTTGGTCGCGCCAACGGTTGCGCAGCTGAGGCGCCTCCATCAAGACTTCGTAGCTGGAAAATGCCATCTGCCGGTATTCCCGCTGCCCTGGAATACCTTCATAACGATACCCATCACGTAATACCAGGTAGCGCAGTCCTGTTTCTTGATCGACTTGCTGCACGCCCTCACGAGCGCGAATCACCACCTGGTGATTCGCTTCTGTCTCCGCATCGGTGGCTCCCAGCTCAGCGAGAAACACCCCCAACATGGTGGACTTATCTTCGCTCAGGGCCTCGGCGTAATACACCGCCTGGCCACCGCTGGTGGATATAAATTTCTTAGGTACCAGGTGATCAAACTCGTTGCGAGCCTTTTCCGCATTGAGCATGAGGTTGGAGCGCTCTGCACCGGCGGGAGTAAGGTACAAACTCATAGAGGCCACGAACAAAGCCACGGCCATAGCCGGCGCCATGGTATAAAACAACAGGCGCCACTCGCTGAAACCACAAGCGTGCAGCACCGTCATTTCGCTCTCTACATAGAGACGCCCATAGGCCAGCAGGATTCCCACAAATAATCCCAGCGGCAAGATTAATTCAAGGAACCCCGGCAGGCGGAATGCCATCAGGGAAAAAAGGATATTAGCCGAAATATCCCCTGCAGCAGCCTCCGCAAGGTATTTCACAAATCGGCCACTCATCACCATTAACAGCAGAACTGCGCTGACTGCCAGCGTGGCAAACAGCAGCTCACGGCAGAGATAGCGGAAAATAATCACAGTGCGAACGAATTCCTTGGTGACAGCGGTGTGACGAAATCTGGACTCAAACTGAACAAGTTTCCCATTGGCTACAGCAATCCATAAGCGAGCAGGTTAAACTTGTGCGACGCATTATCACTAAAAATTCTTGCTATGTCTCGGCCCAGAGCCATGCAATCTATTGTCAGATTTTAAGGAAAGCGAAAAATGCAGTTCTCCGCAAAGGTCTCGGATATCGCCAAGCAGCGCGCAGCCTGTTCCATTATTTCAGCGGATGCCAAAAACGGCTTAAGCCCTAGCGGAAAAGCTCTCGACCAGCTTAGCAAGGGCGTTATCAGCAAAATTCTCAAGCGCGGCGACCTGGGCGTAAAACCCGGCAGCACCCAGTTGATCGACCTGCTGGATGGCCCCAGTGAACGCGTGTTGGTTGTGCGCACCGGCAAGGGCGATATCACCCAGGTGGAATTTCGCAAACTGGCCAGTACCAGCGCCACGGCGGTTAAAAGGTTCAAAGATGCCACCAGCTATCTGTGTGAACTGGAGGTGGAAGGTGCCGATAAAACCTGGCAAGCCCAGCAAATTGCCCTGGCCGCGGGATTGGCCACCTATCGTTTCACCCAGTGTCTCACCGATGCCAAGCCCTACCCGCTGACAAAGTTCACCCTGCACGCCCCTGAACGCAAGCAACTCAAAGCCATCCAAAAGGGCATGGAGATCGGCGCGGGCCAGGCAGTGGGCAGCAACGTGGCACGTGAACTGGGCGACCTGCCTGGAAATATTTGCACCCCGAACTATCTGGCTTCCGAGGCCCGCGCACTGGCCAAAAAACACACCAAGCTGACAACCACCATTCTCGACGAGAAAAAAATGAAGACCCTGGGCATGGGTGCATTACTCAGCGTAGCCAAGGGCAGCGACGAACCCCCAGCCCTGATCGCCATGCACTACAAAGGCGGCAAAACCAGCGAGAAACCCATCGTGCTCGTGGGCAAGGGCATCACCTTCGACAGTGGCGGCATCAGCATCAAACCCGGCCAGGCCATGGACGAGATGAAATACGACATGGGCGGCGCCGCCAGCGTCTTCGGTGTGATCAACGCATTGGTTGAGCTACAGCCGGCCATCAATGTGGTGGGCCTGGTGGCCGCCGCAGAGAATATGCCCAGCGGCCGCGCCAGCAAGCCCGGTGATATCGTCACCTCTATGTCCGGCAAGACGATTGAGATCCTCAATACCGATGCCGAGGGTCGCCTGGTACTCTGTGATGCTCTCACCTATGCGGGCAAGTACAAGCCCCGCGCGGTGATCGACATCGCCACCCTCACCGGAGCCTGTGTGATCGCACTGGGCCACCATGCCACCGGCCTCTACGCCAACAATGAAGCGCTCGCTCAGGACCTACTCAAAGCCGGCGAGACCAGCGGTGACCGCGCTTGGCAAATGCCCCTGTGGGACGAGTACCAGCCCTCCCTGGATTCCAACTTTGCCGACATGCAAAATATCGGTGGCCGCGAAGCTGGCTCTATTACCGCGGCATGCTTCCTGTCCCGTTTTGCCAAAGAGTACAACTGGGCACATATGGACATCGCCGGCAGCGCGTGGAAATCCGGCGCAGCCAAAGGTGCCACAGGCCGTCCAGTCCCCCTTCTGGTGGAATACCTGCTGGGAAAATAAGTGCTAAGAGCGCACAATAGCCGCCCCCGAGTGGCTGACGAAACGGCCCCTTGTGGGCCGTTGTCGTCACAGTACAAATGTAAACCAGCATGACCCGAATCGATTTTTACATCCTCGCCTCCGACCAAGCCCAGCAAGCGGATCTCTTCGCCTGCCGCCTGGCGGAAAAGGCCTATCGCAGTGGCTTACGAGTTTTGCTGGCGGTCGACAACCAGGAGCGCGCAGAACAGCTCGATCAACTGCTGTGGACCTTTCGCGAGGATAGTTTCCTGCCCCACGCCAGCCAGGCAAAGGGAGAGCAAGCCGCCATTGAGGTTAACTGCGGTGAGGATCCGGGTGTTCACCACGGTTTACTCATCAACCTTTGCCGCAAAGTCCCCAACTGGTTCAGCCGCTTTGAGCGCCATGCCGAAATCGTTGTACAGGAAACCCACTCCCTGCAGCGCTCACGATCACGATTTAGTCACTTTCGCGATCGCGGATATCCGTTACAATCCCATAAGATCAACCAAAGCCTGTAATCACTGACTACCCCATGTCCGGTCGAAAGAACAAGCACAAGCAACGCGGACAACCTCGCAAGCAGTCCAGCGAACTTCTCGATGAGCTGAATTCACTGCACGATCTCCTCAACAGTGATGACCTCGAGGAAATCCCCCTGCTCAATCAGATAGCCGGCTCGGCCAAGCCGCAAGTACAAAAACCGACCTCTCCTGCAGATATGGCTTTTCTTTCCGCTGAGCCACAGCTACAGGCTGGCTCCGAGGCATCTCTCCCCTCGGTGAAGGAAGAGGCCGTGGAAAAAGGGGTTGAGGAAGAAGTGCCTCTAGAACAGACAGATCTACCGATTTTATTCGCCCCGATTGATGAGCAGCTTCCCGAGAATCGCGATGTTCAGCTGGCGGAATCAGACCTGGCTCTATTGCGCCCCCTGCAAAACCTCTCGAGTGAAGCAGAAAAGCCCCAGGCACAAGCTCCCTCCGGCAACCCATCTATTGAAGACGATCAGCATCCGGAGAGTGCCCCCCAGTCGACCAATGGGCAAACTGAACAAGATGCCGCCTCCGCCGAAGCGGCCTCCCAGGAGAGCGCCAAACCTGCTCCCGAGAATCCCTTTTTGCCAGCCCACATACGCTCACGCTTAACCGGCGGCCGTATCCCCGCGAGCGAAAAGCAAGTCCCAGACAAGCCCGAGGCCATCGACGCTACCAGTGCCGGCACCCGCACCCAGGCACTGGTGATGGCGCAGGCCCTGGCGGAGCGGGAAGGCCCCGCTGAGAAACTGGAGCCCTCGGAGAAAGAACGCCAGCGAGATGCCCTGATCGAAGAATTGGTGGCACAACAGCTCCCACCGCTGGAACGAAAGCTGCGCGCGCAGATTGAAAAAGTCGTCGACGGCCTGGAGATCTGGGACTGATTGCGATTTAGCCCCAAACCCGCCTTTTGCCCACCATATTCCCAACGGTATAATTGCCGCCTTTTCCGCGCAGACAAAGCAATCGCCAGGCTACCCTGAGCCAAAATGCTGCGCCCGCAGTCAGTCAACACAAGGTTTCCCACCCGCATGGACAAAACATACCAGCCCAACGCCATAGAACAGCAGTGGTACAAGACCTGGGAGGAGAGCGGCTACTTTAAGCCTTCCGGCGACACAGAAGCCAAGCCCTACTCCATTATGATCCCACCGCCAAACGTCACCGGCAGTCTGCATATGGGGCACGGTTTCCAGGAGTCCATCATGGATGCCCTGATCCGCTACCACCGCATGCAGGGGGACAACACCCTGTGGCAAGTGGGCACCGACCATGCCGGTATCGCCACGCAAATGGTTGTAGAAAGATTACTGGCGGCAGAGGGAGTCTCCCGCCACGACCTGGGCCGTGACAAGTTCATTGAAAAAGTGTGGGAGTGGAAAGAAAAATCCGGCGGCACCATCACCCGCCAGTTGCGCCGACTCGGCGCCAGTCCCGACTGGTCCCGCGAGCGTTTCACCATGGACGACGGCTTCTACAAAGCGGTCCAGGAAGTCTTTGTCAAACTGTATGAAGACGGCCTGATCTATCGCGGTAAGCGCCTGGTCAATTGGGACCCCAAGTTCCATACAGCCATTTCCGACCTGGAAGTGCTCAATGAAGAAAAGCAGGGCCACCTGTGGCACTTCCGCTACCCGCTTTCCGATGGCTCCGGCCATTTGGTGGTGGCCACCACCCGCCCGGAAACCATGCTCGGCGACACCGCTGTAGCGGTACACCCCGAAGACGAGCGCTACAAAAAGCTCATCGGCAAAACCATCAAGTTGCCTCTGACCGACCGTGAAATCCCCATCATCGCCGACGATTATGTCGATCGCGAATTCGGCACCGGTTGTGTAAAAATCACTCCGGCACACGACTTTAACGACTACGAAATGGGACAGCGTCACAATCTCGAGATGATTAATATTCTCGATGCCGACGCCAACCTGAACGACGCAGTACCAGAAAAATACCGGGGCATGGAGCGCTTTGCCGCGCGCACCCAAATTGTCGATGACCTGGACGCCCTCGGCCTGCTGGAAAAAGTAGAGCCCCACACCCTCAAGGTACCCCACGGGGACCGCTCCGGCGCCGTGATCGAGCCCTGGCTTACCGACCAGTGGTATGTAAAAACCCAACCTCTGGCCGATGAAGCCATCGCCGCCGTAGAAAACGGCAGCGTCAATTTTGTACCAAAAAACTACGAAAATATGTACTTCTCCTGGATGCGCGATATCCAGGACTGGTGTATTTCCCGCCAGCTGTGGTGGGGACACCGCATCCCCGCCTGGTACGATAAGGACGGTAAAGTGTACGTGGGCCGCAGTGAAGAGGAAGTGCGCGAGAAGCACAACCTGGGATCTGACATCAACCTGCGTCAGGATGACGACGTACTCGACACCTGGTTCTCCTCCGGCCTGTGGACCTTCGGCACCCTGGGCTGGCCAGAAGATACCGAAGCACTGAAAGCCTTCCACCCCAGCTCCGTACTGGTCACCGGCTTCGATATTATTTTCTTCTGGGTTGCACGCATGATGATGCTAACCCTCTACTTCAAGAAGGAAGTACCGTTTAGCACCGTGTATGTTCACGGTCTGGTGCGCGATAGCCACGGCCAAAAGATGTCCAAGTCGAAGGGCAACGTGCTGGACCCCATCGACCTGATCGACGGTATCGACCTGGAAAGCTTGGTGCAGAAGCGCACTACCGGCATGATGCAACCGCACCTGCAGGAGAAAATTGAGAAACAAACCCGCAAGGAATTCCCCGAAGGCATCGAGTCCTACGGCACTGACGCCCTGCGTTACACCTTCTACTCTCTCGCCTCTACCGGCCGCGACATCAAGTTTGATGTCGGACGCATTGAGGGCTTCCGCAACTTCTGTAACAAAATTTGGAATGCCTCCCGCTATGTGCTGCAAAACTGTGAAGGACACGATTGCGGCCAGGACAACAGCAGTGACTTTGAACTAACCGTTGCCGACCGCTGGATTATTTCTCAGCTGCAACGCACCGAAATTACTGTGCGTGAGGCGATGGACAGCTACCGCTTTGACCTCGCCTCCCAAGCGTTGTACGACTTTATCTGGAGCGAGTACTGCAGCTGGTACCTGGAACTGTCCAAGCCGGTACTGTGGGACGACAACGCTTCCGACGCGGTGAAGAAGGGAACCCGTCGCACCCTGATCCGCGTATTGGAAACGATTCTGCGCCTTGTACACCCACTGATGCCCTACATCACCGAGGAAATCTGGCAGCGCGTAAAAACCCTGGCCGGCGCCGAGGGCGAAACCATTATGTTGCAGCACTACCCAGAGCCCAACGCCAACAAAGTCGATGAAGAGGCGGAAGCGGCCATTGCCTGGTTGAAGCAGGTGATCGAAGGGGTGCGTAATATCCGCGGTGAAATGAATATTTCCCCAGCGAAGAAAATCCCACTGATCCTGCGCGGCGGTTCCAGCCGTGACCAAGAACTGCTGGAGCAAGCCCGTAGCCTGCTGATCAAACTGGCGAGCCTCGAAGAAATCACCTGGCTGGAAAGTGGAGAAGCTGCACCAGCCTCTGCCACGGCCCTGGTAGGCGATATGGAATTGCTGGTACCCATGGCCGGCCTAATCGACGTTAAAGCCGAGAGCGCCCGTCTACAAAAAGAGATTGATAAACTGTCCAAAGAACTCGCACGAGTTGAAGGCAAGCTCAACAATCCCAAGTTTGTGGACAAAGCCCCCGAAGCCGTTGTTGCCAAGGAAAAGGACAAACTCGCGGAAATGAAAGGTGCCCAAGAACGTCTGCAACAACAGCTAGAAGAAATCAGCAATCTCTAACGATTCTGATAATCCGCTCCGATAAAGAGCGGATCTGATTTAAAAAAGGGGGCTCTGCCCCCTTTTCTTTTTTTTGATATAAATCAAACAACCCCTTCTAGCCCTAGTGCCTTCCGATTTTCTATCAACTTCAGAGCCCGAGTAGGTGCGCAATGTACCTGCTTCGCTTATGGGTTTATCAGCTCCAAAATCAGCTTAACCGAAGTGGTATACACCTAAAGCGCGATGAAACGCTTCAAGCACCGCTCAATTTTTCAACCCTCCTAAGTACCTGATAAGAAATCAACATGATTTTCAATCGGCTTGTTGGCTGTTATTTTTTATAAGGATTCTGATTGATTGAAGCTTTCCGTCTAACAGTGAGTTAGAGAAAGACTATTCACTGGGGATAGAGAGTAAAGTGTTCATTTTTGCATTTGGAACAAGAGTTCAAGCTTGTAGGTAATTTATTGATCCCTCAAGGTTTTACACATTTCTTCGGTAGATTGATTCCAGGGTGGTAATCATGATAATAGTGCTCATAATGATTACTATATAAATGTTAAATTCGAGTAAAGCATGAAGTGCTGGGCAAATAACGTTTCTGCGTGTTGCACGACGCAATCTAGCGAACACTACATTACGAAAGGCTTGTTTAGCGAGAAGATGATCCACGTGTATAACGCCCCGTTTTTTGGCGGGCAGAGTAAAATAGTTGCTAAAAAATCATTAACTCGAAATTGTTTGTGCCAAAGACATAACTCTTCACTTTCAATCTATGATGATGAGGCCATCAATTTCGGGATGGCCTTAAAATACTGCCACGATAGGTCGTTTAAATATGGTGATAGTGCCAAGAAAAGACAGTCTATCCACACCAAGCATATAGATACGGATAGGTTCTATCGATGGTACTTAAAAACATATTTGGGAATAATTGACTTTTTTAGTTATGAGTCTGCCCTTGACAAAGATGTTCTGGCAGCACTTGTTTTCTCTGGCAAGAAAATTAATGATTATTTAGATCTAAAGATATCCATGTCTATTAAAGAAGACTTTCAGGTTAAAGAGGTTATCTCTGTAGCTCCGCTGGAAAGCCAGGAACAGATAGTAGGCATGCAAGTTGAACTGTATGGTATTCGGTTGCATGGTTTGTTTTTTGATCAGCCAAAATGCAAGCAAAAGCCCATTCGAATAAAGTTCAGAGATAGAAATAAGAACCTGTTATCAGTCATCAAGTTTAGCTGAATTTAACAAAGCCGGGCAGGATGCTACGAGCCTTCGGCCCTCCGCGGGACAGCTTATCTTGTGCACGTTTTGCGCGCGCCGCTGCTTCGCGGCGCTCCATAATCTCAACCAACGCCCCCCTCCAACACCATCTCCTTTTGGACACGTCTATAGATTTCCTCACGGTGAACAGGTAGAGATTTGGGGGCACGTATGCCTATCTTTACTTGGTTACCCTTAACTTCCAATACCGTGATTGAGACGTTCGCTCCAATCCGTAAGTTTTCACCCGTCCGGCGCTTTAAGATCAACATAATTGCTTCCTATGAATACTCAAACCATGCGTAGACCTCCCTTAATGGAAGGATTTGAAAGTAACTTTTAAGGAAGTATCAGGTGGAGCGCGAGAACGGTAGGCATAGAGGTAGAAAAGGCAGACGCAACGCTTCCAGAGCCAGGGAACATGCCCCAAACTGCTGAATGGACTCCACTTTATTGAAGACGAGCGGGTTTCTAGCGTATGATCCATATAGCCATTTTGATAGTCATAGTATCAATTTGGTTAGCTGGCCCTAGGTGTTCCACCACCTTGGGTCAGCGCCTTTTGCTTACTTTTACATCACGCTACCGTTCTCCTTTGAGGGAATAGTTCTTTTAGAAAATTCTTGATTCTCTCGAATCGCTTTGGTCATCGGCCTTTAGAAGACTGTTCAATAACGACCCAAATACCGATAAATATCCACCGATTTTACGCAGCTTTGACACCAAAACAAACTGAATAAAATCCAATAAGATTATTTTTGTGCCTATATTTTTCGCTGCTCACGCTTTTATAAATTTCAGTTGCGTATAAAAATGGTCGTTAAGACTGGTATTCATTACTGCTTTTCAGTTTGGAACCCAGAATCAATAGTCATCCCTAGAGGCTTCATCTTGCTGCTTTTATGTGCATCCTGTTGTTTTTATGTGCTCTCTATTTCGAAGATCAAAAGCAGCCGCACATATCCACAGTAATAGAACGTTATCTTGTTGATTTGAGTAGTTTACGCCTGTGATCAAAAGCAACAAAATATCAGGATATTATGCGGCTGCTTTTGAATACACCGTTATAAGCAATCAGAGAAGAAGCTATGACTATGTCAGGTACAGAAGAGAAAGTCAGAGGTATTGACAAGCTATTTCCAACATCTCGCGCCAGACTACTGTTTTGGGCTATACCGACATCAGCATTAGCAATATTTTGGCAGGCTCCAAAACTAGTACCTCTTTTATTTAAAGGGTTACCTCAAGAACACGGTTGGATTGGGATATCTCTTCTCATTTTCTTTGTAGTTGCCGTTTCTTCATTGTTGCTAGTAATTGAACTATGTGTATATGCAAGTCAAAATGAACATAGAGTAACGAGACACTACAAATATTCTGCGCCAGAAATGAATGTAAAATGGCTTCTAACAAATTTTAGACACAAACATTATTTGTTTCTCTTTGGTCTGATTTTGATAGGGTTCTGTTTAGGTAAAATCTTATAAATCGGGTAGCCGGTAGTTTCTAGCTACTGGCCCTCCCTCCATCGTGCGGGTCCGCAATGGGCGGTTCCCTATTCGTAATGAATCTATAACCCACTATAGTGTCGAGTAGCTATTCATTTGAGGTGAATGTCATGGCAGTGCGCTACCTCAGCTTTATCCGACTGGAAACCTACCGGCAGGCTAGGCCTGTCTGTTAACTCGTGGATTTTGGGTTCAGGCCTTTACCATTTCCAAGATACTAATCTTGGCATTTGTCTACTATGCCGTCGGCTGACTTCTGTTTAATCACCTTGGCATTTCTGACCGAAGCGCTGCTATGCCCCACCACTTTTGTTTACCCCACGATGGTGGCTAGCGGGCTGGGCCTACTTATAAGTCAACGGCCACGCTGACAGCTTCACAGGAGCAAGCTAAACAGATCTCCCCAGATAAGAACGTGAACGTTCACTACACAACTGCATCATTGACTCTACACGTTAGATCAACCAGCTTCCGTGCCCTTGGCCACCTCGCCCCCAGACTAATCCTTATAGGATATTTCTGTTCATCAGCTCGTAGTTTTGCTTGCGGCTTCCTCCCCACAAGACCTCCCGGTGTTACAGTTGCCATTCGCTAGTAGTTAGCATTTAATGGAGCCCATTAAATGGTGATCTTCCTACAGGGGGCTTTTACCCACTAGTCCGCGTCCATGCTGGGCGTACCAAGTAAAAGCAGGTTGCTGCGGGACTTTGGCCCTTCGCAAGACGGCCTACGCTACGCTTCAGCCATCCCTTTTGTAGTCGTTATAACCAAGGATAGATATGGAAAATAATAAGATATTTCTAACAATCAACAGAGTTAATTCAATACTCTTTCTACTCTTATTGATTACTTCATTAATTGGGGTTTTTTTTATCTTTCAAGAGATAACGAAAAACACAAGGAGAAATACGATAGAAATCGCAACTCCTGACAAAGAAACTAAAGAAATAATCGAGCTTTCAGATGTAGAAACAATTCGAGACAAAGGAATCCAGTATATACGTGTCTATTCAAAGCGTGACGGCGTTTTAAAGTCTGGGGGATATAGCCGAACCCTTCGAAACCTACTTTTCTTAAGTCAAATCGGAGAGGAACCTACATGGTTACTTCCGGACAATAACTCTCAAATTATTAATCATCGCATTCTTAAAACATATGATGATCAAACAAATGAATCGACATCCGACTACATATATGTGGAGATTAGCCCTAAATCTGAAGGGGTAAGCGCTTGTGTCAGCGCCACCGATGGAACAACCCTTGAGTGCCTTGATACTGGATTAAACAAAATCATCCAGTACGAGTATTTCTCAGATAAACAGACGTTGGGCTTGCTTGTTCAAGTGTCAGATGAACTTCGCTACAAAGTTTTTGACCTTGTCTCGAAGAAGCTAGAGTCTGACAAATTTGTGATAAAGCTATAAATCGGGTAGCCGGTAGTTTCTAGCTACCGGCCCCCACACCCCCATCGTGCGGGACCGCAATGGGCGGTTCCCTATCCGCAATGAATCTCTACCCAACGATAGTGTCGAGTAGCTCTTCACTTTAGTTGAATGTCATGGCAGTGCGCCACCTCAACTTTATCCAACTGGAAACAGATCGGTGGTCTAGCCTTTCCTTTTAACTCGTGGATTTAGGTTCAGGCCTTCACCATGTCCAAGGTATTAATATTGGCATTTAGCTACTATACCGTCGACTGACTTCTGTTTAGTCACCGCGGCCATTACTGACCGAGCCGCTGAGGTGTTCCACCATTTTTTCTATCCCCGTGATGGTGGCTAGCGGGTTGGGCCAACTTATGAGTCAGCGGCCACGCTGACAGCCTCACAGCAGCAATCTAAACAGTCCTCCCCAGATAAGAACGTGAACTTTCACTACACAACTACATAACTGACTCTACCCGCTAGATCACCCGTCTTCGGTGCCCCTGGCCACCTCGCCTCCAGGCTAACTCTTATGAGATGTTTCTGTTCGCCAGCTCCTAGTATTACTAGCGGCTTCCTCCCCACAAGACCTCGCGGTATTGCAATTGCCATTTACTGGTAGTTAACATGTAATGGAAACTATTAAACGGTGATCCTCGTATTGGGAACTTTCACCCCATTAGTCTACGCCTATGCTGGGCGTACCAAGGGCCAGTAACGGACTCGTCAACCTGTCACTTTTGTGCAAAACCCCGCACAAAAAGTGACAGGTTAACTCACCGCTGTGGCCGGCGTTAACCTTGTAAAATCGAAATGAAGCCCTGCGTATTTTGTGAACAACCTGGTGACACCAAAGAGCACATCATTCCTCGGTGGCTGCAGAGGCATTTTGATCTAAAAGATCAGAATTTGCAGATGATTAATAAAACTAAAAATCAGTACTGCCGAGTAATTGTCCCAGCCTGCAAGAAATGCAACTCGGAAATTTTTAGTAGGCTAGAGTCGAAGGTTCGTCTGGGTATGGCAACTGAACAAGAGTACTACTTGTGGGCTCTGAAAATACGGTATTGCTTGTCTGTTATTGATTCGTCGTTACCTGAAGATCGAGCAAAACCGGAAAAAGGCCCAATGCTCTTGGAGCAATTTTCCACCATAGGGCATGATGTCATTAAACATGCCTTTAAACATCTCATTGAAGATAAGTTCTTTTTTATGCCCTATCCTTTTGGTTCGGTATTCATTATTAAAAATCCAAGCCAGGATGAGGGATTCGGCCTTGTGGATGTTTCACACCCACATTGGGCACTTACAATTGCGTTACCGAATAATCGTATTTTGTCTGTGATTTTCACTGATCGTGGGCTAGTCAAAAGATCACTACAAGAACAGTACAAAAGCAAAGGTGGGCTATCAATTCTTTGGAAAGAGTTTGAAAAATCCACGCCAACCGGCTTTTTTTCTCAGCACCTGACGTTTAGGCTACTACTTATGCAGTATCAGCTTTCAAATATTCCATACGGAGTGAGTCTTAAAAAGAATGGTGTTTACAGCAAGAAATTGCCCAACAAACTTAAATACCGTGAAAAACTGAAGTTACCTGTTATTAGTCAAATTGCTGAGTTCTGCGGTTTTTCAAAGGAGGTCGCGCAAGATGTCTATCGGTCATTGCCAGCTAACTATAGAGGCTAAATCGGGTAGCCGGTAGCTTCTAGCTACCGGCCCCCACACCACCCATCATACAGGTCCGCAATGGGTGGTTCTCTATCCGTAATAAACCCCTAGCCAACAAAAGTGTCGAGCAGGTTTTAAGTTGGGTGTCACGGCAGTGCGCAACCTCAATTTTAACCCTGGCTGGAAACCTATCGGTAGGCTAGCCCTGCCTTTTAACTCATAGCGTTTGGATTCAGGCCTTTACCCTGTCCAAGGTATTAATCTTGACATTGGGCTACTATGCCATCTGCTGACTTCTGTTTAATCACCTTGGCCATTACTAACCGAGGCACTGGTGTGTTCCACCAATTTTTCTATCCCCACGATGGTTGCTAACGCGTTGGACCTACTTATGAGTCAGGGGCCACGCAGACAGTTTCACAGCAGCAAGCTAAACAGATCTCCCCAGATAAGAACGTGAACGTTCACTACACAACTGTATCATTGACTCTACCCGTTAAATCACCCGGCTTCTGTGCCCCTGGTCACCTCGCCTCCAGGCTAACTCTTATGAGATGTTTCTGTTCGTCAGATCGCAGTTTTGCTAGCGACTTCCTCCCCACAAAACCTCTCAGTGTTGCAGTTGCCATTCGCTAGTAGTTAGCATTTAATGGAATCCATTAAATGGTGATCCTCCTACATGGGACTTTCACCCCAATTAGTCCGCGCCATATTGGGGGTACCAAAGCCAGCCAAAATCGTGCGCTTTGGACACTAGACTCGCAACAATTTGCTCGCCTTTGCTGGCGACGTTAGGCATAAATAAACTATGGAAATATATAAAGCTCCCGAATCCAACGTTGAAATCGGAAAAATTCAATCAACGCCAAGTGTTTTTTGGAAAATATTCTTTTGGATTCACATTGCCTTAATCCTATTTATACCGTTCATATTTATCGAAAGTCCTGAGATTCATTACCTTGACTATATTGATATTGGTATATTTTTACCTATTGTTATCTTTAGCCTTTTTTGCTATGCATATTCGAAGAGACCTGTCAGCACTACAGTTTTCTCAATGATCTTTTATTTATATCTTCCATGGGCATTATTTTATGAGCTAATTGCACCTTACGTATTGGGTATCCCATCCTACGGAGAGGATGCAGTGATTGATTTTTGGATTGTGATCATTCCAATTTTCCTTCTGCCAACGTTGTTTGCTCAATATTCTCTTGCAAAATCACCAAATGCCTAAATCCGGTAGCCGGTAGCCGGTAGCCGGTAGCCGGTAGCTTCTAGATACCGGCTACCACACCACCCATCGTGCGGATCCGCAATGAGCAGTTCCCTATCCGTAATAAATCTCTACCCAACGATAGTGTCGAGCAGCTCCTCATCTGAGTTGAGTGTCATGGCTGTGCGTTACCTCAACTTTATCCGACTGGAAACATATCGGTAAGCTTGCCCTGCCTTTTAATTCATGGATTTGAGTTCAGGCATTCACCATGTCCAAGGTATTAATCTTGGCATTAAGCTACTATGCCGTCGGCTAACTTCTGTTTAATCACCTTGATCATTACTGACCGAAGCGCTGTTATGTCCCACCACTTTTGTCTATCCTCGCAATGGTCGCTAGCGGGCTGGGCCTACTTATGAGTCAGCGCCACACTGACAGCTTCACAGCAGCAAGCTAAACAGATCTCCCCAGATAAGAACGTGAACTTTCACTACACAACTGCATCATTTACTCTACCCGTTAGATCACCCGGCTTCGGTGTGCTTGGCCGCCTCGCCTCCAAGCTAAGCCTTATAGGATGTTCCTGTTCGTCAGCTCGTAGTTTTGCGAGCGGCTTCCTCCCCACAAGACCTCGCGGTATTGCAGTTGCCATTCGCTAGTAGTTAGCATTTAATGGCGTCCATTAAACTGTGATTTTCCTACACAGGACTTTCACCACATTAGTCCACGCCCATGCTTGGCGTACCAAATAAAGGCACCGGACCGCCGCTTTGGTTTTGCTACAGGTGCTTTAAGCGTCAGGCGTCAGGCGTCAGGCGTCAGGCAAACTATCTGAGATTTTCGAGAATATGGAACTAGAGAAAAGTGAAGCTCGAAAGAGAGCTGATGAAATTAAGCCTCACCGCTGTAAGAATCTAATTGCTGTTCTCGAATGCCCAATAGATATGAAAAATATTGGCACAGTTATTAGAAACGTCAATGCTTTAGGTGTAGAGAAAACATATATCGTTGATCCGCGTAACTCACTGCCTGATGATTGGCAGGAAATGAGAGAGAGAAAATCACTTTCAAAACCGTCTGTGTCTGCAATAAAATGGAGTTTTGTAAAGCGATTTGACAGTACAGAGGCGTGCTTAGCCCACTTGGCCAATAATAGGTTCACCTCCATCGTCACCTCTCCTCATGTAAAAGGAAAAGACAACTTTATACTACATGAGGCTGATTATACACAGCCGAAATTGGCCGTATGGTTTGGTAACGAATCTCGAGGTATAAGCGATTTGGCAGTAGAAAACAGTGATTTCTGCGTATCCATTCCAATGTTTGGAATGATTGAAAGCCTGAATCTAGGAACAACTTCTGGAATTGTACTGTATGAAATTACTAAGCAGCGCCGTAAGCATCAGGAAAAATACAAGAGAGCAAGCCGCGGCACCTAAATCGTGTAGCCGGTAGTTTCTTGCTACCGGCCCCCACACCATCCATCGTGCAGGTCTGCAATGGGCGGTTCCTATCCGTTATGAATCTCCACCCAACGATAGTGTCGAGCAGCTCTTCATTTGAGCTGAGTGTCATGACAGTGCGCCACCTCAACTTTATACGACTGGAAACATATCGGTAGGCTACCCCTGCCTTTTAACTCGTGGATTTAGGTTCAGGCCTTCACCATGTCCAAGGTATTAATCTTGGAATTTAGCTACTATGCCGTCGGCTGACTTCTGCTTAATCACCTCGACCATTACTGACCGAGACACTGCTATGCCTCACCAATTTTTTTCTATCCCCACGATGGTAGCTAGCGGGTAGGGCCTACTTGTGAGTCAGCGGCCATTCTGACAGCTCCACAGAAGTAAGCTAAGCAGATCTCCAAGATAAGAACGTAAATTTTCACTACGCGACTGCATCATTGACTCTACCCGTTACACCACATGGCTTCGGTGCCCCTGGCCACCTCTCCTCCAGGCTAAGCTTTATCGGATGTGTCTGTCCGTCAACTCATAGCTTTACCAGCCGATTCCTACCCACAAGACCTCGCGGTATTGAAGTTGCAATTCGCTATTAGTTGGCATTTAATGGAATCCATTAAATGGTGATCTTCCTACAGGTGACTTTCACCCCATAAGTCCATGCCCATGCTGGGCGTACCAAGGCAATGAATTTCGCTACGGCCTTAAAGACCTCCACCGGAAACACCACACATTACGCAGTGTGCCGTTATCACGGCGTTAGCCAGCCCGTAGAAGCATAGAATGGAGGTAGGAATGGAGAAAGCCAAAGCTCATTATTTGCAGATGATACTTGAGCATGAATCACACAGTGCTCATATTCCAATTATTGCTGAGGTTTTCCAAGATTTAAAAGTAATTGCAGATACTATTGATATCGAAGAAGGTAAAGGCATGGATTCTTTAGCTCACAGAATCCAAGTTAGAACTTTAATCAATGCAGTTACAGCAATCATGTCATCAATTGTAATTCTATTGAAAGAGAAGCATTTTGAAGGTGTTGATCCACTAGGGCGAGTTGTATTGGAACACTCGATAAATATTATGTACTTATTCATCGGCAAGCCAAAAGTACATAGTAAACAATTCGTGAGAAATTATATAGATACGACACTAAAAAAATCTGAGCGTTGGCATGCTTATACTCTCAAAAGTAGTGATGAAATTGAGCAAGAGATAGCTGAAAATAAGCTTAAGCTTCTGAAGAAGATGAAGAATGACCATCCTGGCTTATATGATGGAACTATAAAAAAATGGCCTAATGCACATGATCGGTTTTTGAAAGTGGGGCACGAAAGTGCATATGTCACCCTCTTTGCTATGAACTCTGACTCAATTCATGGTTTATCAGAAGACGTATACAACAATTGTTTATTACCAAACTACCCAGATGAGCTAGCCCCATATGTAATGAGACATTACAAGGCATTGAGTTCTTCTATGTCTATCTACCTAGCCATGAAGTCGGTGGCGTTTTTTGGCTTAGCAATTAACGCTATCTCAGAACGGCTCAAGTCATCTCATGACATAGAAGCGATCCTAGTTAAACTAAATGATGCGGCATCGCAGCATGAAGGGGAGAATCTCGAACGCTGGTTAAGCTAAATCTGTTAGCCGGTAGCTTCCAGCTACCGGCCCCCACACCACCCATCGTGCGGGTCCGCAATGGACGGCTCCCTATCCGTAAGGAATCCCTATCCAACGATAATGTCTAGTAGCTCTTCATTTGAGTTGAGCGTCATGGCAGTGCACCATCTCAACTTTATCCGACTGGAAACCTATCGGCAGACTAGCCCTGTCTTTTAACCCGTGGATTTTGGGTTCAGACCTCCATCGTGTCCAAGTTATTAATCTTGGCATTTGGCCACTATGCCGTCGGCTAACTTCTGTTTAATCACCTTGATCATTACTGACCGAGGCGCTGCTATGCCCCACCACTTTTGTCCACCCCACGATGGTAGCTAGCAGGGTGGGCCTACTTATGAATCAGCGGCCACACAGACAGATTCAAGCTAAACAGATCTCCCCAGATAAGAACGTGAACTTTCACTACACAGCTGTATCATTGACTCTACCCGTTAGATCACACGGCTTCGCTGTCCCTAGCCACCTCCCCTCCAAGCTAAGCCTTATAAGAGGCTTCTACTCGTCAGCTCATAGTTTTGCTAGCGGCCTCCTCCCCACAAGACCTCACGGTGTTGCAGTTGCCATTCGCTAGTAGTTAGCATTTAATAGAATCCATTAAATGGCGATTTTCCTACAGGGTACTTCCGTCCCATTAGTCCGCGCCCATACTGGACGTACCAAAGCGCACAATCTGACGACTTTGCCGCCGGCTCGTTAGGCAATCACGTCATCAACAATATAACAAGGAAAAAATAGTGATATTGGAAACTACACTAACTAGACATGAAGCTATGTCTAAATTTAGGGAGCAACATCGGATAGCTAAACCGGTTGTTTATCTAAAGCAACTTGATAAACGAATGATTTATCGAATGGGAAAAAATGATACTACAAGAATAACTAGATTAAGGCATCATGAAGATAGCCGCCCAATGAAGAGTGTTAATAAAAGAACGGGGATTGAAACCTCGAAGAGGAATGAAATAATCACCTTCAAAGAAAAAGATGAGCTTTATGTATTAGAAAAATCAGGTGGTGTCTCTTTATTTGATGCTATGAGTCCAAAACTTAAAATGGGCAAAAATGACTGTTGGTATTATGTACCAAAGAATGTCGTTATACCAGAGGGAATTCTTATCGCCAAGGATGTTGAGCCTGACGCACATGGGCATTTTCACTATGCCTTCCAGCCTGCATACAGCATGAAATTATCAGAATTCACTGATAAACTAAGTGAAATCGGAACACAGATGAGAAAGGTATGAGTGAGTTAAGAGAATTATCTTATAAAGAAATATCATATATCCGATCAGCCTTGGAAGGCTATATTGGTCTTTTGAAGCTAGATATTGAATCTGAAGAAACAGATGATGATGAAAGAATGGATCTTCAAGAAGATTTACTGTTTTATGAAAAACTTCTGTATACCTTTCAGAAATCTGAGAAGCAATCTGTGGATTTAAAACAAATTCAATCTATCGCTATCAAAAAAAGGTAGCGCTTCGCATTTAGTTTCCCCACCTAAATCGGATAGCCGGTAGTTTCTAGCTACCGGCTCCCGATCCATAATGAATCTCTACCCAACGATAGTATCGAGCAGCTCTTCATTTGAGCTGAGTGTCATGACAGTGCGCCACCTCAACTTTATACGACTGGAAACATATCGGTAGGCTACCCCTGTCTTTTAACTCGTGGATTTAGGTTCAGGCCTTCATCATGTCCAAGGTATTCATCTTGGTATTTGGCTACTATACCGTCGGCTGACTTCTGTTTAATCACCTTAGTCATTACTGACCGAGGCGCCGCTGTGTTCCAGCACTTTTGTATATCCCCGCGATGGTGACTAGCGGGTAGTGCCTATTTATAAGTCAACGGCCACGCTGACAGCTTCACAACAGCAAGCTAAACAGATCTCCACAGATAAGACCGTGAACTTTCACTACACAACTGCATCATTGACTCTACCCGTTAGACCACATGGCTTCGGTGTCCTTGGCCACCTCGCCTCCAGACTAAGCCTTATAGGATGTTTCTGTTCGCCAGCTCGTCGCTTTGCTAGCGGCTTCCTCCCCACAAAATCTCACAGTGTTGCAGTTGCCATTCGCTAGTTGTTAGCATTTAATGGCGCCCATTAAACGGTGATTTTCCTACAGGGGACTTTCACTCCATTAGTCCACGCCCATTCTGGGCGTACCAAGTCAATTGACTTTGCACTTTAAGCGGCCAACAGCTTACAATCCGCTCCGCTACGTTTCAGCTGCGGGTTATTGACGCGCCATGGATAAGTTGGTAATTGAGTAAGATATGACAATAGAAAAATATCAAGAAGAAAAAGAGATATTACGTAACTTGAATAAACGAGAAAGCCTGTGGGGCATGTTGATAGCCACACTGATTGGAATTTTTCCAACATTAGCAATCTTCTATGCTGCGCCGGAATTATTTGTTTCTATTTTAGGATGGGTTATTCCAGGAGTAGTCCTCGGAGGTTTTGTTAAGTTGGCAATTAGCGCCCATAGTATTAAGCTTAGGCTTATCCCTGCTGGGTTAATATTTCTACTTGGACCGTTGTTGCTATTTGTAACAGGAAATCCATTTACTTTTTTCATCGGTCTAATGAACATGTTTATAGTTATAACAATTACAAGGCCAAGATTATCAAAAGATCAGGAGCGGGCACTCTGGCTTCAACGACAGGGTAAGCTCCAGCCATAACATGCAGCTGTAATCTAACCCCCGAAAGTTGAGCAGGACGCAAAATCTAAGGAGAGAATAATGAGATGTATTTTAATAGCACTGTCACTGGTATTTTTTCTAGCTGGTTGTGCAGCTTCTATCCCAAAGGAAGATCTTGAGAAATCAGCATTTATTAGGGCTGGCTCAACCAACATTTGGTCAATAACAAGCGGCGGCTCAACGGTTTCTTTGACTGCCATTGATGGCCTACCTGCAAATACAAAAAGTGGCCCTGTAGCAGTCAGCCCAGGCAAACATACAATTACTATGTCGTGTGCAGGCAATGAAAATGATTTTGAGCTAACCGTCAAAGCTGGTGAAATATACGAGTATACCTATGGTGTTGGTGGGCCAAAGGGGTGTTTTGGTGGGCTCATCAAGGTTAATTGATCCAAATCCGGTAGCCAGTAGCTTCTAGCTACCGGCCCCCACACCACCCTTCCTTCGTGCGGGCCCGCAATAGGCGGCTCCCTACCCGCAATAAATCTCTACCCAATGATAGTGTTGAGCAGCTCTTCATTTGAGTTGAGTGTCATGACATTGCGCCACCTCAATTTTATCCAACTGGAAACATATCGATAGGCTAGCTCTGTCTTTTAACTGATGGATTTTGGATTCAGATCTCCACCGCATCCAAGATATTGATCCTCGCATTAGGCTACTATGCCGTCGGCTAACTGCTGTTTAATCACCTTGCTCATTACTGACCGAGGCCCTGCTACGTCTCACTACTTATGTCTATCCCCGCGATGATCGCTAGCGGGCTGAGCCTATTTATAAGCCAACGGCCACGCTGACAGCTCCATAACAGCAAGCTAAACAGATCTCCCCAGATAAGAACGTGAACTTTCACTACACAACTGCATCATTTACTCTACCCGTTAGATCACATGGCTTCGATGTCCTTGGCCACCTCACCTCCAGGCTAGGCCTTGTATGATATTTCTGTCCATCAGCTCGTAGCTTTGCTAGCGGCTTCCTCCCCACAAGGCCTCGCGGTATTGTAGTTGCCATTCGCTAGCAGTTAGCATTTAATGGAACCCATTAAATGGTGATCTTCCTACTGGGGACTTTCACCCCATTAGTTCACGCCCATGCTGGGCCTACCAGGGCCATCAACCATCGCCAGCAAAGCTGCCTGGACCTCCACACTGTGTGCTCCGGCCGGTTATCACGGCGTTAAGGCTACAATGAATATTCGAGAATCTATCCAGTCTCAATTTTCCGGAAAAGCTTTCGAAAGACCTTTGTTCTATATCCACGAAGGAGGTCTTCGTTTTGAGCTCTCCTTAGGTGGAGATTGGCTCGATCAATTTGACTTAGCATTACGTAAATCTCACGAGATATGTGAAGAAGTGTTCGATAAAGAGATTGTTGCCTGTTACCGTATCTTTAGTGACAAACCCCTAGTTTCTTCTATCTCCACTTTTCGTGAACTTAGAGATATTGGATTATTTCCCGAGAAAGAGAAAGAGCACTGGCTTGAGCATGTAGCGGTAGATGAAGGCTGTATTGAGGGGGAAAGTGAAGATTACTGGCATACAATTGCGATAAAGCTACCCAAATCAAGTCTGAAGAAGCTACTTTGGTGTAGCATGGCGCAAGGCTTAGGCATCAAGCCATGTCCGCTAGTAAACATCTACCTCTTTGAACTAACTAAAGGAGTTGAAGTTTGGCCTTATGATGTTCGAGGCATGGACATTATTGGCAACAAGGCCATACTGTCTCAGCTATACAAGAAATTTAACTCATACCTTCTCGACTACGATAGAGAGATGATGGACACCAATTTTGGCTAATGCCTTAGTAGCTTCTAACTACCGACCCTTACACTATCCGTAATAAATCTCTACCCAACGATAATCTCGAGCAGGTCTTGAGTTGAGTATCATGGCAGCGCGCTACCTAAACTTTATCCGACTGAAAACATATCGGTAGGCTAGCTCTGTCTTTTAACCCGTGGATTTTAGGTTCAGGCCTTCACCATGCCCAAGGTATTAATCTTGGCATTAAGCTACTATGCCGCCGGCTAACTTCTGTTAAATCACCTCAGCCAATACTGACCAAGGCGCCGCTGTGTTCCAGCACTTTTGTATATCCCCGCGATGGTGACTAGCGGGTAGTGCCTATTTATAAGTCAACGGCCACGCTGACAGCTTCACAACAGCAAGCTAAACAGATCTCCCCAGATAAGACCGTGAACTTTCACTACACAACTGCATCATTGACTCTACCCGTTAGACCACATGGCTTCGGTGTCCTTGGCCACCTCACCTCCAGGGTAGGCCTTGTATGATATTTCTGTACGTCAGCTCGTAGCTTTGCTAGCGGCTTCCTCCCCACAAGGCCTCGCGGTATTGTAGTTGCCATTCGCTAGTAGTTAGCATTTAATGGGCCCCATTAGTTCCCGCCCATACTGGGAGAACCAAGCAGCAGCACGTAAGCCCAGCAAAAAAACGGGCAGGAAGGCCTACACGCCGCTTCGCTCTGTTTCGGCCACCCGTGTGCTGGGTAAATGTGTAAATATAGTTAAGAAACCTTTTTCGTGATGGTGATAACGAAAATAGGTAATAGCAATCACCCAAAAAGAGTCATATTTAGTATGAGTACAGGTACGGTAAAGTGGTTCAATGGTGACAAAGGTTTTGGTTTTATTACTCCGGATGATGGAAGCAAAGATCTATTTGTTCACCATTCAGAAATTCAAATGAGTGGTTTCAAATCTCTGGAGGAAGGGCAAAAAGTAGAATATGTTGTGGGGCAAGGACAAAAAGGGCCGTGCGCCAACAATGTAAAGTCGCTGTAAGATAGTTAACAGCATAAATCGGGTAGCCGGTAGTTTCTAGCTACCGGCTACCACACCACCCATCGTGCGGGTCCGCAATGGGAGGTTCCCTACCCTTTATACATATCTACCCAACGATAGTGTCGAACAGCTCTTCATTTGGGCTGAGTGTCATGGCAGTGGGCTACCTCAACTTTATCCAACCGGAAACATATCGGCAGGCTAACCCTGTCTTACAACTCGTGGATTTAGGTTCAGGTCTTCACCCTGTCCAAGGTATTAGTCTTGGCATTTGGCTGCTATGCCGTCGGCTGAATTCAGCTTAATCACCTCGGCCATTACTGACCGAGGCGCTGCTGTGTGCCACCACTTTTGTCTATCCCAGCGATGGTGGCTAGCGGGTTGGGCCTGCTTATGAGTTAGTGGCCACACTGACAGCCTCACAGCAGCAAGCTAAACAGGCCTCCCTAGATAAGAACGTGAACTTTCACTACACAGCTGCATCATTGACCCTACCCGTTAGATCACATGGCTTCGGTGACCTTGGCCACCTCGCCTCCAGGCTAAGCCACATAGGATGTTTCTGTCCGTAAGCTCGTAGCTTTGCTAGCGGCTTCCTCTCCACAAGACCTCGCGGTGTTGCCGTTGCCATTCGCTAGTAGTTAGCATGTAATGGACCCATTAAACGGTGACCTTCCTACAAGGCACTTTCACCCATTAGTCCACGCCCATGCTGGGCGTACCAAGTCTAGGCACAACCGCTCACTTCGTGAGCTGGACCTCCACATTGCGTGCTTAGGCCTGTGCTGGTGGCGTTAGCTACACATATTGGCAACTCCAATGCTTATCGAAAAACTAAAAGGAATGAGGGTTTGCTTAGATTCTCCAACTAGAGTAGAACAGCTGGGTTTCGGAGAGAATCAAGTCTCAGCCACAATAGGGACAAAAGGGGGTCCAGTGTGTGCTCCACTATTGAAATATAGCGTGCTTAGTGATGACTCTTTGGTAATCGACAAAGATAAATTTAATATCGAATGGAAAAACATTCGTGTTGGAGAGGAGTATATTTCTGTAGTACGGAATGATGTTGAATGTAAGTATAAAATCTATTGATCGGAAATGTCCAGAAAATCTAAAACGGGAGTCGTGGTTCGAATAGTTAATAATACACGTCATTTTATATTTATAAACTACGGCAAAAAATAGGCTGTAGCTTATAAATATAAATGTGCGTTGCGCTAGCATCACAAGGAAAGTTTCACTTTATGAGCGGAGCACCAGTAATTCTCGAAGAGTATGATTCCTCTTGGCCGGATAAATTTGAGAGGGAAAAGGAGCACTTGATGGCCATAGCAGGAAAATGGTTTTACGGTAGTATTGAACATGTGGGTAGTACGGCAGTTCCAGGTATGCTAGCCAAGCCAGTGATCGATGTTATGTTCGGTGTGAAATCTCTCAGTGAATCGAAGCCAGCAATAGATGTTCTAGTTGAGAGTGGTTATAAATACTGGCCATATAAAACTGAGGTCATGCATTGGTTTTGTAAGCCATCAGATACTTATCGCACCCATCACCTTCATCTAATTCCTTATGAAAGTCCGTTGTGGCAAGATCGTATTAAATTTCGCCAGCTTTTACGCTCAAATAACGAAGTAGTAACTGAATACGCAACGTTAAAACGAGAACTCGCAGCAGCTTATAAAGAGGATCGCGAAGCATACACAGAGAAAAAGTGGCCCTTTATCCGACAGGCTATGCAGAGTGAACAATGCTAAATCGGGTGGCCGGTAGTTTCTAGCTAGCGGCTACCACACCATCCACCGTGCAGGTCTGTAATGGACGACTCCTATCCGTAATAAATCTCTACCCAACAATGGTGTCGGGCAGCTCTTCATTTGAGTAGAGTGTCATGCCTGTGCGCTAGTTCTGAGTCACCGGCCACCCTGACAGCTTCACAGCAGCAAGCTAAATAGATCTCCCCAGAAAAGAACGTGAACAGTCACTACACAACTGCATCATTGACTCAACCAGTTAGATCACACGGCTTCGGTGCCCTTGGCCACCTCGCCTCCAGGCTAAGCCTTATAGGATGTTCCTGTTCTTCAGTTCGTAGTTTTACTAGCAGCTTCCTCCCCACAAGACCTCACGGTATTGTAGTTGCCATTCGCTGATAGTTAGCATTTAATGGCGCCCTTTAAACGGTGATCTTCCTACAGGGGACTTTCACCCTATTAGTCCACGCCCATGCTGGGCGTGCCAAATTTAGGCAAGCGGACAAATTACTACGCCTTCGATTCCGTAATTTGCCGTTGCTAAAGGCGTTATGTGGGGCTAAGTCGAGATCTTATTGAGAGATGTCGCGTAATTGACATTAGCTTAAAGAATCATCCTGACACTCACTGTAATGCTACGACAAATTTACCAGACACAATAAGTTGTTTTTATGCAGCCTTTTAACACTCAATTTACCTTATCTAGAGATTACCTTGCCGAATGCTATGATCAGTCTCTACCCTATGGAAAAAACGTTAAGCCCAATTATCTTCTTCCTACATTATTATTATCTTCTGGTGCGGGATTACTGTTATTTACTGAGCAACCTAAGATCGCAAGTTGCATGTTAATTGCATTAGGCGTGCTGGAACTGATTCACATTCGATTTCGACGAGCTTGGTGGTTAGCACGGCAGATGCTTGGGAAAAGTGCCGGTAGTGAAGTGAAATTAACCATAGATAAGGATGGAATCCAGACACAGAATCCTTATACGATAACAGCTCTGTCGTGGGCAGATATCGAGCGTATTATTGAAACCGATTTAGGGCTTATTTTGGTGGCCAAATCTGGGGGGCAGCAGTACTTGTCTAAATCGTTATTACCTGTTGAATTAATTAATGAGATAGTTACCAAGATTAAGGGTAAACATTGATTTCAATAAAAATTAAAATCGTGCCTACAATGCAGATAATACAATACATAACAAGTTGCCCAAACGCGACGACCCTACAGGGCCGCCACTTGGCAAGGCGTTAAATGCGCACAAGGAAGACGTAATGCAGTTCATCCGAAGAATAAAACGAAATAGAGCGATAAAATCGTACTTGCGGAAATTGCCTAGGTTCCTAGCGAAAGATTATGGGAAATCTAAAAGGTATCGCCCAAAACAAGTAAGAGCTACGATTGAGAGGTCAGGGCTCTCAATTATTTATACCAGTTACGCGATTTCAATTTTTTGCTCAAAGAAGGAATTTGATGCATATCATCATGAAATTGGTGAGGTGTGTGATTACGGAGCAATGCGTGGAGAAGTAGGAAATCTTCATTTTTACGGAAATGCAAACTTTAGTAGTAACGATGTTGCATCTGTTGGCTCTGACTTTGGTGGCGGTGCACATGGTATGGATGGCGGCGGCGGCGGCGGCGGCGGCGGCGGCGGCGGCGGCACAGATTGAGGCATATAAATCGGGTAATCGGTAGTTTTTAGCTACCGACCCCCACACCGCCCATCGGCGAGCCCACAATGTGCGACACCCTATCCGTTATGAATCTCTGCCCAACGATAGTATCGAGCATCTCTACATTCGAGTTGAGTGTCATGGCAGTGCGCTACCTCAACTTTATCGGACTGGAAACATATCGGTAGGCTAGTCCTGTCTTTTAACTCGTGGATTTAGGGTTCAGACCTTCGCCATTTCCAAGGTATTAATCTTGGCATTTGGCTACTATACCGTCGGCTAACTTCTATTTAATCATCTTGGTCATTACTGACCGAGGCGCTGCTATCTCCCATCACTTTCTCCTATCCAAACCTTGGAGGCTATCGGGTTGTGCCTACTTATTAGGCAGCGGCAACACAGACAGATTCACAGCAGCAAGTTAAACAGATCTCCTCAAGCAAGAACGTTAACTTTCACTACCCAACTGCATCATTTACCCTACCCGTTAGATCATCCGGCTTCAGTGTCCTTGGCCATCTCACCTCCAGGCTAAGTCTTATAGGATGTTTCTGTACGTCAGCTCGTATTTACTAGCGACTTTCTCCCCACAAGTCTTTGCGGTGTTACAGTTGCCATTCGCTAGTAGTTGGCATTTAATGGAACCCAATAAATGGTGATCTTCCTACAGGGGACTTTCACCCCATTAGTCCACGCCCATACTGGGCTTATTAAGCGCCTGTAATCTGACTTCCGGCCACTGTTACCTTTTGTACTAAAAGCCGCCGGCAGTTGAGGCAGGCGTTAGCTTTAGTCGGAAATAGCAAACCAACAAGGAAGTTAAATGGTACGTTTTGATAGATTATGGAAAAACTACCCAAATGAAGATCCATGCGATGCAAAGAACCGTGATGGTGAAAAGCTTTTTGGAAACCAATGCGCGATTCGACTAAGTCATGCAATGAAAAGTCTGGTATTAAATTCAATACTTTTCCAAAAGAAAGGAAGTGTTGGGTTAACCCTGAAGAAGAACATATTCTCGCGGCAGCAGAGCTTGCAGATTGGATTCAAAAATCAAAAATTCCAAATATGCTAGTTACTGAAAATATTACCGGTGAAAACTGGAGAGAAAAAGTAGAATCGAGGAAAGGAATTATATGCTTTGAAGATTACTATCTGCGCAGTGATGGTAGCGGTGGAGCTCATATCGATCTCTGGAATGGTAGAGCCATGACTGGAATTGATTCATATTTTCGTACAAGATTTAATATAGTTATTCCAAGCATTTGTTCTGACTTAGGTAAATCAAAAAAAATAAGGATCTTTCCGGTATCATGATGAAAAAATTACTCTGGTTTATCATCGCGTTTATTTTCATCAGTATTGCTTATTTCTTCTTAGTGTATTTGGCTGGGTGGGCCTTAAGTCTGGCAGATTTCAGGCTCTACAATTCTGAAGCCGATCAGCAGCGTAATTTCAACATTGTAATGTCAGGATGGCTTTTACTTTCCATAGCGGGTGCTGCTTGGTTAAGTAGGCGAAAAAGCTGACAATGCGCAGCAAGCTGCGGCTACAAAAAGGAGTTAAGCAACGCACCAAGAAGAAGCTCAGGCTTTTGTACTAGGTGTCCCATGGTCAGTTATCACCATGTGGAACCACAATTACAGTTCTAATAAAGTTGACTATGAGGCTGGCAGTGCTAAATCGGGTAGCCGGTATTTTTTAGATATCGGCCCTCACACCACCCATCGTGCGGGTCCGCATTGGGCGGTTCCCTACCCGAAAATAAATCTCTACCCAACGATAGCGTCGAGTAGCTCTTCATTTGAGTTGAGTGTCATGGCAGTGCGCTACCTCAACTTTATCCAACTGGAAACATGTCTGTAGACTAGCCCTGTCTTTTAACGCGTGGATTTAGGTTCAGGCCTTCACCCTATCCGAGGTATTAATCTTGGCACTAGGTACTATGCGGTCGGCTGACTACTGTTTAATTATCTCGGCCATTACTGGCCTAGATGCCGCTGTGTTCCACTATTTTTTCTATCCCCACAATGGTTACTTGTGATTTGAGCCTACTTATAAGTCAGTAGACATGCTGACAGCTTCACAACAGCAAGCTAAACAGGTCTCCCCAGATACTTTCACTACACGACTGCACCATTTGCTCTACCCATTAGATCACATGGCCACGGTGTCCTTGGCCACCTCGCCTCCAGGCTAAGCCTTATAAGATATTCCTGTTCGTCAGCTCGTAGTTTTACTAGCGACTTCCTCCCCGCGGTATTGCAGTTGCCATTCGCTAGTAGTTAGCATTTAATGGATCCATCAAACGGTGACCTCCCTACAAGGTACTTTCACCCATTAGTCCACGCCCATGCTGGGAGTACCAAGACGATGAACCTGTCACTGCAGGAGTGGGGCTGTTTATTTCGACCTAAAGTCAGTGTCAGGTCATTTTTTTTACCGCCTGCAGCGCGGGTTATCTCGTCGTTATGCCTCATAGACCATGAACGACACTGAACTTTTACAGCATCTTTCTAGCCAGCAGGATCCATTAGAAGGGGCATCAGTAAAACTTGCTAGTTTCGAGTACCAGGATTACATAGATGATGTGTTAGCCGAATACTTTGATATTGTCAATATTTTGAAAACCATTGATGAAGATAACGGAGTGTATGTGCTCCATTTTGGTCAAATTTCTGCTCTGTCGACTTTAAATTCCGCTCTTGCAGGAATTAACAAGTTTTATAACTAGCACAGGAAAATCTACAAAAGTATCTAATATGGACACTAAAGTAAAAATTCAAAACAAGGTGTGGTTGTCGCACCCTTTGGCTGCTGAGACGGCCCTCTGCGTGGTCCGCCCAATACTTGCCGTTAAGTGTTTATGAAGATCCGATATCGCAATTTCACAAGAGGCGGTCATAGCTATCCCTGGGCTGCAAATGTTCCAAACGAGTTGATTCGTAAACCAAAGTTATTACTTATCTGGGAGTTCGCTCAGTTTGTAATTGCGCTAGTTTGGGGGGCGCTGTAATTGTAAACGCGGATTCATGGCTTGGTTGGGCGCAAATACTCATTCCAATAGGCTTTCTTCTTTCCGCATTATGCTTGGCGCTTGATAAGCATTTCTACAGGTTGCTCTCGGTCCTGTCTATATTATCAACGCTGCTTTTGATAGTTTATCTAAGTGTTAAAGAAAATGTATTCGTTCCTGGTATTTTACTCGGCATAACGTTGATAGCTCTTTCAAGCTATATGTTTATTAAACATAAGGCACGGACGTATTTTAAATGGTGCAAGTCCACTTCAGGGCACGCTTAAATCGGGTAGCCGTTAGTTTCTAGCATCAGCCCTCACAACACAAAGTAGCGGCTGTTATGACTCAGCAGCATCAATGAAGCGAACGATTCTATTTATTTTTAAATAGTGCTAATAGGCTGCACCGCAACTGGGCCAGCGTTTGATCAGGTTGCCGAGCTGAAGAATGAAAAGGCCATAGTCTATATTTTCCGCCAACCATTATTTTACAAATTTGGAATCTGCCCTGATTTGATTATCGACCAAAAAGAAATTAGCTGCCTCAAGAATAAAGGGTTCTTTGAGGCAGAATTGGAGTCCGCTAATCATACCGTTTTCTTCGATAAAAGAGCTTGGGAGTCGGACAAAGATCTTCGCACAAATATTTCAAGTGAAGCCGGCGAATTGTATTTTTACGAATATGGTCAGATTATGACCGGAATGTTTGCAGCCCCAGGATCTGCTTCAGTCTCAGGAGCAGAGGACTTTTATCGTAAAACTAGGGAGCATTCGGTAGCCATGCTAAAACTAAACCATGTCCGGCTTTGTTTATAGCTTAGGTAAACACCGTTAGCACAAGAAATCGACAAATCGTCAGTTTTAGAAGAGAAACAAACAGTCAGACTGACGCAGAAAATCATGAAGTGGCTTAAGATAAGCCACTTCAATCACAAACGACTAATATCCGCTAAAGGGGCAACTGTATAGGTTTTTCATTAACCTTAAACTCGCTGTCTTTCAGGCTGATATTAGAGCTGTAGCTGTCATTGGTTGATACTAACAAACCTTGTTGCTCAAGTGACTCTAATATGGTCGGTACTTGTTGAGCAGCTACTTGCTCCAGCTGCTCTTCACTCATGCCTTGAGTTTGCGGGTTATTTTTCAATTGAACTTTCATCACTTGTACGGCCATAAATTCAATCAGGGCTTTATCCCCGCTTAGTTTGCCGTCAACTAAGGCATGTGACAGCCAGAAAGTCCGATCTAGTGATTGCTCCGGTAACGCGCTAATGCCAACTAAGCTAGCATGAAGGTTACTGTTAAAGCTACCTTGCGGGAAAGTACCACGTAAGCTGGTAATATTCACTTGAGGCTCGCCGCCCACTAAAGATAACAGATTAGCGCTCATAAACTCCATAGCCTTAGCTCCTGCGTCTTCAGCAGGCAGCGTATTGACTGAGTTGGCAAAATCCTGATAAGACTTCAAAAATTCTTGGCTGATATTGGCGAGCTCAATCTCAAGGGCCAGATCTTCACCATGGAAATCAGCTATTTCGACCTTTTTAGAGCCGTAGGCAACCTGTATATTTCCCTGTTGTTTTTCTTGGTTGAATTCAGTACTGGCCTTTACATATAGGTCAGCAATGTCAATATTTTCGTTTTGTTCACTATCATTTAACCTGACCGCACCAAAATTAATTTTTGTATCAGAATCATAAAAAGCACTTTCAAATATTGCCTTAAGGGAGGAAGGCATGGTCATATCCATAGTCAACCTTTCAACGTTGACGTCCCTTAACTCAGAAGTGACGGTAAGACTATCGGCACCTCCGTGGTAAGTTAGTTGCCCATCCTGATATTGCCCTTTACCCTGAAAACCGCTGAAAGTTAACTGAGCTTTATGATCTTCAATATCAGTAGTAAATGGCGTAATGCTATCGTTATAGTAATAACTACCTAGAGCATTCATATTGCCATGAACCAGGTAAAAAGGAGTTTGCTCAGCCCATACCAAATGTTCACGTAATTGATCACCGGCAACTTCTAGCGTCCAGCCAAGCCATCCGAAACCGGCATGTTCACCGAAGCGAAAGGGGCCATGGGAAGCACTGAAATCTACTTCTACAGAAAAAGGTTCAAGTTCAGGGGTATCTGATACATCCGAGAAGGCATTGAGATCCATGCTTATTAAAAAGGTGGTCTGGGTTGAAAACCAGGATGAATCCATGTTTTTTACTTCAACCGTGTATGCCGAATTTTTATTCGCGGCAGTGACTATTTCATCAATGGATGACTCAAGTTGAATGCCGGCAATTTTCGGTGCAACAACACCAGTAAGCACTGCTGCTGGAAGCAATACACTTAATAATTTCTTCATTAAGATAAATCCAAACTACAAATGGGCTGAGAAATAAGTCTATTATTATCTCATATTAACAAGCAACTGTAAGACAAAATATAAAAATTTTGTTCTTTCTTGATGTAAACTACAAACGGACGTCCCTATAACAACAACATGTAAAGCGGGCTTAATGAAACTTACCACGTATTGTCCTAAATGTTGGGGGCGGGAAGCCTTCCTCGTCGAAAATGCGAACGCTGTGCTCAATTGTAATTGGTACATATTTTTATGTTCTATAAAAGATCGTGTAAATGTAACCGTTAGCGAGTTGAGATTCAGCTTGCCCAGCTACTCGAAAGTATAAATCATGTATTTGCTAGCGGCTTCCTCCCCACAAGATCTCACAGTATTGCAGTTGCCATTCGCTTGTAGTTAGCATTTAATGGAACCCATTAAATGTTAACTACCTATATGAGACTTTTACCCCATTAGTCCACGCCCATACTAAGCGTACCAATTCAATCAACTACGTGCCTTTGGCATCGGACCGGCATACCGTCAGCCGGTTGTTGAGGCATTAGGGCATAAATATGAGGACATAATGAATAAATTAGCTCCAACAGCAAGCACTGTAATTTCAATATTTCTTTTTCTATATACAACTATAGTATTCGGCAACTCTCTCCCTAAATCGAAAATTCAATCTCAGACACCCGTCTGCAGTGAAAATCGTTCACCATACCGCGACCTGGATTTTTTGGTTGGCCGCTGGGATTTTTTTACGATGGATGGAAAAAAAATCGCTGCTCAAGTTTATTCTAAAAAAGAGCAAGGCTGCCTTATCCATGAAGACTGGTCGACATTATTCGGTGGTACTGGGACAGGGATGAATTTTGTGGATCCTGCTACCGGAAAGTGGCGACAAGTATGGATGAGCCCTCGCTATCATATAGATTACTCTGGTGGTTTAGTTGAAAATGGTGATTTTGTATTAGAGGGTCGCATCTATCCGAATAATGGTGAACCTGTATCTGCCATAAGGGGAGTTTATTCACGGCAAGCCGATGGTTCCGTAGTGAAGGAGTTTCTAACGTTCGATGAATCAACCAAAATATGGAAGCGATTTTTTATAGGCGTAGCTCGTAGGAACTTAGAGAAAGAAGAGTAATGTGAGGGTATTTATTGTCCTAAATCGGGGGGCCGGTAGTTTCTAGCTACCGGCCCCTAGACCACCCATCATACGGGTCCGCAATGGGCGGCTCCTATTAGTTATGAATCTCTACCCAACGATACTGTCGAGCAGCTCTTCATTTGAGTAGAGTATCATGGCAATACGCTACTTCTGAGTCAGCGGCCACTCTGACAACTTCATAGCAGTAAGTTAAACAGATCTCCCCAGATAAGAACGTGAGCTTTCACTACACAACTGCCTCATTGACTCCGCCCGTTAGATCACCCGGCTTCGGTGCCCTTGGTCACCTCGCCTCCAGGCTAAGCCTTATAGGATTTTTCTTTTCGTCAACTCGTAGTTTTGCTAGCAGCTTCCTCCCACAGGACTTCATGGTGTTGCAGTTGCCATTCGCTAGTAGTTAGCATTGGATAGAATCCATTAAATATTGATCTTCCTACAGGGGACTTTCACCTCATTACTCCACACCCATACTGGGCGTATCAACCCAACCAACTACGCGCCTTCGGCGCCCCACAACTTACACTTCGCAGCGTTGCAGCTGCAAGTTATTGAGGCAGTATGTAAAAACCCAGCCCCTGACCTGTGAGGCCATCGTCGCAATTGAAGATGGCCGCGTTGAGTTCATCCCGAAAACTACGAAAACATGGATTTCTCCTGGATACGCGATATCCAGGACTGGGGTATTTCCCGTCAGCTGTGGTGGGTCCACCACATCCCCGCCTAGTACGACAGCGAAAGCAACCGCAGGAAGAGGCTGTGCGCGAGAAGCATGATCTGGGTGCTATGTGACTTTGTCTGGGTCGAGAACGCCTCCTACGCCGTTAAGAAAGGCGCCCGCCGCACCCTGATCCGCGTACTGGAAACCATTTTGTGCTTGGCGCACCCGCTGATGACCTATATCACCGAGGGAATCTGGCAGCGCGTAAAAACCCTGGCTGGCGCCGAGGGCGAAAACATCAGGCTGCTGCACCACCCGGAGTCCAACGCCAACAAAGTCGATAAAGAGGCGGAAGCGGCCATTGCCTGGTCGAAGCAGGTGATCGAAGGGGTGCGTAATATCCCTAGAGAAATGAATATTTCCCCCGCTAAGAAAATCCCTCTGATTTTACGTGGCGGCTCCTCACGAGATAACGAATTGCTGAACCAAGCGCAAAGTCTTCTGACCAAACTGGCTAGTCTGGAAAATATCACTTGGCTGGAAGCCGGTGAGAACGCTCCAGCCTCCGCCACCGCCCTGGTGGGCGATATGGAACTGCTGGTCCCATGGCCGGCCTAATCGATATCAAGGCCGAAAGCGCACGCCTGCAAAAGGAAATCGACAAGCTCGTAAAAGATCTGTCACGTGTCGAGGGCAAACTGAACAATCCAAAGGTTGTCGACAAGGCGCCGGCCGACGTCGTTGCCAAAGAAAAAGACAGACTCACAGAAATGAAAAATGCCTAGGATCGCCTGTAGCAACAGTTAGTGGAAATCAGCAATCTGTAACCAAGGTTCATTCCATTAACCGGATGACACCGGAACAGGAGGCTCAACTCCCTGTTCCATCCCGCCAGTTTTTTAGTTTGGCCTGTTTAGCTTCGGCTACTTTTTTCCTTCAGTTTTTTGTCTCGTCAATTTTATCTCAACTCCATTCCTAGACCACCAATCTCACTGTCGTTAATTTTTACAGAATCTCCCCTCATAAAAACATAAACCGTAATAAATAAACGGTCCAACGCAAAACTGGCGCAATCTGCCGCAAGGCCTTATAAACAGTAAACGGCCAGACAAGCGCGTTGGGATTACAGTGTATTCCCTACAACAGGTGCAGAGCCAAAAAATAAAAATCCCTTATTCAATCTATTTTCATTTTCCAGAAACGTTTCCCATCAAAATTAACTCAGTGATTTTCACTGCGGTATCGATGATCCACTCGGGCCAGGGCCCGGCAGAACAGCGGGGAAAAGGAAGTTGAACTACCCAGAGCAACTCAATCCAGAAGTGTGGCCACTCATCGTTTACTGTGCCGCTGTAATCGCTCTCATCGTATTGATGCTCAGCCTATCTTATTTCCTCGGGCAAAAACGCCGAGATCCTGCAACCGATGAGCCCTTCGAGTCGGGGATTATCTCACAGGGTAGCGCACGCCTACGTATTTCAGTCGCCTACTATCTTGTTGCCATTTTATTCATTGTTTTCGATCTGGAGGCTATCTATCTCTTTAGCTGGTCTATTGCGTTCTACGAAACCGGGCTACTCGGTTTTATAGAAGCCACTATTTTTATCGTGATTCTGTTGGTGGGATTGATCTACCTTTGGCGCTTGGGCGCCCTGGAATGGGGTGGTCATCAGAAGAGCCTGAGCGACCATAAAAATCATCAATAAAAGACTGACTGGAAAAAATCATGCGCTGGCAGCTGAGTAAAGCCGAAAAGGTAATCGCCACCGACTCCCACCAGGAGAACAGCGAAGATCTGGGAGAGGAACTGCAGAAAAATATCTTACTCGGCAAGCTGGAAGAGCTGGTCGCCTGGGGCCGATCCAATTCACTTTGGCCATTTAATTTTGGGCTCTCCTGCTGCTACGTAGAAATGGCCACTGCGTTTACCAGCCGACACGATATTTCTCGATTCGGTGCTGAGGTTATCCGTGCAACACCACGACAGGCAGACCTGATTGTTATCTCCGGTACGGTATTTTTGAAAATGGCTCCGGTAATCCAGCGCCTCTATGAACAAATGATTGAGCCTCGCTGGGTAATTTCCATGGGTTCCTGCGCCAACTCAGGGGGCATGTACGATATTTATAGCGTTGTACAGGGCGTCGATAAATTCCTCCCCGTCGATGTATACGTCCCTGGCTGCCCCCCCCGGCCCGAGGCGTTGTTGCAAGGCCTCACCCTTCTACAAAAATCGGTCGCAGCTGAGCGCAGAAGTCTCAGCTGGGTTGTAGATGAACAGGGTACCAGGCAGATTCCTAAACAGAGCCAGCGTGATTTACACCGGGAGGAACGGATGCGCACAGAAATATTGCGTGCGCCAGATACGGTCTAACTGCACTTTAACTTTTCATACAAAACAATAACAACGGGAAAACCGATGACTGGCGTTATAGCGAAGAGCGTGCATCGTGAAACGGCCTATAGCAAGGAGGCTGGTGTATTCCTACGGAATCTCGACCAGGAGTATCGTTTCCATAACTACTGGCTGCAGCCCGACAGCGGTGACATGCCAACCCTGTGGGTTGATACCCAATCCTTAATTCCTCTTTTGCGCTTCCTTAAGCTGGAAATTTCTCGCCCATTCGCCATGCTCTACGACATCAGCGCCATCGATGAGCGGCTGCGAGTAAACCGGGGCGAAGGACCGGAAAAACAACCCAGCAGCGACTTCACGGTGGTCTATCAGCTCCTGTCTTTTACCCGAAATTTGTTTATTCGCATCAAGATAGCACTGCCCGAAGCCAACCTCTCACTCCCATCAATATCTGCTGAGTGGGAAAACGCCAACTGGTATGAGCGAGAGGTCTGGGACCTCTTTGGAATCCACTTTGACGGCCATCCAAATCTGTGCCGGATCATGATGCCAACAACTTGGAAAGGGCATCCCCTGCGCAAAGATCACCATGCCCGCGCCACTGAGGTAGACCCCTTTAGCCTGTCTGAAGAAAAGGAACGCAAGGAGCAGGAGGCTTTGCTGTTCCGCCCTGAAGACTGGGGCATGGCCCGTGCCAGTGAAGATGCGGAGTTTATGTTTCTCAATCTTGGGCCCAATCACCCCAGCGTGCACGGCGTTTTTCGTATAGCCCTGCAACTTGACGGTGAGCAGATTGTGGATGCCGTACCAGATATTGGCTACCACCACCGTGGCGCCGAAAAAATGGCTGAGCGTCAGGCCTGGCACACTTACGTCCCATATACAGACCGTATCGACTACCTGGGTGGGGTGATGAATAACCTGCCCTACGTAATGGCCCTGGAACAACTCGCTGGGATTCAGGTTCCCGAACGCGCGCAGATTATCCGAGTGATGTTGTGCGAGTTTTTCCGAATCTCCAGCCATCTGGTATTTTTTGGCACCTTTGCCCAGGATGTTGGGCAGATGTCACCGGTCTTTTATATGTTTATCGACCGGGAGAAACTCTTTGGTATTGTTGAGGCGATCACTGGCGGGCGCATGCACCCCGCATGGTTTCGCATTGGTGGCGTGGCCCAGGACCTTCCGGAAGGTTGGGATAAAATGGTACGGGAATTTCTTGATTACATGCCCGCACGATTACGCGACTACGACGGCATGGTGATCAAGAATAAACTGCTACAAAAACGCACTCGCGGGATAGGTGTCTACAATACCGCTGAAGCCATGGAGTGGGGGGTTACAGGTCCCGGCTTACGTGCCACCGGGCTTGAATGGGATCTACGTAAAAAGCGTCCCTACAGTAGTTATGAACAATTTGAATTTGATATTCCCAGTTATGATGGAGGTGACTGTTTCGACCGCTGCCGGGTGAGGGTCGATGAGATGTGGCAAAGCTTGCGTATTATTCGCCAGTGTCTGGAAAATATGCCTGCGGGACCGTATAAATCCGACCACCCACTCACCACGCCGCCACGAAAGGGGCGGACCATGCAGGACATAGAAACTCTCATCCAACACTTTGTAAACAATAGCTGGGGTCCGGTAATGCCAGCCGGTGAAGTGTGCTTTCCTATTGAGGCCACTAAGGGATTAAATAGTTATCAAATTGTGAGTGATGGGGGAACAACTTCATACAGGACCAGAATACGCACGCCCTCATTTCCACACTTGCAAATGATTCCATTGATGTCTCGGGGACTGCTAATCGCCGATTTGATTGCGATTATTGCCAGTATTGACTTTGTCATGGCTGACGTTGACCGCTAATAAAAAAGTGACCAAAGCTCACATAAGCGGAGAGGACCAGTGAAGCTCACAGTTCTATGTCATAAGGCCGCGAAACCAGCGGGCGGCAATAGAATTTTCTAAATGCCTCCACGTTATCGCCAGAGGAGGCGCAAATGTCCAGCTTATTAGAACCGGAACCAATTGAAGTAATGGAGCATAGTAACAGCGATCCAGACAAAATCTCCGCAATCCTCACCGATGAGGAAAAATTGGAAATTGACGAGGAGGCCAAACACTATGAAGGAAAATCCTCCGTGGGTTTAGAAGCACTCAGAATCGTCCAAAAACATCGGGGCTGGATTTCGGACAACAGCATTCACGCCATTGCAAACTATCTGAAGATTCCTGTAACCCAACTGGAAAGTGTGGCGACCTATTTTCAACTGATATTTCGCCAGCCAGTCGGTAAGGAGGTCATTTACTTATGTAAAAGCGCAAGTTGTTGGGTAATGGGGTGCGACCAACTTCAAAAACATATTTGCCAGAGTCTGGAAATAAAGCCCGGTGAAACCTCCAAGGACGGGATATTTACCCTGTTGGAAATGCCCTGTCTTGGGGACTGCGACAAAGCACCGGTATTGATGTTGGGCGAGGAGATGTACAGAAATCTCGATGAAGACACTATCGACACGTTAATCGATAAAAAGAAACAACTTCATGCTGACAAATCCACTGACTAAAAATATCACTGGGAAAAATATCGCAGCTGACATCGCCAGTTATTTGGCGAATGATGGCTATGCGGGGTGGCGTAAAGCACTCACCATGGAGCCGAATAACATTGTCACTCTCGTAAAGGATGGCGGGCTTCGCGGACGTGGCGGTGCGGGATTTAACACCGGTCTCAAATGGAGTTTTGTTCCCCATGGTGAGGACGCACCGAAGCAAAAATTTATAGTCTGTAATGCCGATGAAATGGAACCCGGTACTTTCAAAGACAGACTCCTAATGGAAAGGGATCCTCATCTATTGCTTGAAGGTATGGCCATTGCTGCCTATGCCATAGGGGCGTCGATTGGTTATATTTTTATTCGCGGCGAATACCACCTGGCGGCAGAGCGCTTGGAATTGGCTATCAATGAAGCTAAATCCCAGGGTCTTCTCGGCAACAATATTCTCGACAGTGGTTTTTCCCTGGATATTTTTATTCACCGCAGTGCTGGTAATTACATCTGTGGAGAAGAAACGGCGCTTCTCAACGCCCTGGAAGGGCGCCGTGCAATCCCCAGGGCTAAACCACCATTTCCGCAGGTGAGCGGTTTGTGGGGCAAACCCACGGTGGTAAACAATGTAGAGACCTTCTGTAATATCCCCCACTTGGTTGCTCTCGGGGTCGACTGGTATCGAGGACTTGGACTGGAGCAAGATGCTGGCAGCAAAATTTTTGGGGTAAGCGGTAAAGTTAAGAACCCAGGTACCTGGGAACTGCCCATGGGCACCCCGATCCGGGAAATCATTGAGCAGCATGCCGGTGGCATGCGCGACGGACTGAGACTTAAAGGCTTTCTACCAGGTGGCGGCTCCACGGATTTCTTGGGACCGGATCATCTGGATCTACCCATGGATTACGATGTAATCGGCAAAGCTGGTAGTCGTATGGGCACAGGTACCATCATAGTCCTGGACGATAAAACTTGTCCTGTCGGGCTGGTACTAAACCTATCCCAGTTCTTTGCTCGCGAATCCTGTGGTTGGTGCACCCCCTGTCGCGATGGTCTTCCATGGATTGTCAAAGTATTGCAGCGAATTGAAGATGGCGAGGGCTTACCCGAGGACCTAGATCTATTACGTGAACAGTGTCAAAGGATTGGTCCTGGAAAAACCTTCTGTGCTCTGGCCCCTGGTGCGGCGGAACCGCTACAAAGTGCATTGAAACTGTTCGAACAGGATTTTATTGATCATATTACCAACCGGTGCTGTCCGTACAAATAGTACTCACAGGGTTTGCGATAAAACCTTACAACACCGATACAAAAATAATGGACTAGCGATGCCAACCATTACAATCGACGGCGAAAAATACCAAGTAGATGGTGATCAGAATCTACTCAGTAGCTGCCTGACGCTAGGATTAAATATTCCCTATTTTTGTTGGCACCCCGAAATGGGCTCTGTAGGCGCCTGTCGACAATGCGCCATGATCGAATACAAAGACAGTGAAGATCAATCGGGCCGTTTGATCATGAGCTGCATGACCCCAATCCGGGATGGGGGTATTTATAGCGTGAATGCCGAGATGGCCAAGGAGTTTCGTGGAGGAATTATCGAAGACTTGATGACCAACCATCCCCACGATTGTCCCGTGTGTGAAGAGGGGGGAGAGTGTCACCTGCAGGACATGACAGAAATGTCAGGCCACACTATGCGCCGTTATCGAGGTAGCAAACGCACACATCGTAATCAATATCTCGGACCATTTATCAATCATGAAATGAACCGCTGTATCACCTGTTATCGTTGCGTCAGATTTTACAATGAATACGCTGGGGGAAACGATTTACAGGCCCTTGGGAGAAATCATCAAATTTATTTTGGTCGACAAGAAGAAGGGCGGCTTGAGAACGGTTTTAGTGGTAACTTGGTTGAGGTCTGCCCCACAGGAGTGTTTACTGATAAAACCTTCAGTGCACATTTCGTGCGGAAATGGGACCTGCAAACCGCTCCCTCAATTTGTGAACACTGCGCTGTGGGCTGCAATACCGCACCTGGGGCACGAGAATCCAGCAATAATCTTGATCCAATTCTGAGGCGTATCACCAATCTCTACCATCACGATATCAACGGTTACTTCCTATGCGACCGTGGGCGTTTTGGATATGAGTACGTCAATAGCGCCACACGCATTGATAAAGTGCTTAGTGTGCGAGATGAAGATCTCATCGGTTCTACCGCCGATAATAAAGACATCTTACACAAGGAAATTAATCCACAGGATGCTGTCTTGAATTTATCGGTACAAATTACGGCAGCACAACGTCAACTACGGCGAATTATCGGTATTGGCTCACCACGGTCATCACTAGAAAATAATTTTGCCCTCCGACAGTTAGTGGGGGCAGATCACTTTTACTCTGGACTGAATTATCTCGACCAGGAAGTGCTTCAGTTGGTCAACAGCTTACAAAGCGATGACAGAATTCTAAGCCCCAGCACACCAGAAATAGAGACCTCCGATGCAGTTTTAATTATTGGTGAAGATATTTACAACACGGCACCACGCATTGCCCTTGCCGTGCGCCAGGCAGCGCGCAATCGGCAAAAACAAGCTGCGCAATCATTGAAGATTCCCCTGTGGCAGGATGCCTCGGTAAGACAGCTGGAGGAAGAGCACAGTCCAATCATCTTTATTGGAACAGCCCTTAGTAATCTCGATGATATTGCCGATGCCACACTGTTTGAGTCACCGCAAAAAACTGCACTGTTTACCCATGCCCTCGCCCAGGAAATCTCCGGTTACAAAGCACCGAATCTGAAGATGCCCCCGCACCTGCAGGAAATGGTGAAACGCACAGCAGCGATACTTCTCAAAGCCGGTAAGCCACTTATAATTTCTGGAACATCCGGAAAACATCCAGGCACTCTGCAGGCGGTAGCGGAATTATCCCGCGCGTTGAGTGATGACAAGAAGACGCCAACAAAACTGTATTTGGCTTGCAGTGAAGCGAACAGCCTGGGACTTACACAGCTCTTTAATGGGACAGAAGGAAATCTACAACAACTTGTGCAAACGCTTACTGATCAGAGATCGGCGAATATACCCACAAGTCTGATCATATTGGAAAATGATCTCTATCGGCGATTGGATAAACATTCCGTTGAAAAATTATTTTCACTAGTGGATGAAGTTATTCTATTAGATACTCTGCTGACACCTACCGCGAAACGCGCTAACTGCATTTTTCCCGCATCGGCAACGGCAGAGTCCCAGGGAACCTTTGTAAACAATAATGGCTTGGCTCAGCGCTTCTATGCCGTCTACGAAGGCAAAGGGTTTATTCAGGAAAGTTGGCGTTGGTTGGTGGATGCTGTGGATTTTTGTACGGAGACATGTGAAAACCTTTCTGTGCTGAAAGAGTGGAAACACAGTACAGATATCAGCGACGCCATTGCCAGGGAATTCCGGGTTTTGCGCGTACTAGATGAACTCGGTCCAGATGAGAACTTTCGCATTGATGGACTTAGGATTGCTCGTCAAAGTTCCCGCTATAGTGGTCGCACTGCGATCCACGCCCAAGAGCATGTTTCTGAAACACCGCCAATCAATGATCCTGACGCTCCGATGAGCTTCAGTATGGAAGGCATTCATAATCCAAATAAAACCCAACTGCAAGCCAACATCTGGTCACCAGGTTGGAATTCCAACCAATCAATCTTTAAATTTCAGGAACAAGTTGGTGGCGAACGAAAGGGTGGCCCTTCAGGAAAAATGATCGAGCGACCTAGGCACCCTATACCGGATTGGACAAACACTTTAGAAAAATCACCACAACCACCCAATTCTATGCAAATGCTGCCCATCTATCGTCTGTTCGGTTCAGAGGAACTCAGCAATCAGTCAATGGCCATTTCTGAACTTATTGAAGCGCCGTTTGTATTGATAAACCCAAAAGAGATGACGCAACACGGCGTGAACGAAGGGGAGCTGGTGGATATTGAAACAAGCAGTGGCATCTATCGTACGGAGATACGAAGGTGCAATACCACCCCAGAAGGTTGTATTGGAGTACCGTACGGGTTACCAGGACTTGAAACCCTAGCAGCATTGATGCCCGGTTATGCCACCCTAAGGCCTGCCGCGACTCATTCAATTGCTGGAGTTGAGAACTAATGACTACATCAATTTGGATCACACTACTAAATATTTTTGGCGTACTTATCGTAACGGTACTACTGGCTGCAATACTCACCTGGGGGGAGCGACGCCTTCTCGGTTTCTGGCAAGATAGACCAGGGCCAAATCGGGTGGGGCCCTTCGGCACAATGCAGGTCATGGCCGATATGATCAAGCTTTTCTTCAAAGAAGACTTTATTCCGCGTTTTGCTGATATCCCAGTTTTTGTTCTTGCACCAACCGTAGTCATGGCAACCATGTTGATCGCCTTTGGGGTTGTGCCCATGTCACCAAATATTGGTGTAGCGGATCTCAATATTGGACTACTGTTTGTACTGGCAATGAGTTCCATCGCGGTTTACAGCATCATTCTCGGCGGTTACGCATCCAACAATAAATACGCTCTACTCGGTGGGCTACGCGCCGCGGCACAAACGGTATCCTACGAAGTATTTATGGGATTGAGCTTAATGGGGGTTGTGATGATGTCCGGCAGCTTTAACCTGCGAGATATTGTCAATGCGCAGGCAGAACTCTGGTTTATTGTTCCTCAATTTCTAGGCTTTTTTGTTTTCTTTATTGCTGGTATCGCGGAGAGCCGCAGAACCCCCTTTGACCTGCCCGAAGCTGAACATGAATTGACAGCAGGTTTTCATACAGAATACTCAGGCATGAAATTCGGAATGTTCTTTGTCGGTGAATATCTCGCCGTTATTCTGATCGCCGCATTAATCACTACTTTATTTCTCGGCGGATGGCATGGACCCTGGTTGCCACCCATTATTTGGTTTTGCCTGAAGACTGCGTTATTAGTAGCCATTTTCATCCTGTTACGCGCATCATTGCCACGCCCAAGATACGATCAGCTGATGAAATTTGGCTGGAAAGTCATGCTCCCCTTGTCACTAGCCAATCTGCTAGCAACTGCTGGAGTACTACTATGGACTGCCTAGAAGCTTCTACGTTTTTCCTTAAAAACACCGGAGAGGAAAAATGATCGCAAGCCAAATTAGAAGCATGTGGCTAGTTTTCAAGCACCTTTTTCGGCGCAATGTAACGGTTCAATACCCTGAGGAAAAGCCCTACTTGGCACCTCGCTACCGGGGAAGAATTATATTAAGTCGCGACCCCAATGGGGATGAACGTTGTGTTGCCTGCAATCTCTGTGCGGTGGCTTGCCCTCCTGACTGTATTTCACTTCAAAAAACTGAGGATCCAGATGGCCGGTGGCGGCCGGAATATTTCCGTATAAATTTTTCCCGCTGCATAATGTGCGGTCTTTGTGAAGACGCATGCCCCACTTATGCCATCCAGCTCACTCCAGATTTCGAAATGTGCGAATACGATCGGCAAAATATGGTTTATGAAAAAGAGGACCTTTTGATCGACGGACCAGGAAAATATCACGACTATAGTTTCTACCAGGTGGCCGGAAAGGCAATAGCCGGAAAAGATAAGGGAGAGGCTGATAATGAAGCAGAGCCAATTAACATAAAGAGCCTTAACTTATAGAGACAGATTGTATAGCCGAAAAAAATGCAACCCCCAAGAAATAGGGACACTTTTTCAGTCAGCCATTTAACCATAAAAAGATAGCCTCTTATAGAAATCAATAAAAATACAACCAACAGTCCGAATCTTGCATAAGGGTTGTAGTTTTTGATCATAAGTTCTGATCATGTAGTGCAGCAACCTCTCAAACCAATAACAGCTATACATAAGAGGGAGCCCATATGAACTTCATTTTCTATATCACAGCAGCTATAGCGGTGGCAGCCACCACTATGGTAATTTTTCACCGCAATGCTGTGCATGCCCTTCTTTATCTTGTCACCTCGCTGTTAGCGATTGCTGTAATTTTCTACCAATTTGGAGCGCCACTCGCCGCCGCATTGGAAGTGATTATTTATGCCGGAGCTATTATGGTGCTGATTATTTTCGTGATTATGATGCTTAATCAAGGAGATTCCACAGTTGTACAAGAGCAGGCCTGGCTACAACCCAGAACATGGATTGGTCCTGCACTACTTTCTGCATTATTACTCGTTCAACTGATTTTATTAGTGAGTAATGGACAAATTTCTTCCACCCAAACATTTCACTACATAGGCCCCAAACAAGTTGGGATTGCACTCTTCAGCCACTATGTCCTCGCTGTAGAACTAGCCTCAATGTTATTACTTGCAGGGCTAGTGGGGGCCTTCCACCTTGCTCGACGCAAAAAAATTAATCCAGGGGAATCGAGCAATGCCAATTGAAACTGCACCGGGCCTTGAGGCCGGCGTCTTACTAGCATCTATACTCTTCTGCTTAGGGTTGGCCGGCTTGATGATGCGGCGCAATGTCATATTTATGCTGATGAGTGTGGAAATTTGTACAAATGCTGCAGCCCTCATGTTTGTAGTGGCGGGCGCCCACTGGGGGAATGCGGATGGTCAGGTTATGTTTATATTTGTTGTAACCCTTGCCGCCGCGGAAGTAGCCATTGCTCTTGCTCTGGTTCTGCAATTCTATCATCGTAAACACACTGTCGATATTGATCAACTAAATGAATTGAGAGGTTGATATGCAGGGGCTTTTGGCTTGGGTACCGCTTCTACCGCTGATTGGCTTCCTGACATTGGTTGCTTTTCCACTCTTTAATCGGCACGAACCATCACAAAGAACAGTCGCCTGCATTGGTGTAGGCAGCATCGGTATTGCCGCCCTATTTACCGCAATTGTGGCAATATCTGTTTTCTGGAAAAACCCATCTGAGATTGTCAATATCGCACTCTGGCAGTGGATGCTCGTAGATAACCTAGAGCTGGGCTTTAATTTTTATATTGACTGGCTGACTCTGGTAATGCTGATGGTCATCACCGGAGTCGGCTTCCTGATTCACTTATATTCAGTGGGGTATATGCGAGAAGATGCGGATTTTCGCCGATATTTTGCCTATCTCAATCTATTTGTATGCGCCATGTTAATTCTGGTGATGGCTGATAATCTTGTCTTACTTTATTTGGGCTGGGAGGGTGTTGGACTTTGCAGCTACTTATTAATTGGTTTCTGGTATAAAGAACCAGCCAATGGTGCTGCTGCTCAAAAAGCGTTTATCGTCACCCGTATTGGCGATACCGCGATGGCCATAGGTCTATTCTTACTTTTCTATGAATTTTCCACCCTGAATATTCCACAACTTACCGCTGCGATCGATGGCCCTGATATTAATAACGAAGTAGTCACAGTCGCCTGCCTACTATTACTCGGTGGGGCCGTAGGAAAATCAGCACAACTACCTCTACAGACCTGGCTTCCAGATGCTATGGCAGGCCCAACACCAGTAAGCGCCTTGATTCATGCTGCTACCATGGTCACCGCAGGCGTATACCTAATTGCACGTATGCACCCCTTGTATCTTTTATCAGAAACGGCTATGACCACGGTGGCATTTGTGGGCGCTCTCACACTATTATTGGCTGGTTTTAGTGCAATAGCACAGAGCGATATTAAAAGGGTTCTCGCATATTCCACAATCAGCCAAATCGGCTATATGTTTCTGGCTTTAGGGGTGGGTGCATGGTCTGGAGCAATCTTTCATTTAATAACCCATGCATTTTTTAAGGCCCTACTCTTTCTTTCAGCCGGCTCTGTCATCTTGAGCCTGCATCACGAGCAGAATATTTTTTCAATGGGCGGGCTCTACCGAAAAATTCCACTGACCTTTATATGCTTTACCATTGGCTGCGCCTGCTTGGCAGCCCTACCCTTTACATCGGGCTTTTATAGTAAAGATCATATCTTATTGAGCGCTTGGGAATTTCACCAGGGTATCAACATTTTATGGCTCGCAGGAATACTCGGAGCGTTAGTCACTGGAATCTATAGTTTCCGTGTATTATTTTTGGTGTTTCTAGGCCGAGAGGGATCAGCCTCATCACACTGTAACGATGCCAATACACCTGTGATGACTATACCTCTTTGTATTCTCGCATTACTGGCAATGATTGGTGGCCTATTAGCACCACCGCTACAGGCAGTATTTGGCAGTCGCCCCGATGAGGATCACTCAGCCTGGATTGAGGGTGTCGCTATTGCGATGCCATTAATTGGTCTTGCCATCGCCTGGAAGCTATTTATTTACCAAAAAAAATCTGGCGAGAAACGTTCGTCTATTATGCAATTTTGGTTCTCCGGATGGGGATTTGACTGGCTCTACGAGCATCTGTTGGTAAAACCTTTTAAATCACTGGCCAAGATTAATCACAACGATATTATCGACAACCTATACAAAGGTACTGCTGCGCTGAGCCGGCAGTTGAACGCTCTACTCAGCTCCTCGCAAAATGGTCAGGTGCGCTGGTATCTGGCTACTTTTGCCGTAGGTTCCGTCCTATTCCTGGCACTTCTGGTGGCTCTATGACCCTTCTAGCAATCATTATTATACTGTTTGCAGGCGGCCTACTCGCTTGGCTAGCAGAGCGTTATTTTCAAGCCGGGGGGCGCTGGATAAGCCTAATTAGCCTTTTATTTACAACTGTACTTCTCACAAACTATTCATCATTTATCACTTCAACAGAAGCTATAACTGATAATACTTGGTGGGATAGCTTGAAAATACCATGGATCCCCAGGTTTGGCATCGACTTTTATCTCGCTATTGACGGGCTAAGCTTTTTAATGCTTTCTTTGACCATTGCGATGGGAATTTTCGGGCTTATTATGACCTGGAATGACATCCAGTTTCGCCGAGGGTTTTTCTACTTCAATTACTTATGGACTCTGGCTGGTGTTGCAGGGGTTTTTACCGCTATCGATCTTTTTTTATTTTTCTTTTTCTGGGAAGTCATGCTAATTCCCATGCTTTTTCTTATTGCCGTTTGGGGCTATGAACGACGTATCTACGCTGCGATCAAGTTCTTCATTTTCACACAGGCAAGTAGTCTGTTGATGCTTATCGCAATTGTGGGCTTAGCCTATATTCACTACATAAATTCCGGACAGTTGACCTTCAATTATAATATATTATTAGAGGCCCAGGTACCCTCTGACATTGCCTACTGGTTAATGCTTGGTTTCTTTATCGCATTTATTGTCAAACTCCCAGCATTACCTTTCCATACCTGGTTACCAGATGCTCACACACAGGCTCCAACAGCGGGCAGCATCCTACTCGCGGCAATTCTTCTTAAAACAGGGGCTTACGGCCTATTACGTTTCAATTTACCGCTATTTCCTGAGAGTTCCATATTATTCGCCCCCGTTGCAATGACCATTGGTGCACTCAGTGTTATTTACGGTGCAATGCTAGCCTTTGCACAAAATGACATGAAGCGCCTGGTAGCTTACTCCAGTGTTAGTCATATGGGATTTGTATTACTTGGCCTCTATGCGCTGGACACAATTGCCATACAGGGTGCTGTTATGCAAATGATTGCGCACGGACTGAGTACTGCCGCTTTATTTGCACTCGTAGGTGCTTTACAGCACCGCCTCCATACCAGAGACATGCAACAACTGGGAGGGGTTTGGTCCAAGCTACCCAAGCTATCGGCCGTCGCTCTTTTTTTTGCAGTGGCATCCCTCGGCCTGCCTGGACTCGGTAATTTTGTTGCCGAGTTTACGGTGCTCGTCGGAAGTTTCCGCAGCAATCATTGGCTTACAGCTCTCGCGGCTATCGGCCTTATTGGAGCTGCGCTCTATGCTCTTATTATGATGCAAAGAGTCTTCTTTGGTAAGCTTAACAAACGATTGGAGAAGCCTATCCAAGAGAGCAACACAGCAGATCTCAACGTGCGGGAAACAGGCGCACTGCTTGTGGTTGCCGCATTGCTCGTACTTATCGGGTTACACCCACAACCCATTTTCAATATTTCTGATAAGACCGTGCAAATGTCCGTTAATAAAATTGAGTCTGCATTGAGCTTTCAGAAGTTCCCCCCCAAGATTTCACCTTTACAGGTCCACTCATCCAGGGTTGAGCCCACCTCTATAGAGGATAATACTCCATGAGCGCGCAGGAACTCTTAGCAATACTGCCACTACTGATAATAAGTGCCGGCATTGTTATTTTGTTATTACAGGTATCTTTTTGGAGAGGCCATCGCGGAGCATTGGCAACCACTATACTGACTTTATTGTTAGCAATTATCTCTTGCTTCTGGGTAACAGGTAACTTGCTAGGAGACGTTAGCTCTATACAAGTCACAGCCTTATTACTTGTTGACCATACCTCTTTATTCTTCTGTCTATTACTTTTTCTAACTGCCGTTGCCATCAGCATCATGGGATTCAACTATCTTCGCCTGCGCTGCGATCCGAGAGGAGTCTCAGCTAGTTATCCCGAGGAATTTTATATCCTATTGTTACTCGCAATGCTGGGGGCTAGCACGCTTATTTTCGCCAACCACTTTGCTACTTTTTTTCTTGGATTAGAGCTAATCAGCTTAGCGCTTTACCCAATGCTGGGGTTTGCAGTGACAGGGGAAATTTCACCCAAGTCGGAGCAGTTACAGTCCCTTGAATCTGCCATTAAATATTTGATCCTCTCGGCATTATCCACAGCCCTTGGTTTGTTTGGTATCGCACTAATCTATAGTGCAAGCGGATCGCTCGACTTTAATGCCATAGCTTCGAGGATGACAGAGCTTTCTCAAAGCTCTACTTTATTTGCAACCGGGATCACTTTACTGCTAATTTCTGTTGCCTTTAAATTATCTCTAGTTCCCTTTCATATATGGACTCCAGATGTTTACCAAGGGGCGCCAACACCTACAACCGCCTTGATTGCAACTGTCGGCAAAGGAGCAGTGATAGGATTTTTGCTCCGATTTTTTAACACACTGGATCTCTTTGGGAGCGAGGTGTTAATTGATATGCTGGCTATCGCAGCGATAGCCAGCATGTTAGTGGGAAATCTTTTAGCACTAATGCAGGCCAATATAAAGCGTCTTTTAGCCTACTCGTCTATTAGTCATATTGGTTATTTGATTGTGGCGTTTCTTATTGGTAAAAGTACCTTTGGTACGGAGGCTGTCATCTATTACTTGGTAGCTTATATTGTTACTACGTTAGGGGGTTTCGCAGTTGTAGGATTAGTAGCTGATGCAAACGAAGAGAATATGCTTAGCGGAAAACATCCTCAAGAATTTCTAATAGACGCAAAAAACCCCTACCATCGTGAATTTTACCGCGGACTTCTATGGCGCTCACCCTGGCTAGCTAGCTGTTTTGCCGCCATGCTTCTTTCACTTGCAGGAATCCCATTAACCATAGGTTTTATTGGTAAATTTTATGTGTTCACAGCGGGGGTCGAAGGGCAAATGTGGATACTTTTAGGTGGTGTTGTGGTCGGGAGTGCACTGGGGCTTTTTTACTACCTACGCCTGCTACTTATCATGGTACAGCGCAATGAAACTGCCGAAACCAACAGTAATGGCACTCTAGTAATTGCAACCTCTGGACAATTTTTAATAGCAACCTTGACTGGAGCACTATTATTATTTGGAATATTCCCTCAAATCTTGATCAACTGGATAAATGCACTATAAAGATAAATTAGGGTATGGCCGCAAAATATACGACCTGTTTTTCTGCCCAATTACATTTACTAGGTACCAAAGGGCAAAATATGAAAACCTTCAAGCAGGCATTTGAAATCATTCGAGATGCAAAAAAATTTCATCTCGATATGGCTGACCTTTATGAGGATTTACATGATGAGTCTGAGGATTACCGAACTCAGCTACTCTTACAACATATGTTGGAACACGAACGTCGGATGGCAAGAAATTTATCAAACTACGGAGAAATTGTCCGGCAAAAGGTCATGGGGACCTGGTTACAATATACTCATGAAGAAAGTGCTGATGACTTTATTCGGAAGCTATCGCTAAGCAATCCTCCCACGATCAAAGAAATCAACAAATTAGGACGTGAAGTAGACCGCTACTTTTCAAGCCTGTATGAAGCCGTATATGGTGCGATAGAGTCTATGGAAGTCAAAGAAGTCTTCGAGGATCTGAAGCAAATTCAGGACAAAGAGCGTATTACTTTATCAATGGCCACCAACTCCCTTTGGGACATGTAAAAGAAAAGCCCGCATAATTTGCGGGCTTTTCTTGGGGCCCTGGCTTCAGGTGACAAAGTCACTCAAAACCAAACATCATGCCCAGATGCTACTTTAACCGTCAAAACTCATATTGTGCACGGAGATAGTAGAGCGCACCATTAAAGCCCATGGGTGCAGTCTCTGGGTATTCAGCGCCTGCAACACCGGACCAGGGGTTTTTGTCTGGGTAGTTATTAAACAGGTTCTCAGCCCCAGCGATCAGTGACAAGGAATCACTAAAGTCGTAAGCCCCTTCAATGTCCACTGTCCACTCATCACCAGCATCGATAGGCAAGCTGTAATCGTCCAGGTGCGCTTCCCAGTAACTACCGTAATAGTTCAGACGCACCAACCCGCGCCAGCCATCACCGGCATGGGAGACCGTGGCATTGCCGCGAATATTGGGAAGACCATCCTCCAGTTGTTGATGACGCATATCATCCATGGTGTCTGGATTAAAGTCCGTAACCTCGGTATCTGTCCAGTTGGCAGCGAAACTCAGGTCTGTAGCATCACCCAATGGATAGGTTGCGACCAAATCGATTCCTTGAGTTTTAGTGTCGAAATCATTGGTGTAGAACCGGAAGTACGACAGAGAATCCGCCCCACTGATACCATCAGCCACCAACTGCGCGCGCTCGGCATCACTCAGTAGCTGATCCGCTGACTGGGTAATTCGATCGCTTACCGCAATCTGGAAGTAGTCGAGGGTAATATCCCAATCTCCAGCAGCAATGATGGCACCAATAGTAAAGCTTTCTGACTCTTCAGGCTGTAATTGCTTACCACCTTTCAACTGGGCAATTGGGTTAGTTGGTGGGATAGTACCGAGATTTTCCAGCTGACCATTGGTAAAGGCTGTCGTCACATTACTAATATTTGACTGAGCTGGCGTGGGTGCGCGGAAACCTGTGCTGATTGTGGAGCGCAGAGCCAACCTATCGTTTACTACATAGTGACCCGATAACTTAAAGTTAGAGGTATCACCAAAATCGGAGAAGTCTTCCCAACGAATTGCTGCACCCAAGCGCAAATTATCGGTCGCTTCCAACTCAAAATCGGTATAGAGGGCAATATTATCGCGATCAAAAGTACCGACGACTTCCGGTCCAAATCCCGCGAAACCATTAGAGCCAATAATAAAGCCCTGCTCAGTCAAAGGCCCAAGCGTCCAGGAGGCCTCATCCCCCATATTGATTTCGAACTCTTCCTCTCGCCACTCGAAACCACCGGCCATATACAATGTCTTGCCGGAAATCTCAGTAGCCTTGGTCAGGTCAATATTAAAATTGGTTTCGGTTTGCGCATAACCACCAGGACTAAAGCTGGTAGGCGTATTCGGGCCCATAGTGGCATTTACAGTATTGTAGATATGGAAATCTACCTTGTTCTGCCCTCTACTGGCGCTCACATCGTAGCCAATACCATTGGAAAGCTCACCACGCAAACCGAAAAATATGGAGTAGTCTTCCAGATCACCACCAAAGCGAGGGGTAAAGCCGCCGGGAAACATCTCGGTGAAGGAGAAACACTCATCGAGATCGCGAGCTTCTGAGACACTGACGTTCTTGCAATTATCAATACCATTACTGGGATCTAAATCACCAATCAAGGGGTAGATCAGTTTTTTATCCTTAACCCCATCTCCATTTGAATCATACTTCTCCTCATAGGTAAAGACCCCTGCCCTATCTTCAGGGTTACGGAAATAGAATCCCCCATCGGTAGAGCGGCTCGCATAGTTACCAAAAGCATATAGTTCAAGGGCATCGCTCAGTTCAATGGCACTGTTGACAAAGAACTTGGTGTCATCATTCACTTCCGGCTGCCCCCAAACTTGAGCGGGACTGGCAATAGAGCTATTACCATCGGCAATCAACTGCGCGGCGTCATCCCGTTGGGTACTGCGGCTGGTGGAGTCCTGTTCACGATACTCCATGCTGAAGTTGATGAAGCCGGAATCGGTCAGCGGCAGGCCAAAGTTGGCGGCAACCATACTCTGGTCACCATCGCCCTCGGCAGTGGTGGCATGCTTCACTTCGACAGTGCCACCCTCGGCGGCATCTTTGAGCTGGAAGTTAATGACACCGGCGATCGCATCGGAGCCGTACTGTGCTGCGGCGCCATCGCGAAGAACTTCAACCTGCTTCAACGCTATCGCTGGGATAGCGGAAATATCCGGCCCCTGGGCACCATCCGAAACACCACTACCCAGGAAAGAGATCACTGAAGCACGGTGACGGCGCTTGCCGTTTACCAGAACCAGAGTGCTATCAGGTGGCAGGCCACGTAGGTTCGCCGGGCGCACAATCGATGCTGCATCCGAAATCGGTTTAGCATTCACATTGTAGGAAGGCACCACATTGCGCAGCAAATTGTTGAGATCACCATCGCCCTGATTGACAAATTCGTCACCGGTAACAATGTCGATCGGCGCTGAGGAGTCTGTAGCAGAGCGCCCTTCGACACGGGTACCGATGGTGATGACTTCCTCCAGAAGTGCATCCTCAGCAACCGCAGGGCTGGATACAGCGGCAATGGTCATTGCCAATAGCGATGGAGCGCCACAGGCCGCGAGCCAGCGCTTCTTATTTTCTGTCATGAAATAGCTACCCTGTTGATTATTGGTTTTATCTTCCAAGCCAAATAGACCAAGTTCCATCAGTGTGGAAAACCTATGTAACACACACAAGTACCCACCCAATAATTGATCGTTATAGTTCGAATAATTCACTCTTTGAGTTGAAGAATTCGAATGAAGATTATCCTCGTTCACAATCACTGCAAGAAGCGTGACACAGGTAGAAAATGCCACTAAAAATGAAAAATTAAAATACCTAAATAACAGATATTGATAATTTAAATCATGTCTAACTAGAAAATAATGCCATTTGTGACACTAAGGTAATTTGGACCAAACCAGAAAAAAGTGAATAGAGAGGAAGGAAGCCGGAATAAATATAATTTAATAAATCCGGCCATATAATGAATACTAACTGAAATTTCACCCAAAATAAAACAGTTCATCCTAAATAAACGGCATTATAGAAAGGAGCCTCTACCAGCTAATTTTGAACCTCATCCACATTGCACAATGAGGATCAAGTAGAAAACGTCTGACTGTCGCTAAGTGCATATTTCACAGCTTTACTCGCATGTATTTGGGTTGTATCCAGAAGTGGAACCGTCACATTGTCTTGAGAAACCAACAAACCAATCTCTGTGCACCCCAAGATTACCGCCTCTGCTCCTTGTGCTGAAAGTCGATCAATAACCTGTAAATACAACTCCCTGGATGAATCCAGCAATACCCCCTTACATAACTCTTCAAAGATTATTTTATGAACAGCGGCCCTATCAGGGGAATCGGGCACGATAACGGTTACCCCATATTTATCCTGTATGTACTCCCGATAGAAGTCTTGTTCCATTGTGAAAGCGGTTCCCAACAAGCCAACTTTAGTAATTTTTTTATTTAACAAAATTTCTGCTACAGCGTCGGCGATATGTAGGAGAGGGATATCTACTGACATAACTACTGATTTAGCCACTTTATGCATAGTATTTGTGCAGATGAGAATACAGTCCGCACCGGCCGATTCCAGGCACCTGGCCGCCTCAGCCAGAAGCTGCCCAGCCTCTTGCCAGTCGCCATTTTTCTGCAGCTTTTCCACACGGGCAAAGTCTACACTGTATAAAATAATCTCTGCAGAATGGAGACCACCGAGATAGCGATTAACTCCCTGGTTAATCAACTTATAATAAAGTTGTGTACTCTCCCAACTCATCCCCCCCAATAATCCCACCTTTTTCATGGATCCCTCACATGACTTCAAAAAATGAGCACTTAAGCTATGTCAATTTATGGAGGGATACAACCTTCCTTAAACGATCGACAATCGAGAGCATATGCTTACTCAATCGATTCAGTGGAATCTAGGGCCATACAGGATGCAATCAGATTTTTTTTACTAAAGTTATAGCCTGAAAGGAGCGCCATCATATTCTCTCTACCGAGTAGACGACGAGTAATTTCCTTAAGGGAAATTCCCTGCCTCCCTAACTCCTGAGCGGAGCTGGATAAATTAAGTAGGTAATCGTACTTATCCTGAAGCCGCTTTTTTCCATTCTCCACCATGCCCCGGTGTGGACAAAGGATAAGTTCAAAATCATACTCAAGTACCCTACGTATACTCTGCATTAAGATTGGAATACTCTCATCTTTACGCAGCATTTTCAGATGGCTGGCAACATAGAGATCTGCTGTAAAAATCCAACCTCTGTTCTCCATTAAGTAACAGGTCATATCTTTAGCATGCCCTGGAGCAGAAATGGCGATCACTTTTTCACCGGCAATACGTAAATCCTTGGGTAATACCGCAGCTTCGGCCAGACCCGCCGCACCCCATATCAAGCGCTGCAATGGCGATATATGGAAGCCCCGTTTAAGAATTTCAACTGTTGCTTTCGGGGCCCGGGGTTGAATGCCCGTTAACTTATAAATGGAACCGGCATTACCACTATGGTCTTCATGGTGATGCGTTAGTAAAAGCTGCTTAAAGGGCTTATTTCTTACAAACCACTTGATGTATTTCCACTGATTACTAGGACCGGTATCAACAATAGTGTCTTTTAAACGATAAACAATAAATGTAGTGTTGATTCCAAAGTCAAACCTACCAACCCTCTGCGCATCGAGATCTTTATAGTCAAATGAGTCAATGACCGACACACATCCTCCAACACTTAAAATCGAATAATCAATAAGACTAAAGCTCTAAGATAGTTAGCTCCCAGGATCAGCGACCATAAATATCTGTTCATTCCGATTAATAAAGTGACATTCTCGACATAGTACACAGAGCTTTATTAATCGGGTAGGTCGAAAGGTCTATAACTGGCGCCGACAACATTCGTGACCCAAGGTCAAGCAACCTGAAAACTTCCAGCTCAATGAATACTCTATTCTGTCAACTCCAGGCGCATTTTTAACCCAATTTTAGACGTGGCACCACTCGTAACCCATGCGACCCTTCCATCACTGCCGACAATAATCATTGTTGGTGTGACTCTAACTCCCCAAAGTGTACTAATTCTACTCTGGGGATCATTAATGGTTGGGAACTTCAAATTATGCTTTTGCATATACTCCTTCACTACCCGCTCTTCTCCCGACTGCATAGCGACTCCTATTACCTGATAATCCCGTGCCAGCTCAGATATTTTAGGTGATACTATCCGGCAGTAAGGACACCAGGACCCCCAAAAATATATAAGGACAGGTCCCTGTTTAATCATCTGCTTAAGATCCAGAAAATTGCCATTTAATGTATGGCCTTTTAACCCTGGAGCCTTTTCTTTTGGAACATCCCGTTGCTGATAATAGGCGACCGATGCCATCACCATAATAGCCAGCATAGTAAATACCAATGTTTTTACTGACATCCGATACCAGTGGATTTGCACCACTAACACCTCCTCCCTTTATATTGCATTTAACCCTGAAAATCTTATCAAAAATAGTATCCCTGCAAGCTTTTCATTACCGAACCCCTACTCTTTATTTGACGTATTTCTACCATCAAATAAATCAGCTATCATGTATTCCTGTAATATCTGCGGCAATATTTCCGGATCTTTGGCTCCACCAGGATACCAGGCATAAACCGGTATTGAATTTCTCCCCAAGGCGGCTAGAGACTCGGTAATTTGTGGGTCGTCACGAGTCCAATCGGCTCGCAAGAGCAAAACGTTATTATCTTTAAAGAGCTGTAAAACGGTTTCCTTATCCAGTACTCGCCGCTTATTTACCTGGCAGGTAACACACCAAGCCGCTGTATAGTCGATAAAAACAGAGCGTTTTTCCTTTTGCGCTTGTTTGAGTAATGTCGGATCATACTTCTGCCAGCCGATAGAGGCCGATATAGTTTGCTGTTCATTTCTTTCTAAGATCAAAAATCCAGCAGGTAGGCTAAGTAACAAGAGCCCCCATGAAATGGCCCTAACAAAACCTGTGTAATTACGGATCATCCAGAGTGCGACGGTTACCAGCAGTACCATGGAGGTGCCCAGCAACCAACCCTCTTCCCCTTCCATGCGCCCAAAAATCCAAAGAAGCCAAATGACTGTGGCGTAGAGGGGAAATGCCAATAGTTGGCGAAGTTTGTCCATCCATGGTCCTGGTGATGGGAGCCGATCCAGGAGAGGGGGACTTGCGCAAAGAATAACAAATGGGGCCGCCAAACCTAGCCCCATGCAAATAAAAATAAGTATTGCCTCTATGGGGGGCAATACAGTTGCACTGCCAAGAGCGACCCCCATAAATGGCCCGGTACAGGGCGCCGCAACGAACACCGCTAGCGCACCGGTGCCGAAGGTTCCTCCTCGACTAAGGCCGGCTACTTTTACCAGGTGATTACCAAATTCAAAGACACCGTGAAAAGACATGGCCATCACCCAGAACAATACAATCAGACTCATTACCACTGCGGGTGACTGCAATTGAAACCCCCAGCCAATAGAGGCCCCTCCCGCACGCAGGATTAAGAGTATTAAACCTAGGAGCGTAAAGGTAAAAATAACTCCAGAGGCATATAACATCCCTTCACGCAGTCGCGTTCCGGTATTCCCCCCCTCGCCGATCAGTCCTAGTAACTTGATAGAGAGTACAGGGAAAACACAAGGCATCAGATTTAAAAGCACGCCTCCAGCGAATGCCGTAAGAATAATTAACCACAATGGCCTCCACTGTGCCTCGGATAAAGGGCTTGAAAACGGTACTTGATTTAATTGCCAGGCGCGATTTCCATCACTTAATACGAAGCTAGCCGTCTTTGGTAAGGTTGAGTCCGGTAGGCGCGCAAAGACATAGATCAAAGACTTATCATCTCTTTGCAGGACCGGCTTGGCAGCCGAGAATACTTTTCCATCGACAGGAAAAACTTCCGCTGGCTTATCTAACTCTACAGACTCGATGAACAACCGGATGCGTTTGTTTCCTTGAGCTGCCAGATTGCCAAGCCTCCAGGGACTACTTTCTTCCGAGGATGGCACTCGTTGAGCAAAATAATTCCGTATCTTCAAGTCTTCGGGAGACCATTCAGACTGACCTCCTACAGGGCGCGCCAATGTCATTGACCCAAAACCAGGTATGCATTCGATTTTGCACACCAACCATTCAATATCAACGCTCAGTAAGACTTGTTCCCTACCCGGCTTGGGCGTCAAATCAAACAGATAAGCTACATTTCCCTCATAACCCAAATTAGTGAGGTGCTCTATTTTAATTCGAGTGGGGAAGGGCCACTCTATTGGCCCAGCGCTTGCCCCCACTTCCTCAATTACAAACTGGGGTGCCGCACCCGAATCGCCTGGGTTTCGCCAATATACATGCCACCCTGACTCTACGATAAAATAGAGGCCAATTTTTTCGGTAGATTCTCGTGCAAAACTGGAAGGCGCCAACCAGCGTATCTGCACATGATCGGCAGTTACCACCTCCTGTGCATAAGTGAAGGAGCTCCAGTAAAAAGCCAACAATGTAAAGGCTATCTTCAAGAAAAACTTGATGTTATACACACGATTTTCCTTGAGGCTGAAGAGCCTTTGCGCAATTTCGAGATACCTAGAACCTCCTGCGATGCCTAAACGCTGTAAACCAAGAATTTATTACCAGGGAGATATCAACACTATACTCCGAGATAACCACTTTAGATCATTAATATATAATCAAATATTATCTTCCGTATGCCCACGCTGACACTTAAAGATGGACGCCATCTCCGATACGACATCTACGGCGATCCCACTGGATTTCCGGTGATATTTAATCATGGCTTCTCTGATTCAAGATTAATACGAAATCCCGACAACACACTCACTACGGCTCTTGGCGTTAAAATGATAGCTGCCGATCAACCCGGAGTCGGCGGTTCATCCCCAAAAAGGGGGCGAAAAATGGTTGACTGGGGTAAGGATATGGAAGAATTAGCAAATCACCTAGCGCTGGATTATTTCTCTTTGCTAGGACACTCTGGCGGAGCACCCCACGCGCTTTCTGTGGCTTATCATTTGCCTGATAGAGTTCATAAGATATCCCTTGCTTCCCCTGTTGCTCCATTGGGCAAAGCGGGAATTGCCGCTTTATTGAAGAACCGCGATCTAAAACTGATAGCAAGACTGCACAGAATTCCCTTTCTGATCAATTGGATTTGTAAAGTAGCCTCCAAAAGCGCCAGAAATGATATTAATCGCTTTATTCAGCAAACTGCGCGTGAAGATCCCTCGGATGCCGCTACTCTATTGGGAGACCCCAGTTTCACAGCAATGTTCAAAGCATCTTTCAGCACCGGCATGAACCAAAAGGGAGAAGGACTTTACGAGATGATTATGGCGCTTTGGGATTGGGGTTTTGAGCCTAACGCCATCCAGATTCCGGTTGAAATTTTTTTTGGAGATGCTGACGATATCCTTGATTATAAAATGCCCCTGCATCTTGCCAAGATGCTCCCACTCTGTACTACACATACTTGGCCTAAAGCCGGCCACTATGGATTCCTAAATCGGGATAACTGGTCCGAGCTACTAAGCTCAGTAATATAAGAGTTACTTCTGGATCCATCTCTCCCCTCTAGCCCCAGCATACCTAATATTCAGCTGAGACTGGTTGCCCCACGCTGATGGGCACCAAATTAGAAAGAAAGTCATCAGTGGCTATATCCCAGGAAAATGTTTTTGCTCGAGCAATGCAGTCATCCGAGTTGTACAAAAGAGCTCGCTGAATAGCTACGGCTAAATTCTTATCCATAGCGCCTACAGGGGCATCACCAATAATATCCCTAGGCCCCGTTACGGGATAGGCGGCTATAGGTAGCCCACAAGCAAGCGCTTCTAAATTCACCAAACCGAAAGTATCGGTTAATGATGGAAAAACAAATACATCAGCTCCGCTATAGCACTCGGTCAGCGCCTTACCCTCTTTGACACCAAGGTAAATCACCTCTGGAAATTTATTCTTCAGATCACCCAACTGAGGTCCATCGCCAACAATTACTTTGGTGCCAGGAGTATTGATCGATAAAAATCTATCCAGAGATTTTTCTACAGCAACGCGACCAACGTTCAACATGATCGGTCTAGGCAAACCGGAAAAAACATCTGTTTTAATAGGATGAAATTTATCTAACTCGACCCCTCGCCGCCAACGAACAACCCTTTCAATACCGAGAGCTCTTGCTTCATTCTCCATACTCTCTGTTGTCACCATGGTTTGAGATGCAGCCTGATGAAACTTAACCAATAGCTTGTGCAACCAATTGACCGGGATTTTATAGCGAAGGGAAGCATACTCCGACAATCTGGAAAGCCAGGAGGTGGTGAATTTCAACTCCCGCTTTTTACAATAGCCTTGCATTGCAAAGCCAATAGGCCCCTCTGTCATAATATGAATCGCATCTGGGGCAAAATCATCAACAATACGTGTGAGCCGTGATCCTGGAAATATGGCAACACGAATCTCTCGATAGCCCGGCAAGGGAATAGAGAAAAATTCATCTACTGATACAAGTTTAACCTGGTGCCCCCGCACAGCTAGTTCTTTCATCGTTTTCTCAAGAACCCTTGACACACCATTCAGCTGCTTTGGATAGGTATCTGTAGCAATCAATATCTTCATACCTGGAAATCTCTATCCACTTAGATAAAATGACAATTCAATCTAACACCTCTAATCCAAAACCTGAGGTCAGTTAACACCTACCATTCTGAAAGACACGGAATTTTATCCTGATCACATCGACTGGAATATTTCCTTGCGACCTGCTCTACCTCTGTCATAAGCTCTTTATTTAGTGTTGTCGGTTTTAAGCCCATCTCCAGCAACTGATCATTAATTACCAGTAGATCATTCTCAGCGGACTCCTTTCTTGGATTATCCAGATAAGCAATACCTACACCGGTTTTCTCTGCGATCAATTGAGCTAAGTCCCTGACCCGGTGAATCTCTGTCATCTGATTTAATATTTTTACTCGGTCTTTCTTTTCTGGTGGATGTTCAATCGCTAACTGAATACAGCGGCACGTATCCTGTATATGGATAAAAGCACGTTTCTGACCACCTGTTCCATGTACCGTAAGCGGATAATTAATGGCCGCCTGCATGAGAAAGCGATTCAATACGGTACCGTAGTCACCATCGTAATCAAATCGATTGATTAGATACTCATCTCTCCGGGTTTGTGGTGTTTGAGTACCCCAAACAATTCCCTGATGTAAATCCGTGATACGCAGTTCATCATTTTTATTATAAAAAGAAAAAAGTAACTGATCCTGAGCTTTGGTCATGTGATAGATAGAGCCAGGATTAGAGGGATACAGTATTTCTCCATCAGTAACTTTTCCACCCTCTTCAACCTGTACTTTAAGGTAGCCTTCCGGAATTTTTATACCCGCTGTACCGTATCCATAGACACCCATTGTGCCTAAATGAACAAGATGTATGTCCAATTTACTTTCGACAATCGCCGCAAGAATATCGTTTGTTGCACTTAGGTTTTTATTAACAGTCAAACGCCTGTGGCCGGATGACTTCATAGAATAAGGCGCTGATCGCTGTTCAGCGAAATGTACTATAGCCTCTGGTTTTTCCGTAATCAGTAATTCTAAAAGCCTGCGATACTCTTTACCAATTGAGATAGTAATATGCCGAATCTTATTGCCCGACACGTCCCGCCAAACTTTAAGTCGCTCACCGAGAGGCCGAATAGGTGTCAGCGATTCAACCTCCAACTCTATATCTGTTTTTCTTCTGGAAAAGTCATCGACAATAATTACTTCATATCCCGCTTCAGAAAGATGGAGAGATGTCGGCCACCCACAGAATCCGTCCCCACCAAGAACTAGTACCTTTCTCACCCTAACCTCTTCCCTTTGACAAGAAATGACTTTATACCCGGAGTGAGCCCCAACACCTAACCAGCCCCAGATAATCCCCAGATACTCGATACGGCTTTATATCAATAATTGACCTGGCCTCCGGCTATCACCGCAAGTAGGGATTTATGACCTGATCTCCCCTACTGTTACGGCTTCCAATCCAAGAGCAAAATCCATTCGCCTATTGGTGACTCTCATTGACTGCCTTTGCACCGGTTTACCCCGCCAAACATGACAGCTAAATCTAATAGAACTATCTCACTCTTTGCCGTGTGAAATATATGGCGACAAAGAATGAAATTGCGCCAATGAAAGGAATATGACGCCAATTTTTTATTTTCCATTAACTGACAAAGGATTAAGCCCGACATTCTGAAAATGAACGCCACGCATTTCGGAGGTATACGCCAATGGGGGCGCTATTCGATAACGTAACCTCTATTAAAGACAGGCAATCATTTTTGATTATGGCAATTGATATAACAATAGTTACACAACCACTCTACCGCTTGAACCATTAGTCCCCAGGCAAGCTCTCCTTTGGGAAGGCTCCCGATAAGCGGAACAACCTTGCAAACTAATTTTGGGAAACTTGCTCCAGGATTTTTAACACAAATTAATCTCCACTTGGATAAGAGACTCATTGCTGATGGGGCAGCCTCGAGGCAGCTTTACCAGGCCTCCCTGTCACCGAAAAACAACTTTTTTATTTTCTTCAAAATTGGGAACTCCAAATACAGATACGACAACTAAGACATGTAAGAAAAATACAACAGGTCTGTGCAAATGCGCAGAGGGTTATGGGCAAAAATAAATAATCGGGGTCGTTCGCGGGGCATTAGCCCTAGCATAGTGCAGTCGCCACCTGAAAAGGGCGCCCTCACTAAATCTCCCATTTTTTGTGCCTAACAACACTTTCGAATAAACCGTTAGTGTCGTGCAGGGATGCATTTTAACTTTATCGAGATGCTCCTTGTGAGATTAAAGAGGTCTACACTTTCCGCCTCTTTAGCATTTTTTCCTGCGACTGGCTGGGCAGCTACAGGAAGAATTTTTATGCTGACTACCTGGGCATCTCAATAAGAATTCTACTCCATATATATCTATTGAGTACCGGGAGATATCGCTGATGATTTCCAAAAGACACCTATTGCCTATTTCCCTGGCAATATCTGCCCTAACATTTACCGCACCGCCGACATTTGCGGATTTTGGTTCCAAACACGATAAACACAGGGTGCCTAAAAGTGCGAGAAAAGGCCCGCGACCGCAAAGACAGCAACCTTTTGATTTCAGTGCCATCTTTAACACCGTACAGATTCTCGAGGCTGGCGCGGTAGAAATTCATCTCGGTGGCCACATAGATCAGGCTGAGCTGGAGGCCATGGACCCTATCGAAGCCTATGTGCACGCCTTTGAGGAAGGTGATGAATTGTTTGAAATGAACTACAACGCCCTAGATGGCGTGGGAGTGAATGTCGGCAACGGCAAACGCTTTACCAGCTTCCCGCGCCCTGACCTCAGGGGCCCAAAAGCCTGGGCTAACATCCTACCGCACCGGGCAACCGGCCCCAATGGTGACTCCTGTATCAGTTGCCACAATGTTCCTGTCGCCGATGGTGGCGGTGGCGTGAGTGACAATGTGATCCGTATGGATCCGGAGCGCAAACAGAAGGGCTTCATTGAGCGGAATTCCCCCCACCTGTTTGGTATGGGCGCAGTACAGTTGGTCGCCGAAGAAATGACTACAGAGCTGCACTCTTTAAGAGACCAAGCCGTGGCAGACAGCTGTACCTCTGGCAATGACGCCACTGTGGAAATGGTGGCTAAAGGGGTAAACTTTGGTGAAATCGCCGTCTCCTGTGAAGAGGTTAACTATGACAACCTCGTCGGCATCAACACAGACCTCGTTGTACGCCCCTTTGAGTGGAAGGGCTTAACCGGCTTTGTGCGCGCTTTTGTACGGGGTGCCGCACACCAGGAACTTGGCATGCAAGCCACCGAGCTAGTGGGCGATGCCGACAGTGATTTCGATTCTATTACCAATGAGCTGAGCATTGGGGATATCACTGCACTGGCGATCTATAACGCAGCCCAACCGCGCCCTGTCACTAAGCTGGAACTCAACACTGTTGTCAATACCCTCAACGAAGAAGAACAAGCGACCTACGGACTCCCACTCAGCGAGGCAGATATCGCCAGCATTCAAAATGGTGAAGAAGTTTTCAATTCTATTGACTGCGCCTCCTGCCACTCCCCGAAAATGGAAGTAGCCTCTCCGGTTTTCTACGAACCGTCAAAGCACGCCAGTTATCGTGACGAAACTTATCCCGCCGGGAATATCGCCGGGCTGCCCAGCACCTCCCTGCAGTTCAACCTGCTTACCGATATTCTCGATAACCCCCAGGAACTACCCTCTGGTCAAACGCTGGGACAATTTGAAGAAACCGAAAGTGGTGGGGCAATCGTACGCCTCTATGGAGACCTAAAACGCCACGATATGGGCAGATTTCTCGCCGAGGAGTTTGATGAAGGGAACGTGGGAGCCTCTGTCTTTCTCACCGAAAACCTTTGGGGGGTAGGTTCTACTGCGCCCTACCTACACGATGGCCGCGCCACCACCATGACAGAAGCCATCCTGTATCACGGCGGTGATGCACGATCCAGTAAGGAGCAGTTTGAAGCCCTTAGCGATGCGGACAAAGCCGATCTCTTAAGTTTCCTGGATAACCTGGTGCTCTACCTGGCTCCAGAATAAGTCACAAAAAATCCGCTCTGCAAGCGGGGCAGGCCAGCTGGCCTGCCCCGCTTATTTGTATCGACGCTGACTTTACTTCGGCCCCGCAAACCTTAGCACCTGCCTATAAGTTGTGGCGGCAATGCCACTCCTCCAGCGACTCATCTGGATAGCCATCGAACAGCTTATCCCCTGCTCGAATATCCGGCTCCACCCATTCTTTGGCAAAGGCCAGCAATAGATGAGTTCGCTCGGGGGGGACGGGTAAGGCGGTATCGATTGCAGAGGCCAATGGGTGCACCAACTCGGGCCAGCGCGGGTCCCACAGCCAGAGGGCACTGCCACATTTTGAACAAAAATGGCGTCGTGCCGGACTGATGTGAATGCCGTCTGAGGCATTTTCAAGCCGAGCCTGATAGACCGATATATACTCTTCTCCCCTCACCGTCATCGATTGGTAATCCCCGCCAAGGTTTACCGCATAACCGCCGCCCCCGGCGGTCTTACAGCAAATCGAACAGTAACAGCGGCAAAAGGGATAAGACTGTCGGCACTCAAGACTAAAGCGCACCGCCTGACAGTGACAGGAACCATTGAGTTTCACGGTCAAATCTCCCGGTTCAAAGACCTTCCTGTATTTAGGCTAGACTGGTTAGCGGTCCCATAATCAAGGTTTATGCCGCCATGCCTATCGATAAAACCGTCAGACACGATAAATGGGAAGCTCAAGAGTATGTAAAGTCCTCCACCATGCAATGGCGCCAGGCTATGGAGGCCATTCAGCGCTGTAACTATCAAGATGCATCAATGATTCTCGATGTCGGTTGTGGCGATGGTAAAATTACCCGTTACCTGGCCGAACGCCTCAACAATGGCAGGATTATCGGTGTAGATCTCACTGAGGATATGATTCGCTACGCACGCACTGCTCACGACGGGGTACTCAATCTATCCTTTGAGCAGATGAGTGCCGATGACATTCAGTTTGACGAGCCGTTCGATATTATTTTTTCTTTCAGCTGCTTACACTGGGTGGCTGACCAGAAAAAAGTCTGGGATGGTTTCTACAAGCACTTAAAAAAAGGTGGCCAAGTTGTGGCCGGCTTTCAGGTTGATCATGAACATTTCTGGGATACAGTGTACGAATTCCAAAACAGTCAACGGTGGCAACCTTATTTTGAGAATTTTTCCGATCCCTACAACCATTACTCCCTAAAAGAGATGCGCACTTATATCGAGGAGGCCGGGTTCTACCTCCCCAGGATAGATGAAATCCATCATGTGGAAAACTTTGGCACCCGAGAAACACTCACCACATTCTTCTTATCTTGGGTGCCTCAATTTCGGCATCTGCACAAGCCACAAAGACAGGAGTTTTCCCAGCAGGTGATGGATGCCTACTATCAAAAAATTCATCCGCAGATGCGCGAACAGGCGGGAGTACGAATTAAGCGATTTATTATTAAAGCCGATGCATAAAATACTTTAGCTCGTTCCCGCAAAGATATTGATATTCAGCATATATAAAAAAACCTACATATATTTGACACTGTCAATGATTGCTTACGCATCTAATTGATCAACATTGCCGATCAGATAGGCAAAACCAGGCACATCAGGGCAGGATATATTTTACTTTTATTATCTATAGCCCACCGGGCAGGAAAGTTAGAAACGGGCCATTGTATTTAAGTCCACCTTCAAACACGAGGCAATCAGATTTCTCTTGCAGAAATTATAACCAGTCATAATACTGAGCAGCCCCTCTTTTCCTAATAAACGGAAAGTAATCTGGTCTAATGGTAGGCCCTGCTTTTCAAACTCTTGGGCGTCTGCGGAAAGGTTCAAAATATACTCATACTTTTTATTCAATTGCTGCCAACCATCTTCCACAACCCCCCGGTGTGGGCAGAGAATAACGTCGAAGGGGTGTTCCAGCACACTCTTAATACTGTTTAGTAATGTGGGAATATTTTCATCGATGCGTAAAAATTTTAGGTAATTGGCAATAAACAGATCTGCGCTGAATAGCCAACCTCGTTCCGGTAAAAGGTAGCAGGTCATGTCTTTGGCATGTCCGGGGCTAAACAGGGGCTCCACTTTATCTGGGCCAATGCTTATATCTTTAGGTAAAAGCGCAACGTCGGCTTTTCCGGCGCTACCCCAGAAGAGTTTTTGCATCGGGGGAATGCGGAAACCTCTTTTTAATATATCTATCGTTAACTCTGGAGCATAAGCCTGTACACCGGTGATTTTTTGAATCGCGCCAGCGTTTCCGCTGTGATCCTCGTGGTGGTGGGTAAGCAGCAACTGCCTAAGAGGCGCACTTTGAATAAATGGCTTGACATATTGCCATTGGTTACTGGGGCCAGTATCGATAACCGTACCTTTGAGCCTATAGACAATAAATGTGGTATTGACCCCCAGATTAAAGCGCCCAACCCGCAGCGCATCGAGATCCTGGTAGCGAAAAGATTCACGTACAGACATGGGGTACCCTCTAAATCAGTGGACGCTATTCTTATGCGATTACAGAGCGGATGGTATTGCAATTCCCTTGAAATTGAGTGACATATTAATACTCCACCTCGTTTGATGTGGGCTTTGAGCCTTTGTGAATTAATTCCTGCTAGCTATATGCCCAAACAGTCTGATTATTATTTATTCCACCTAAAAACAATTCCCATACATTCACTATTGATATGCATGACATGGAGTAAAAGCAACCTACAATAGGCAATGGTCTTTATACAGCAATTAAGCAGAGGTACCCCATTAAACTTCTCACCAGTCAGATTCCAGCTTCATGAAAAGTACCTTTAAGCAAATGGGAAATTATTTAGCCCACTTAGATCGAAGTCTACTTAAGTGGGCTCATCAACACGACTTTAGAAATCCCCAACTTATAAAACTACTAATCCGAATTGGAGATGCACCTTTCTGGATACTTTCAGTAGTTTTTTTTGCCGCCGCCGGTGAGCTGTTTAGCAATATGCGCCTGGAAAACATCTCCATCCTGTTAATGTTTGCCCTGATTGTCAGCAATATTATATTTAATCCAATAAAAATTCACTTTAAAAGGTTACGTCCTTACGCCAACAAGGACCTGCAAAAAAAACTCGGCATTCAAATCACCAACAGAGATCTGAGTACCGGCTCTAAAGAGTCAGAAAGCTTTCCCTCCGGCCATGTACTATGGACATCAGTCAGCGTAATTGTTATCTGCAGCCAATTAGGCTGGGTGTCGGTGCTAGTATTGGGCTGGCTAATTCCTGCAATACTATTTCTACGTCCTTATCTGGGTGTTCATCACCCCAGCGATGCTTTGGCCGGCCTTCTTTTAGGTATAGCTGTCAGTGCACTAACCATCTATCTGTCTCCTTCATTAATTAACCTATTACGGTATGTGAAAGAGCACTATTTACTGATTTATGTCTACTGGTTGTGTATCACTGTATTTCTATTCATTGGCTTTAAACTTTGGTCACGCAGAGTCTGATGCTCGTTAGCCTCAACTTATTGACAGCACGTCTAAAGAAACTACTTCTATTTCGTTCTCTGTATAACGCCAACACAAATTGAAACCGCACAGTGCCATACCATAAATACGCTGTGGATCGTTTTTCTGATAGGCAGGCCTGGGGTCCTGAGCTAGTACCTGCTCAATTAACCTCGGCAGATTGGTACCCCAGTCATCTTTATAAGCTTTGGCTTGGTGAAGAATCGCTTCTGGGATATTTACTGCGGTTAATGTGGGGGCGGCATCAGCAAAAGCACTTTCCGCATGGTGCAGGGCATCGGCGTAAGGCACGTAGGGCTTGATATCCAACACCGGTGTGCCATCCACCAGATCGGCACCACCCACGATCAACTCTACTTTTGGAGAGATGCGCACCTCCAGTAGACGAACTACTGAGAGGCCTATGTTATTTGGACGAAAAGGGGAGCGTGTGGCGAGAACGCCAAGTTTTTTGTTGCCGCCGAGGCGCGGGGGGCGCACCTTGGCGGACCACTGCCCAGCGGCTTGGTGAAATTGGAAAACCACCCAAATATGGCTGTTTTCCTCAAGGCCGGCAACTGCTTCCGCGATATTCAGCGGAGGCAGCAGTTCGATACAGGCGCGACTGGCATCGGCAAGCTGGGGCTGCCGGGGAACGCCAAATTTTTCACCAAAACAAGAGTGCACGCGCGCAATAGGCTCAACAACCATAAAACTTCCAGGCAAGCAGTAATGAGCCGGGCATTTTAAACCAGTTACCGGGGTTTACTGATCAATACCACCAAGACACAGATATTTTATTTCCAGGTAATCCTCTATACCGTATTTAGAGCCTTCTCGCCCTTGGCCGGACGCCTTCACACCACCGAATGGAGCCATTTCATTAGAAATAATCCCCTCGTTTACGCCCACCATGCCGTACTCCAGTGCCTCAGACACCCGGCAAATTCGCCCAATATCGCGAGAGTAAAAATAAGACGCGAGACCGAACTCAGTATCATTGGCCATGCGGATTACTTCTTCTTCAGTCGAGAATTTGAACAAAGGCGCAACCGGACCAAAAATTTCTTCTTTAAACAGCTGCATTTTTTCATTGGCATCGCCCAGCACCATAGGCGCATAGAACTGTTCTCCCATAGAAGCTGGGCCGCCGGCAACCAAAGTCTTAGCGCCTTTTTGTAATGCGTCTTCTACCAAGCTCTCGACTTTTTGTACCGCTTTGACAGTAATCATAGGCCCGATATCTGTGCCATCGGTAAAACCATTACCCATGGTGAGCTTATTCACCGCCTGGATAAACTTCTCTGTAAATGCTTCATAGACCCCTGCCTGAACAAAAATACGGTTTGCGCACACACAGGTTTGTCCGGCATTGCGATATTTACAGATGATGGCGCCTTTCACCGCCTCATCCAGGTCCGCATCATCAAAGACAATAAACGGCGCATTACCGCCCAACTCCATGGAGGTTTTCTTCATGGTTTCGGCACATTGTGCCTGCAGCTGCTTGCCTACCCCCGTGGAACCAGTAAAAGTGAACTTGCGTACCAGGGGATTCCTGGTCATCTCGATACCGATATCTTTGGCAGACTCTCCTGCCACAATATTGAAAATACCGGAGGGAATACCCGCTTCTTCCGCCAACACCGCCAACGCCAGGGCTGACAGCGGTGTCTCATGAGCCGGCTTGGCGATAAACGGGCAACCGGCAGCTAGTGCCGGAGCCACTTTGCGGGCAATCATGGCATTGGGGAAATTCCACGGAGTGATTGAGCAGGTGACTCCCACCGGCTGCTTGATCACCACGATACGGCGGTCGTTGGCAGGTGGGGCTATGACGTCCCCGTAAGCGCGCTTGGCCTCTTCGGCAAACCACTCGATATAGTTGGCACCGTAGACAATCTCAGTACGCGATTCGGATAGTGGCTTGCCCTGTTCCGCGGTGAGAATTTTAGCCAGGTCTTCGGTATTGTCGATAATCAGGTTGTACCAGCGCCGCAGCAACTTGGCCCGTTCCTTGACCGGAGTCGCGGCCCAGGCGGGCCAGGCAGCATTGGCCGCCTCGATAGCACGGCGGGTTTCCTCGGCACCGAGGTTAGCTACGCTGGCAACCACCTTGCCGGTAGCGGGGTCGGTAACATCGAAAGTGTTGCCGGAATCAGCATCGATCCACTGGCCATTAATATAAGACTGGGTGCGCAGCAGCGCGGGGTTATTCAGCTCCAGCATCGCCATCTCCTTATGGTGTCTTCCCTGATCCCGGTCAACACCGCGATCAACCGCTAAGGATAGTAACCCGTAATGTGCCCCCCGCAGTGCAACACTAGGGGGGGATTGACGACACTATGACTGACTGACGTTTACAGCATTATTTTTTCTTTTTCACAAACTTCATCAAACGACGCTTTTTGGCCTTTTGTCGGTCGGTCAGTTTATTTTTATTGCCCGCATAGGGGTTACTTCCGGTGCGGAACTCGATTTTCACCGGCGTGCCATGCAGATCCAGGGCCTTGCGGAAAGTCTTTTCCAGGTAGCGCACATAGTGCGCCGGCACCTGCTCGGTCTGGTTTCCGTGGATCACGATCACCGGCGGATTCTGACCCCCAGCGTGCGCATAGCGCAGCTTAATACGGTGTCCGTGCACCAAAGGTGGTTGGTGCTCACTAACCGCCCATTGCAGGATACGTGTGAGGTGGTTGGTGGAAAGCTTGTCCGTAGCGCTCTGGTAGGCGGCCTCGATAGACTCGTACAGGTGTCCGACACCGGTACCGTGCAGCGCGGAAATAAAGTGCACATCGGCAAATTCAACAAAGCGCAGACGGCGCTCCAATTCCGCTTTCACATAGTCGCGGTGATCGGCCTCCAAGCCATCCCACTTGTTCAGGGCCACCACCAAAGCGCGTCCGGCCTGAATCACACTGCCCATCAGGTGCATATCCTGATCCACCAGGCCTTCGCCGGCATCGACCACCAAAACCACTACATTGGCGTCTTCCACCGCCTGAAGGGTTTTGACGATAGAGAACTTCTCGACGGTCTCTTTGATATTCTTGCGGCGGCGAATACCCGCGGTATCGATCAGCGTGTAGGGCTTCTCGTCTCGCTCGTAATTGATATAGACACTGTCGCGAGTGGTGCCCGGCTGGTCGTAAACCACCACGCGGTCCTCGCCGAGCAGGCGGTTAACCAGGGTGGATTTACCCACATTGGGGCGTCCGACAATGGCGATTTTAATACCGGTGGCCTCTTCGGCCTCCTCTTCCACTGCCGGTTCAGGCAGATCCTCCACCACACGCTGCATCAGGCTGCGTACGCCGCGGCCGTGAGTGGCCGTGGTTGGGAATAGTTCGCCAATACCCAGTTCATAGAAGGGCGCAAGGGCAATATCCGGGTTGACCCCATCGACCTTGTTGGCAACCAGGAAGGTCGGCTTAGAGCGGGTGCGCAACCGCTCGGCAATCATTTGATCCGCTGGTGTCAGGCCATCGCGGCTATCCACCAGGAACAGGACGATATCGGCCTCTTCAATGGCCTGCATGGATTGCTGCGCCATGGCCGCATCGATACCCTCTTCACCGCCGGAAATACCGCCGGTGTCGACGAGGAGTAGCTTGTGCCCATCGACTTCGGCCTCGCCGTATTTGCGATCGCGGGTCAAACCGGCGTAGTTGGCCACCAAGGCGTCGCGGCTCTTGGTAAGACGATTGAACAGTGTGGATTTGCCCACGTTGGGGCGCCCGACCAGGGCGATAACTGGCAGCATAGAATTCTGGCTTTAGCCTAATAAATAAATACAAACGCCCGCACGGGGCGGGCGATTTCAATTCGCCTGCAGTGCAGGCTCCTTTTGCGGGCCTCAGCCCGTTGGCGGACTCACGCCCGCCAAGTCAATACTGTGCGATTAACTCTGTGCGAGGCGCAGGGCAACCAGTTTACCGTCGTCCGAGAGGACAAACAGCAGGTCGCCATCCACCAGCATGGGGATTCGAATCGCGTCGCCATCGACCTCTTCACGGCCGATGAACTGGCCGGAGTTGGGATCGAGAACATGTAGGTAACCTTCGAGGTCGCCAACAACAACAACATCCTGAAAGTAAGCCGGGCCACTCAACTCACGCCGCAACAGTTCGTTGTTGCTCCAAGTAATCTGGCCCGCGCCCACATTGTAAGCGTACACACTGCCTGAGGCTCCGCTCAGGAAGACGTGACCACCACCGACAGCCAACCCGTGGTGCGTAGAGGCATCGCGCGCCCAGAGACCACGTCCGTTTTCCTTGGATAGAGCGACAACGCGCCCCTGGTAACTGGCAGCAAATACCAGGTCACCGCGTACTACCGGCGATCCATCAATATCCACAACCCGCTCCAGCTCGGCGGAACCCTGGGGAATGGCGACACGTTGCTCCCAGCGGGGAATACCGTCGCGCGCATCCAGGGCAACCAATTTGCCGTTGTCGAGACCGGCGATCACCAGACCACCGCTGATTACGGGCGCCGCGGTGCCGCGCAGGGTAAGAACCGGCAAGGTGGTGTTGTGACTCCACAACTCCTCACCATTGCTCGCATCGAGCCCTACCAGCTTGCCGTCAACGGTTTGCAAAACGACAACACCGGAGCCAACCGCAGGGGCGGAGACCACTTCACCAGATACCTGATATTTCCACAGCTCTGCGCCGTTATTCAGGTCCAGAGCCACAGCGCGACCGCGGTAGTCCACCACCACGGCAAGGCCCAGGCCGACACCAACGCCACCGCTCAACTCAATATCCAGGTCGGTTTCCCAGTGGGGTCTACCACTACTGCGATCGAAAGCGGTGATCTCACCATCGCTGCTAGCGGCTACCAACTTGCCATCGGCCAGTCCGGGCTGCAGCATGGCGTAGCGTTTCTCATCGATACTGCCCACATCAGCGGACCAGACTTCGCGTAGCTCAACACTGGTGGTGATATCCGCCAGTTCCACCGGCTCAACATCTTCCTTGCTCTCATTGGAGGCGCAGGCACCCAGGGCTACCGCCAGGGCAACCGCGGCCGTGCGCCCCGCTGCGCGATTCAGAAATCCCATCACTCGTCTCCCTCAGGTGCTGGTTCGCTTTGCTTCTGTTCCTGCTCATCACCACTGGCTACGGCCAGACTATCAACTTTGAGGCGCAGCAGCTGAGTACTACCCGCCTGCTCTGGCAGTAACTCAGAGAGCGCCTGCTCATAGGCGCTGCGCGCACCGGCGTCATCGCCTTTCTGCCTGAGAATATCGCCGCGAGTCTCGGAGTATAGGGCGGCAAAAGCCGGAGGCACGCTGCCCCCGATCATTTTTAACGCTTCATCCGGGTTGCCGCGCGCGGCAATCACGGTGGCCAGGCGGCGCTTGGCCAGCAGCTCCAGGGCGCTTTCCTTGGTATTGTCGAGTACCCACTCCAGCTGCGCTTGTGCCGCCTCCAGATCATTGTTGTCGGCGGCGATGGCAGCCAGGCGCAGGGAAGCCTGACTGGCATAAATGCGGCGGCCAAATTCATTTTTCAGCTGCTCGGCGAGGGATTTCGCGGTGGTCAGCTGCTTGTTGTCCGGCTGACCATTGTTGGCGGAAACCGCTTCGATAAAGCCCTGGTAGAGGTCGGAAGCCGCCTCTGCCTTGGCGCGCTGGTCGCCCTGCCACCACTGGTAGCCAAAATAGCCAACCAGAGCCAGGACCACACCGGTAACGATGCCCCTGCCGTTTTCCGCCCACCAGCGCTTCAGCGTTTCTATTTGTTCTTGTTCGGTAAGATGCTCAGACATTGGGTAAATCGCCTTTCCTGTGGTTTTCTAACTTTCCCGGCGGGGGGATCTCCGCCACCCTGAGTATTTGAATCAGCCCTGCAGCAATGCCGCCAGCTCTGTCAGTGCGAGAGTCTGCTGCTGTTGGTCGGAACGCAGATACTTCACGGTTATCTGACCGTTTGCAGCCTCATCTTCGCCAATAATCAGTGCGTAATCGGCACCGCTTTTATCGGCTTTCTTCATTTGGCTCTTAAAGCTCCCACCACCACAGTGCGCCTGCAGGCGCAGCCAGGGCAGATCGTCGCGCAATTGCTCTGCAGCGGCCAAGGCGGCTGATTGTACATCACCCACAGCCACCAGGTAGGCATCTACCTGTTGCACCAAGCTCTCGGGCAGCACATTCAGGGTCTCCAGCATCAGAACCAGGCGTTCGGCACCGAGGCCAAAGCCCACCGCTGGCGTGGATTTACCCCCCATCTGTTCCACCAAACCATCATAGCGGCCGCCGGCACAGACGGTACCCTGGGCACCGAGGCTGTCTGTAACCCATTCGAAAACGGTTTTGCCGTAGTAGTCGAGACCGCGCACCAACTTGGAATTGATCTCGTACTTCACTCCCGCCGCATCCAGCAACGCGCGCAGCTGGGTGAAATGGGCGGCGGATTCCTCGTCGAGGAAGTCCAGTAGACAGGGCGCATCAGCAAGCAGTTCCTGGGTTTGCGCATTTTTACTATCGAGAATCCGCAGGGGATTGCGCTCCAGACGGCGCTGGCTGTCTTCATCCAGCAGCTCGCGGCGTTCGCTCAGGTAGACCACCAGGGCATCGCGGTAGGCGGCGCGGCTGTCGGAGTTACCCAGGGAGTTCAACTGCAGGGTGACCTGTTCACTAATACCCAGCTGACGCCACAAACGAGCAGTCATAATCAGAATTTCCGCGTCGATATCCGGGCCTTCAATGCCGAATACTTCCACACCAAATTGGTGAAATTGGCGCAGACGCCCCTTCTGCGGGCGCTCATAGCGGAACATGGGACCGAAATACCACAGGCGCTGGGGCTGGATCAGTAGATTACTCTGGATCGCCGCGCGCACGGTGCCGGCAGTTCCCTCCGGGCGCAGGGTGACACTGTCACCGCTCTTGTCCTCGAAGGTGTACATCTCCTTTTCGACAATATCGGTGGCCTCGCCTACCGCGCGGCTGAACAGCTGGGTCGCCTCCAGGGTAGGCGTGCGGATCTCGCTATAACCGTAGCGACCAAAGAGTTCACTCAGGGTGGCTTCCACATACTGCCAAGCCGGGGACTGTTCCGGCAGCAGGTCGTTCATGCCGCGAATTGCGCGAAGTTGTTTCAACGCTGTTCCTTAATATCTAATTTCTCAATACAACGATTCGGATGCGACGCCCCAGGCTGGGCCCGTTACGCCTTGGCAATAATGTCCGCTTCGCGCTCAGCCTTGGCTGCCGCTTTTTCACGGATCAGGCGCTCCAGGTCATCCACCAGATTCTCATTCTTGAATTTTCGGTCCGGCTGTCCGTCTACATAGACGGCGTGACTCGGGGTACCACCGGTAAGGCCGATATCCGCCTCCTTCGCTTCGCCGGGACCATTGACGATACAGCCGATCACCGCCACATCCAACGGTGTGGTGACATCCTCCAGGCGCGTCTCCAGCTCGTTCATGGTTTTTACCACATCGAAATTCTGGCGCGAGCAGCTGGGGCAGGCAATAAAGTTGATGCCCTTGTTGCGCAGGCGCAGGCTCTTGAGTAAGTCCCAGCCCACCTTGACCTCTTCCACCGGGTCCGCCGCTAGGGAGACGCGCAAGGTATCGCCAATGCCATCGAGCAGCAGAGCACCGAGACCGATTGCGGATTTGACCGTGCCGGCGCGCAGGCCGCCAGCTTCGGTAATCCCCAAGTGCAAGGGCTGCTCAATCTGCTGCGCCAGTTTGCGATAGGCGGCGGTGGCCATAAAGATATCTGAGGCCTTTACGCTGACCTTGAAGTCCTGAAAGTTCAGACTGTCGAGGATATCGACATGGCGCAGGGCGGACTCCACCAGGGCATCGGGAGTGGGCTCGCCGTATTTTTTCTGAAGGTCTTTTTCCAGGGAACCCGCGTTCACGCCGATACGAATCGGAATATTCAGGTCGCGAGCTTTATCTACCACCGCGCGAATGCGCTTTTCACGGCCGATATTACCGGGGTTGATGCGCAGGCAATCTACACCCAAATCGGCCACGCGCAAGGCGATGCGGTAATCGAAATGAATATCCGCTACCAACGGGACATTCACCTGTTTTTTTATTTCCCCGAAAGCCTCGGCGGCCTCCATGCTGGGCACGGAGACCCGCACAATATCGGCACCGGCGTTCTCTAAGCGCTGAATCTGGCCCACAGTGGCGGCCACATCACAGGTTTCGGTATTGGTCATGCTCTGCACCGAGATTGGGGCATCGCCCCCAACCGGCACATTACCTACCATGATCTGGCGCGACTTGCGGCGGACAATGGGAGATTCAAATTGCATAGGCTGACCTGGCAGTATTGCTGCTAAAAAATCGAGGGAGAGATTATAGAGAGATTGGGCGCAAACCTACAGGGTTCGCGCCCAAACCGCGAAGATCCCTTTAATCGCCTACGATCAGGCGGCGGGTCCGGCGGTTGCCGATGGGGCCACTATCGATGGTTTGCTCGCGGTAAACCACCTTGGTGGCGCCGGCGTTACCGAGCATCAATTCAAAGGGCGCGCGTCCGTCCAGGGTCTTGGAGCTGCCTGCGGCCTGCACACCGGCAAGTAGTACAACGCCCTCGGCGTCCTTCACTTCAATCCAGGAGTCCTCATCAAAACTGAGCAACAGAGCCCCTTGCAGCTGTTTGTCCAGCTGGGCGACTTCTGTGGGAAGCTGCTCCGCCGACTCTATCGATTGCTCGGTGATCTCCGCAGTAGAAGGTGCCGATTCCTCTGTAGCCGCCACCGCCTCTACCGCCGGTTGCGGTGCAGCCTGGTGCTGCAATTCGGGAGCCTCGGCCAGAGACACGTCAATCGAAGTGGGCTCCTCTTGGCTGGTTTCCCTGGGCACGGAGCGTATTTGATTGGTTTGCGCAACCGGCGCACTTTGCTCGGCAGAGTTCTGCAGAGCGGGAATAGTCACCGGGCCCCCGTAGAGCCACCAGAAAACGCCGCCCACCGCTACTAGCGGCAGCAGTGCCAAAAAGCCCTGCCCACGTTTGCGCGCCGGACGCAGAGCATCGGCTTTGATTTCGATACGACTCGAATCTTTGCGCGTCGGCCGCTTCGGACGCGCAGCATCATAAGCAGAGAGCACAGGTACAGAATCAATACTCAGCTCCCGGCAGATATTGCGGATATAACCCCGCGCATAAACAGCCTCCGGCTGGCGTTCATAGAGATCGCTTTCGAGCCACTCCACGGTGTTATCAATAATACACAGGCGCCGGGAAAGCTCCTCGCGGGATAACCCGGCCGCCTCGCGCGCTGCGCGCAGCATAGTGCCGGGAGACAGCTGTGTATTGGATTCGCTTTGGCCGCTGTCGCGGTGCACGGAACTGCTATCCGTCATTACCACTCAACTCCTGATATTTCAGTGTTTCCGCAGAGTACGGGTACAAATTTTTCAGCGCAAGGGCGTAACTGAGCTCCTTGTCGCGGTTGCCAAACACCTTCTCGATCCGGACTCCCAACCACAGGGACTGCGGTGTCTGGCGGCTGCTCTCACTATATTTATCGAGATACTGCTTGGCCACGGCATAATCGCCGGACCCATATTTGAGCTCCGCCAGCTCCAATAAGGCAACCGGCAGATTTCCATTGAGAGCCAACGCACGGGTGTAGGCCCTCTCGGCCTCCTCCACCATACCCAAACGGCCGGCTGTACGGCCGTAATTAACCAGGGCAAAAAAGCGGCGGTTATAGGTCAGGTCGGCAGAGGCCTGGCGAAACTGCTCCAGCGCAGCCTCGTATCGCTCCTGCTGATAGAGGAAAACACCATAATTGGTACGCGCCATTGAGAAGTCATCATCGTAGCGCAGGGCCTTTTTAAAGTGGGATTCCGCCACTTTCAGTTCACCATCAGCTTGATACAACAGAGCCAGGCCGTGGTGGGCCATGGGGTTCTTTCTGCCCAATTCCAGAGCCTTATTGAAATGGCGGCGGGCCAGCTCGCGATTCTCATCGCTCTGCAGATAGCGAATACCGAGCTGAACGTGGGTTTCCAGTGCATTCTCCAGATTAACTTCCCGGCGTTCAGGCATCCCGGTGGTCACACATCCCCCCAGCAAAGCGGCGAGTATCAGCCCAAGCAAAGGCAGGCCAAAAGATTTTGCAGACACAACATCACCCGTAAATTTATTTTTTATCTATCCGTTTGGGGATCAAGAAAAGACCGGTTTCAATCACAATCGGGGCAAGCCCGAATAGAAGCCATGATGATTCCTCACCGGCAAAGGGAGGCTTCAGAGCCACCCACTCGCTGAATCACGATGCTGTCTAGGCCAGCGGTCCTTTAATCCGATCCCTTTATCTATAGTGCCGCAAAGTACTGTTAGTTTCAGCAGTGTACCCCTAATAAATTCCAATTAGCCCAGCCCCCAGCCACTGGAAAATCAAGAAAATCGTGGACTAGCCCCACAAATGACAATCCGGTGAGCCCCAGGCTCACCAGAAAAATCAATAACTTTTGAAGTAGGACTCCAGTACTACAATGCGTTGCCCGCCCCATCTTTTGCATCCAGCTGCCGGCCGTCGGGTCCACCATCGCGGGGGGGGATCAATGTGCGGATGGAGTTGGATGCGCTGTTGGCGGCATCTGGATCTGTCAATGTTCCCAAAAAGCGCACGACCAGATCGATCTCCGTATCGCTGAGATTATTGCCCGCATCACCACCATTGGCCGCGAGAATGGCCTGGGAGAGCGCAAGGCCATTGGGTGCCACTTTAGTGGCGCAGTTTGCCAGATGCTCAAATTGCGCCAAATCACACATTTCACTATTGGCGTAGTATTGGTTAATGGAGGCCGCGCGATCACGATAGTGCTCGACATTTCTGCGCAGAGTAGCGAATTGACCACTGTGCCCCCAGGGACCTGTGATCGCCACATTCAGCAGTGTTGGTGGCCGGAAAGCACCCGCACCATTTGCTCCCAGATCTGCCCCACTGCCATTCTCATCGGTACCTATACCAATTTGTGGATAGTTTGCGGGACGCGGGCCTTCCGAGGTGAAAAATGCCCCCGCGTGACAATTAGTACAGCCGGAATTCCCCGACATAAAAGTAATCGCACCACGCTTCTCATCACCGTCGAGGGCGCTCGAGTCACCATCCACATAATCGAAAAATGGGTTATCTATAAAAAGCTGCACCGCTTCAAAAGCCGCGATAGCCTGCGCTATGCGGCTGAAAGTAATTTGGTCATCACCAAAAGCTGCGCTAAACAATGCACTCCAGGACTCCCGTCCCAGGTTGGCCGCCACTATATCCTCGCGATAATTGGTATTGCCACTATCGCTGCTCGCGTCATAACCGAACTGGGTGACATCGCCCATCTCCGCTGGATTGGTTATCGGAAAGTGTGCCTGTGCCATCATCAGCGCCAGAGTACCTGTGCCTACCGCCGCTTCGGTATTGAGGCTGACATCTCGCGAATCGGTGCGCACTCCGCGATCGGTGAGCGCAACCCGGTTATCCCAGAAGAGCCCCTGGCTCCACAACCCCACGTTACAAATAGGCTGGGCGTTTCTGGGGACGATGGGCACTTCGTTGATACCGTCCGAGCGACCGGGACCAATCAGTGCGGAATCCACTGGATTCACACCAACGGGCATAGAGAGATTGTCACCGCTACAGCCAACTGCGGCGTGGTGGCAGGAGGCACAGGCCACATCGTCATTGGCACTGAGGGATTTACTGTAAAACAGGCGCATACCCAGCTCGATCATGGCCGGCTCCTGTTCACTGCGGACCCTGGCGGCAAAAGCGCGCATATCCTGCAAGTGCCCCGCCATGTTATTCAATTCCAACATGGCCTCCAGGCAGATATCCAGATCCTCATCCAATAAATCCAGGGCACTGCGAACATTTTTACATTCGTCCAAGTTCACCAGGCGCTCGAGGACCGGTACCGTTACCGCACCATTGTTAAGACCGCTATTGCTGTTATTGATCAGGGTTTTTGCGCTGGCCCGCGCCGTCTGCTCGTCGTTGCCCAGATCACCGCTGGTCACCGCGTAGCTGTACTCGGTATTGACCGACAACCCTTGGTCCACATAGAAAGCGCTGCTGGTTTCGGCAATTTTTTCACCGCCGCGATAAATACGGTAAGTCACACCGTCGCGCTGCCAGGATAGGCCGATACTGGTCCCGGAAAAGGCGTTGGCGATCAGCTCCTGCGGGGCACTGCTCTGCCCAGTTTCTGTATCCGTATCGGTATCGGTATCGGTATCGGTATCGGTATCGGTATCGGTGCCCGTATTATCATCAGAATCTGTGCCGGTATTGCCACCGGAGCCCGTATCGCCCTCCACAGTTTCCGCTTCACTGCTGTCACCTCCATCGGAGGAACCGGAACTACAGCCAACCGCCAACAGAAACAGTGGCAAGACCAATACTCTGAGTAGTAATGAAGTGGATAATTTGAAATGGAATGTTGCAGCCTGCATAGACCCCAGCTAACCCCGTCGATTGAATTATTATCAGAAAAATCTGGACCATCAACGCAGGGATAAGTGCCCAGGTTGACACCAAAGGGTAACCGTAGATCAAGAAAGACCGACGACTACCGCTAAATGCGTTTGACGCTACCCTAAAGTGTTTCTTTGCCACAATCTGTTGAAACTGTCGCAAAGCGTTGCAGGGCTCATATTGGGTTTCAGCAATGAGAAGCCCCTATACAAACGGAGGGGATCTTCCACACATCCAGATCGCCAACTGCCGCGCAGTCAGACTCACAGGCAACTGGACAGGATCAATCTCAGCTAGAAGCCAAAGTTAAAAACAAAATTGTAAGGAAAGTTGGCAGTCGCCAGGGAAGAGTTATTCGGGGAATCGGATATTTTTAGTTCTGACTTAGCGCAGCCAGAAAAAGCCACCAATAGAAGGGGCCAGACCGGGAGGGATATTCACGAGCCGACCAGAAAAATAACCACGGACCGGCTTCACAGGCTTAGAAAAGGCGTTGATATTCAGCCAACGATACGCACCGGACGTTCGGCATTGCGATAGCGCTCGGAACGGCGGGTGCGATCATTCACACTGCCAGCCAGCTGCCCACAGGCCGCGTCGATATCGTCGCCGCGGGTGGTGCGCACGGTAACGGTATAGCCCTTGTCGAGCAAAATCTGTTGGAACCGACGCAGAGCGTTGTTACTCACGCGCTGGTAATCGGAGAGATCGAACGGATTGAAAGGGATCAAGTTGATCTTTACCGGAATCTCCCGCAGTAATTCTGCCAACTCTTCGGCGTGCTCCGGACGGTCGTTGATCTCGCGCATCAGGGTATATTCGATGGTCATCTTGCGGTGGGTATCCGGCATCTTCTCGATATAGCGCTTGGCGGAATCCAGCAATACCGCTATCGGGTATTTTTTATTGATCGGCACCAGCTCGTTGCGCAGTTCGTCGTTGGGCGCGTGCAGAGAGATCGCCAGGCTTACATCGGTCACATCGGCGAGGCGGTCCAGTGCCGGCACTACACCGGAGGTAGACAGGGTCACGCGGCGCTTAGAGATACCGTAAGCGTTGTCTTCCATCATCAGGTTCATGGCATCGACCACATTGTCGAAGTTGAGCAGCGGCTCGCCCATCCCCATCATCACCACGTTGGTGACTTTGCGCGGACCTTTCGGGTCCAGTTGGCCGAAAGATTTACAGGCGATCCACACCTGTCCAATAATTTCTGCCGCGGTCAAATCGCGGTTAAAACCTTGCTTACCGGTCGCGCAGAAGCTGCAATCCAGGGAGCAACCCACCTGGGAAGAAACACATAGAGTGCCCCGCTCACCATCGGGGATATAAACGGTCTCGATGGCATTGCCACCTTCGACTTCGATCAACCACTTGCGCGTGCCATCGGCGGAGTCCCACTGATTCAACACTTTTGGTGCGCGAACCTCAGCCACTTCCGTCAATTTCTGACGCAGGGTCTTGCTGACATTGGTCATCTCAGCAAAATCGTCCACCCCATTCTGGTGTATCCACTTTAAAACCTGAACAGCGCGGAAGCGCTTCTCGCCCAATGAGTCAAAAAAGGCGGCCAGCTTTTCAACGGAAAGGCCGAGCAGGTTGGTTTTCTCAGTGGTCATTCGGTTCACCTCGGGGGAAGAATTGCACCGGCCCGAGCGGGCCGATGCGATTGCAATACGCAAATTAAGCGCGCGGGCAGATTTCGTCATCTGCGAAGAAGTAGCTCACTTCGCGAGCAGCAGATTCAGCGGAATCGGAACCGTGTACGGCGTTGGCGTCGATGCTGTCCGCGAAGTCGGCGCGGATGGTGCCGGCGGTCGCTTCTTTCGGGTTAGTAGCCCCCATCAGATCGCGGTTAGCCAGGATGGCGTTTTCACCTTCCAGAACCTGTACAACAACCGGACCGGAGGTCATGAAGTCAACCAAGTCTTTGAAGAAAGGGCGTTCTTTGTGCTCAGCGTAAAAGCCTTCGGCCTTCTCCTGGGACAGGTGAACCATTTTCATGGCAACAATGCTCAGACCGGCTTTTTCAAAACGGCTCTCGATTTCACCGATGACATTTTTGGCTACTGCGTCCGGCTTAATGATAGAAAGAGTACGCTCCAGGGCCATGGTTATCTCCAAATTAATTTTTGTAACTGAACTTACATATAGAAAGAGCAACCTGCTCAGTTGCTCTTCCGTGATATTCCTTTCATACCCACCGCGGGGTACTCAATTTTTAATCACCGCTTTTCGCGGCCGGCGGATTATACGGGGTATTGATCGACTTTTGTACTCCAATACCAATACCCTACTGAACCCGGTCTAGCTATTCGCGCTCCTCGATCCAGGCGGCCTGAATCGCCTCAAGGATCTTCTCACCGCAGCGGCCGGGGTCGTCGTCAAAACCCGGCAGGGCCACCACCCAGTTGCGCAGGTCAACAAAATTGACCGTGAGCGGATCTACATCTTCATGCGTTTCACAGAGTTCAATGGCAATATCGTGAATATCTGTCCACTTCATCGGCTTGGCTTCCTCACCCGCTGTTATCAGTGCTTTTCAGACACCTGATTGATGGTGTACTTGGGAATCTCAACCACCAGGTCCTCATCTTCTACGATTGCCTGGCAGGACAGACGCGACTCGGGTTCCAGTCCCCAGGCCTTATCCAGTAAATCCTCTTCCAGCTCATCGGGCTCTTCCAGAGAGTAGAAGCCCTCCCGCACAATCACGTGACAGGTGGTACAGGCGCAAGCCTTTTCGCAGGCGTGTTCAATCTCGATATCATTGGCGAGCGCCGCGTCGATCACACTGACGCCGCTCTTCGCTTCCACCACTTTACCCTCGGGGCACATTTCTGGATGGGGTAAAAATACTATCTTCGGCATAGGTACTGACTCTCTATGGTCTCAATCCGACGGGGGCGAGCCCCGGCCGCAGGTTGTGCAGGCTATGCGCCCACCTCTTATTTATCAAATTCGTCCAGGCTGTGCCCCCGCATGGCACGCTTGATCGAGGCATCCATACGCCTCGCGGCAAAGGGCTCGGACAGTTTGTTGAGTGACTCCATTCGCAAACGGATTTCCTCGGCATCGCCGCCGTTATGCGCCAAGCGCAGGGCTTCCATGGCATGCTCCAGTTCACTCAACTCACGCTCTTCAAGCAGCTGGGCGCCGTTTTCACGCAGAGCAATCAGCAAGCTCTCGAGCGTGCGCTCCGCCTCCACCTGGGCCTCGCGTAGAGCGCGCAGGGCAATATCTTCCTTTGCGTGGGTATAGGACTCCTGCAACATGCGCGCAATATCTTTGTCTTCAAGGCCATAGGAGGGCTTCACGGTAATATCCGCGCTCACTCCACTGCTCTTCTCCATAGCGCTCACAGACAGCAAACCGTCTGCATCCACCTGGAAGGTGACGCGGATATGAGCCGCGCCCGCCACCATCGCAGGAATACCGCGCAACTCGAAACGGGCCAGCGAACGGCAGTCGCTTACCAGTTCCCGCTCCCCCTGCACCACATGGATCGCCATCGCGGTCTGGCCATCTTTGAAGGTGGTGAATTCTTGGGCCTTGGCCACCGGGATAGTGGTATTGCGCGCGATCAGCTTCTCAGTCAACCCGCCCATGGTCTCGAGACCCAGCGACAGCGGGATCACATCCAGCAGCAGCAGATCGTCACCCGACTTGTTGCCCACCAACACATCCGCCTGCAAGGCAGCGCCGATGGCAACCACTTGGTCCGGGTCAATTTCCGCATGGGGAGGACGAGCAAAGTAACCCTCGACCCGTTCGCGCACACGCAGGGTGCGAGTGGAGCCCCCCACCAAAACCACTTCCTGTACTTCGTCAACACCAATATCGGCATCGCGCAAGGCCCTTTTACAGGCGCGCAAAGTCTTATCGATCAGCGGGTCCAGTAGCGAGGCCATCGTTTCCCGGTCGAGCACGCCCTGCCAATCCCCGTGGCGTACCTCCACCTGTTCAAACCTGGACAGGGATTCCTTGGCGGCGCAGGCACTATCCAGTAATACCCGCTGAGTCATGGCGTCCAGGTTGGTACCCAGTCCCGCCTGATCGGCAATCCAGGCGGCAATGGTGCGATCGAAGTCGTCGCCACCCAAAGCGGTATCGCCACCGGTGGCCATCACCTCAAAGACACCGCGGGAAAGGCGCATAATAGAGATATCAAAGGTCCCACCACCGAGGTCATAGACGGCAATCACGCCCTCCTCCCCCTGATCCAGGCCGTAGGCCACGGCAGCGGCGGTCGGCTCATTGAGCAGGCGCAATACCTTGAGGCCAGCCAGTTTGGCCGCATCCTTGGTGGCCTGGCGCTGGGCGTCATCAAAATAGGCTGGGACCGTGATTACCGCACCGTCGAGTTCCCCGCCCTCTGCGCCGTAGAGTGCCTGACGACCGCGCTGGGCCAGCTTTTTAAGGATCTCCGCCGACACCTGCACCGGATTCACCGGACCCGCGGCAGTTTCAATCGTGGGCATACCGCCATCGCTGTCGGAAAAGTGGTAGGGCAACTGTTCGCCCAGACTTTTGACGTCGGCCACTCCACGCCCCATCAGGCGCTTAATCGACAACATAGTGTTGTAGGGGTCTGCGGCAGCGCGCGCGCGCGCCTGGGCACCGACGGTAATCCCCTCGCTGGCGTAATGTACCGCCGAAGGCAGAATGACACTGCCATCTTCAGCGGCAATGGCCTCTGCCGAGCCGCTGCGCACCGTGGCCACCAGCGAGTTGGTGGTGCCCAGGTCGATACCCACTGCGTGCTTGCGCTGATGGGGGTCGGGGCTCTGTCCCGGTTCGGAAATCTGCAGTAATGCCATTGCTTGTCTCTTCTGTCATCGGGATTAATCGCGCTGGCACAGCCTGTGCCAGCTCCCGGTTTATATTCTGATACCGCTTATTTAATCGCCGAACAGGTCGGCTTCCAGCTCTTCCACTTGTGACTGTAATTTCACCAGGAACTGCTGTTTGCGCAGGGAATCCTCGGCTTCGCTGAGCTTGCCCGCCGCATAGGTCTCGGCAAATCGCCTCTGCTCCCCGCGACAGAGGCCATCGACCTCTTCGGCGAGTTCTTCCAGCGCGGCGGTGGGATTTGGCTCTTCGCGCACTTCCTCGAGGCGCTCACGCAACAGCATCTGCTGCATGAGAAATTGCGTATCGGCGGTGGTCTGCTCCGGCGGCACTTCCACACCGGCGAGCTTGAGCAGATAGGCCGCGCGCTGTACTGGATCGCGCAGCACCGTGTGAGCTTCATTGATCTGTGCAGCCATAGATATAGCCAGCAGCTGTTCGCGCTCGGATTTGGAAGCGTATTTATCCGGGTGAAATTCCCGCTGTAATTCCCGATAACGCACGGCCAACGCACTGCGATCGAGTTCAAAGGCGGGTTCGAGCCCGAATATTTCGAAATGGGTCAGATTGGTTGCCATCTCAGTTCACCTGCCGGCACTAGGCCTTAAAAACTGGGCGGCGGCGCCCCCACCCGGCATGGGTTGCCGGGCCAATAAAAAGGCCGGCATGCGCAACGCACCCGGCCTCACTGTAGCGGGCCCCGGTCAGACGTGAAAACTCTCGCCGCAGCCACACTCGTTTTTAACGTTGGGGTTAGAGAAGGTAAAGCCCTCATTGAGCCCTTCCTTGACGAAATCGAGCTGGGTACCATCCAGGTAAACCAAGCTCTTGGGGTCTACGATCAGCTGTACACCGCCGTACTCAAACACCTCGTCTTCGGCTTCTGCCGAATCGACAAATTCCAGAACATAGGCAAGGCCCGAACACCCGGCGGTTTTAACCCCCACACGAATGCCGATACCTTTGCCGCGTTTGGCCAGCTGACTCTTAATATGAGCCTGGGCGGCCTCGGTCATGGTAATAGCCAAAACAATACCTTCACTACTGATGGGCTCGGGGCCCGGTAGATTAACCCGCAGCGGATTCCTGCGTGTCGCCAGCTTCAACGGATTCGCCACGCTTCTCGCGGATATTGCGCACTGCCGCCTTGATCGCGTCTTCCGCGAGCACCGAACAGTGAATCTTCACCGGCGGCAGGGCCAACTCTTCGGCGATGGCAGTATTTTTGATCTGCTCCGCCTCATCGATGGTCTTGCCCTTCACCCACTCGGTCAGCAGGGAGCTGGAGGCGATGGCGGAACCACAGCCGTAGGTTTTGAACTTGGCGTCTTCAATCACACCCTCATCGCTCACCTGAATCTGCAGACGCATCACGTCGCCACAGGCGGGCGCGCCCACCATTCCAGTACCCACGTTGTCCGACTTATCGTCCATACGACCGACATTGCGGGGGTGCTCGTAGTGGTCAATTACTTTATCGCTATAGGCCATGTCTTTTCTCCTAACTCATGCGCGCGCTTAGTGAGCGGCCCATTCAATCTTGTTTAGGTCGACACCGTCTTTGTACATATCCCAAAGCGGCGATAATTCGCGCAGTTTTTCCACCGCCTTGCGCACGGCAGCCGCTGCGGTATCCACGTCCTGCTCGCTGGTGAAACGACCAAAGCTAAAACGCAGGGAGCTGTGTGCAAGCTCGTCGTTCACACCCAGAGCACGCAATACATAGCTGGGCTCGAGACTCGCCGAAGTGCATGCGGAACCAGACGAAATCGCCAGATCGCGCAGAGACATGATCAGGCTCTCACCCTCAACAAAGGCAAAACTGACATTCAGGTTGCCCGGTATACGCTGTTCGGCGGAACCGTTGATGTGCACCTCTTCCATATCCTTGATCAGATCCCAGAAGCGGTTGCGCAGCGCCACCAGGCGCGTACTTTCCTCGGCCATTTCCTCTTTGGCGATGCGGAAAGCCTCACCCATGCCGACGATCTGGTGGGTGGGCAGGGTTCCGGAACGCATTCCGCGCTCGTGACCGCCACCGTGCATCTGTGCTTCCAGGCGCACGCGGGGCTTGCGGCGTACATACAGGGCGCCGATGCCCTTGGGACCGTAAATTTTGTGGGCGGAGAAAGACATCAAATCGACCTTCATTTCCTGCAGGTCGATAGCCAGCTTACCGGCGCTCTGCGCCGCATCCACATGAAAGATCACCTTGCGCGAGCGGCACAGCTCACCGATAGCGGCGATATCGTTAATGACGCCGATCTCGTTGTTCACATGCATCAGGCTCACCAGAATGGTGTCCTCGCGCAGCGCTTCCTCGAGCTGCTGTGGCGTCACGAGGCCGTCTTTGCCGGGGTTGAGGTAAGTCACCTCAAAGCCTTCGCGCTCCAGCTGGCGACAGGTATCCAGAACCGCTTTGTGCTCGATCTTGGATGTGATGATGTGCTTGCCGCGCCCCTGATAAAAGTGGGCGGCACCCTTGATGCCCAGGTTGTCGGACTCGGTGGCACCACTGGTCCAGACAATCTCACGGGGGTCGGCATTTATCAGCTCGGCCACCTGGCGACGGGCATTTTCCACCGCCTCTTCGGCCTTCCAGCCATACAGGTGGGACCGAGAAGCCGGGTTGCCGAAGTTGCCTTCCATCGTCAACTGCTCTGCCATCTTTGCAGCGACACGCGGGTCAACCGGACAGGTAGCTGAATAATCCAGGTAGATGGGAAGCTTCATAGTCATACCGTTTCCGCTCAATAATTCTCAAATATTCCGCTTTGGCCACTCGGGTGGCCGATGCTTACAGACCGCCGAGTAAGGCGACCCGCTGTTCCGGTGCTTCGCGCATATCCTGGCGGCGCGCCACTTCCTGTACCTCGGCGCGAGACACCAGGTTCGCCAGGCTGATACCGCTCAGGAATCCGTGAATCTGGTCACTCAGATCGGACCAGAGATAATGGGTCAGGCACTGCTCGCCATTGGCACAATCGGCATTACCGCCGCAGCTGGTGGCATCCACCGATTCATTGACCGCATCAATGATCTGCGCCACAAAAATTTCCTCGCCATCGCGAGCCAGGCGATAACCACCGCCGGGACCGCGCACACTGGACACCAGCCCAGATTGCCGCAGGCGTGAAAATAGCTGTTCCAGATAGGACAGAGAAATCCCCTGTCGCTTGGAAATATCTGCCAAGCTGATCGGTCCGCGCTCGGCATGCAACGCCAGATCCAGCATGGCGGTTACCGCGTAGCGGCCCTTGGTTGTCAAACGCATACCAGCTCCAAACTGATGTACAGCCTTTTCCGATGGGGCGCGAGTATGAAATAACCCAGCACCTTAGTCAAGTATATAACCAAGCGCAGTACTCGGGTACTCAACTAGTCCGGGCGCCCCTTACCACCAGAGCGGTGTATATGGTTTTGGATGGCGGTCAACATGCCGCGCAGGATGCCCAGCTCCATATCGTCCGGACGCACCCGACTAAACAGTCTGCGCAGGCGGGTCATCGTCTGACGGGGGTTATCGGGGTCGATAAATCCGAGTTCACCAAGAGCCTGTTGCAAGTGCGCAAAATAGAGCTCCATATCGCTGGCCTTGGCCGGCGGGCGGTCCCAATCGGCGTAGCTCAAGGGCTCGCCTCTATCCGCCTCCAGTGCCGCCATACGTACCTCGTAGGCCAGCACCTGCACCGCAGTAGCCAGATTCAAAGAGCTGTATTCGGGGTTCGCAGGAATATGTACGTGGAAATTGCAGGCCTGTAACTCCTCATTGGTCAAACCGCGATCCTCGCGGCCGAATACCAGCGCCACCGGATGGCTCGAGGCTTCGGCCACGGCGCGTTCACCGCACTGGCGCGGCGTGAGCAGGGGCCAGGGAATACGCCGCTCGCGGGCACTGGTGGCCACTACCAAACCGCAGTCCGCCACCGCCTCCTCCAAAGTATCCACCACAACGGCACGGTCGAGCAGCTCCGCTGCGCCGGCGGCGCGCCACACGGCATTGGCCGCGGGGAATTCGCGCGGCGCCACCAGATAGAGCTGACTCAGGCCCATATTCTTCAAAGCGCGTGCGGCGCCACCGATATTTCCGGGGTGGGCGCTGTTAACCAGAACCACGCGCACATTGTCGAGCGCATTGGGCGGAGTCGTATCTAAAGGGGGCTTGGCCATACTGAAAGTAATAATTCGATGTCATGGGGGCGCGCGAGTGTAGCAAAAAGGAGCGGGAATCCCTACAATCGCGTCCGCTGCGGTTAACCCGCAGTCTGCTTTTTAACCACTTCAACCACTCAGTGCGGAATAGTTATGGAACCCATGCTAAATATTGCCCTGCGCGCAGCGCGCAAGGCTGGAGAATTGATCGAACGGGCCTGGGAGCGCGGCGACCTGATGAAATTCGAGGAAAAATCGCGCAACGATTTCGTCACCGAAGTGGATAAGGCCAGCGAACAGGAAATCATTTACCACCTGCGCAAAGCCTACCCCAAGCACAGCATTCGCGCGGAAGAAAGCGGCCTGATCGAAGGCGCCGAGCCCGACTACGAGTGGATTATCGACCCCCTTGATGGCACCACCAATTTTATCCACGGCGTACCGCAGTTTGCGGTATCCATCGCCTGTCGCTACCGCGGCCGCATTGAACACGCGGTGGTGCTGGACCCCATCAAACGCGAAGAATTTACCGCGAGCCGCGGCCGCGGCGCGGCGCTGAACGGTCGCCGCATCCGAGTCTCCCCGCGCCAAGGTTTACGCGGCGCTCTGATCGGTACCGGCCTGCCCTTTAACGGTCCGGCACTGGAAAATATCGACCCTTATTTGCGCGCACTAAAAGAAATCGCCGGACAGACCGCCGGTATCCGCCGTCCCGGCGCCGCCGCACTGGACCTGGCCTATGTTGCCGCCGGACGCTTCGACGGCTTCTGGGAGATGTACTTGAACACCTGGGATATCGCCGCGGGCTCCCTGTTGGTTAAAGAGGCCGGCGGCCTGATCAGCGACTTCCGCGGTGGCGAAGATTACCTGGACTCCGGCAATCTGGTATGTGCCACCCCCAGAGTCTTCAAGCCGCTGGTGCAAATCGTGGGCAAACACCTGGGCAGCATACGCTAAGCCATCCACGCGCACTGGTCCGGCGGTAGCCGGACCAGTGCTCTGTTACACCGCGATTAAACCGCCCTCCCACCCCGCCCAAGCGTTTCCGCCAACACTCTCGAGAGCTGCATAAAATCAAACTGAGCCGGCAGGGCCGGGTGGCTTTCACCACTGCGATTTTCCCCCACCAGTACAAAACGCATCGCTCTCGTGGAAATATCTTCCCCCAAGATGTCCACCAGATCAGAGGCGGACATCCCCGGCACCTCACGGTGAAACAGCAATACATCCGGATGCTGGGTACGCGCCATAAAAATAGCCTCCACCACATCGGTGGCCACCAGGCACTGAACCTGAGGGGTATCTTTCAGCATCCCTTTGACACGGCTCACCGCCGAGGGACGGTTATCCACAAGCAGCAAACGCCCCTCGGGTAAATGCGGCGGATCTTGTGGATTGGCAGAGAAACTCATTAGAGCATCGGGGGCATCAATCATGGGAAATTCGATCCAGAAAACCGAGCCCTGCCCCTCTTGGCTGTCAAAATTAATACGCCCGCCCATAGCCTGCGTGAGGCGCCTGGCAATCGCCAGGCCCACACCGGTGCCCTCGATATGGCCCTTTTCCTCCCCCAGGCGGTTGAAGGGTTCGAATACCTCACCGCGCCGGTTCGGCGGGATACCTTTGCCGGTATCGAGAATACTCAAGCGCAGCCACCCTTCCGCCTGCGGCGTGAAATTAATAATGACCCGACCGCTCTCCCGGTTGTACTTAATCGCGTTACCGGCGAGATTCAGTACCACTTGCTTGTAGCGCACCGGATCGGCACAGATATAGGCGGACTCCCAGCCGAGAGGCTCGAAGACCAAACTCACCCGCCGAGTTTCCGCCAGCGGCTCCAAAAGGCGCTTACACTCAGCCACCAACTCCGCCGGGCGCACCGATTCCATCGAGGGGCCGAGTCGCCGGCTATCAATTCGAGCGAGCTCCAAGACATCTCCCACCAGGTGCAACAAATGCTGACCAGCACGGCGAATTTCCCCCAGGCGCTGGCGCTGTTCCGAATTCAGGCTCTGATCCAGCTCCACCATCTGGCTATATCCCAAAATGGCATTGAGCGGGGTACGCAGCTCGTGACTCAGGCTAAACAACAGATCGGCCCGGTGGGCGTTTTCCTCACGTTGCTGATGTAACTCCCGCTCCAGCCGTGCCAGGGCTTCGCGACTGGCGCTGATATCCTGCAAAGTGCCGAGTACCCGCACCGGCTGGCCGCGGCTATCCAGTTGCGCTTTGCCGCGGCAACGCACCCACACCAGGCTGCCATCGGAGCGCCACAGGCGAAACTCTACATCCAGCGGCAGGCGATCGCGCACATGGTCCAGCATGGATTGCTCCACCCGGGAAATATCCTCGGTGAGAATGCGGGCCTTCCACTGCTCCGCGGCAGAGCGCCCAATACTGCGAATCGGGCTCACTTCGTAGCCGAGAATCCCCCAACAGGCATCATCGAGGACCATCTCATCGGCGCGTAAATCCCACTCCCACAAACCGTCCCCAACCCCGGAAAGTGCCTGCAGAGGCCGCTCGCTGGGCAAGCTTGTCAAGTAGCGCTGGGACAGGGCCTCGCTATAATCCGCACAGTGACCAATGACGATGACCTCAGTGCCATCGGCACTGGTGGTCGCGCGCCCACAAAAACGCAGCCAGCGCAGCTGGCCGGTAATATCATAGGCGCGGAAGGTAATATCAAAATAGCCCCCCTGGCTGACGATGCGATGGCGCAGGGCGAAGAGACGGTGGCGCTCGTCGGAGTGCACCGGGTGCAACTCGCTGCCACTCCACAGGGCTTCGAGGGCCCGCTCGGCACTGTCAGCAAACAAATGCCAAATATCCCCCTGAGCACGCTGTACACCGCTGTTTAAGTGCCACTCCCACAGACCGCAGTCCACATCCATCATCAACCCCTGCAGGTGACCAACCTGGTGGGCGAGCTCCACCCCAGACAGGGAGTGCAACTCCTCGGGAGTGGCCAGCAGAAAAGGAATATGGGGCGGAGCGGGATTTAGTGATTCGGACACGCTTAACTCGATTCGTTGGCATTTGCTGGCAGTCGTAAGGGGCATTTATACCCAGCCCGATATAGAGCGTCTATTTACTGGGCATTAGTACCAAGCAGAATTCCACACGGAGTCACAAAAATAAAATTTATTTCACACATTGTGAAATGTATGGGAAGGCGAAAGCATAAAAAAGGCCCCGCATTGCGGGGCCATAATCAGCGATGATGAGAGAAAACGGGAAGTTTCTCAGTGGAAACGGTTTGCCATAACCCCATGCAAACTCCCCGAAGTGCAGGTCATGCGTCCCACACGCTTTAAATAATGCAAGCGCTATGCCAGCTTTTGAGGTCCTCACCGGGAAGCCCCCTGCCCCAGAGCCTCTTTTCCCAAGTTATACGACCCAACAAATGCCAACCTCCCTATTTTTTGCACCACAAAGAGGCGCCAAGAGCCAGGCCTCGCAATCTTACCTACACCCACAGATCAGGCCAATTCGAAAATTTGTGCCACAATTTTTACAGATCTGTTGGGGGCTCCTCTGGATACAGACCGGAAGGGCTATGTGGCAGCCCCAGGTAAATCCTTTGCTGATCTTCGGGGTAACGCGGATGAATACAGTTTCGGCAAACGCCGCAGAGAAGAGAAAGCGCTATTGGGCCCCCACGATTCTCTTTGCCAGCACCGGTTTACTGGCTCTGACCGCCGTGCCCCTATATGGATTCGAGTACGGCTACTCCTGGCAACAGTGGCTTGCCTTCCTGCTGGTGACCGGACTGTGCGGCATTTCTATTTCGGCGGGCAACCACCGCCTGTGGACCCATAAAACATACAAGACCCACTGGCTGATGCGCTTATTTTTTGCCCTTTTTAGCGCAGCAACCCTACAAAACACCACATTGAACTGGTGCGCGGCGCACCGCGCGCATCACCGCTATACCGACAACAACGACCTGGACCCCCACTCCTCGGCGCGGGGACTTTGGTTTTCGCATCTGGACTGGATGATGCGCGAATACCCCTCCGGCATGAAAAGTCACGACAATGTGCGGGACCTACAACGAGATAAGATTGTGATGTGGCAGCACCGTAACTACCTGCCGATCGCCATCGCGATGAATCTTGCTATCTGCTTGGTATTCGGTTGGATTACCGGAGACATTATCGCCATGTTCCTGCTCGCGGTCGTATTGCGTATGGTGATCAATCACCACGCCGCATTTGCCCTCAATTCCTTCGGGCATCGCTGGGGGCACAGAAAATACAAAAGCGATATCTCTGCTCGGGATAATCCACTGATTAATATTTTTGCTTTCGGCGAGGGCTACCACAATTACCACCACGCCTTTCCTGGAGACTTTCGCAATGGCGTTGGTTGGCTTGCCTACGATCCGAGCAAATGGCTGATAAAGTTGCTCAGTTGGTTCGGCATCACCCGGCAACTGAGAACCGCCACGGATATGCAGGTTCAGAAAACCGTACAGGAAGTAAAATTTGAACACACAGAACAGCAATTAAAAGAACTGGAAGCGGGGGATCAGGAGCATTGGCGGTCTCTATTAGATCGGGAGCGAGCGGACTTTTGTAAAACCATGGGGGAGTGGCGGGCACTACTGGCAGAGCGCCGTAAGATTGCTCAAGACGGTCCCGCCAAAAAATGGAAGTTGGCGGCCATCCAGACAAAAATCCGCGATTTGAAGTTTCGCCTCAAAATGCAGAGCCGGCGTCTGCGGTTATTAGTGCGGCAATCCCGCTTAAACGCTGCCACCGCCAGCTCAATAGGCTTCGGTAAATAAAACTACGGAATGGCCTGGGCCTATGACATACAAATCAGATTCACCTTTCCTGGCAAGCAACTTTGGAGTCAGGACGCACCCCCACCCAATCATTATCTATATTTCTATGTATCTGGCTTTTACCGCCAAATACCACCCAGAAAAATTACGCCGCTAGCTCACGGGTTTCCCCAAAGCCATTTCGCAGACAGGCTAGAAATATGCGCACAACGCCACCAGCGACCATCACCAAACTAAAGCGCTTCTGGCCTTCTACATTACTGTTTGCCATCACCGGTATACTGGCACTGACTGCCGTGCCTATTTATGGTGTTGTGTACGGTTATCACTGGTACCAGTGGTTAGCATTTGCCATTTTCGGTGGCCTGTGTGCTTTCTCTATATCAGCGGGAACCCACCGTATGTGGTCGCACCGCAGTTATGATGCACACTGGTCTCTACGCCTGTTTTTCGCCCTGTTCAGTGCAGCCGCCATACAAGGCAGCATACTAAATTGGTGTGCCGGCCACCGAAATCACCACCGTTATACCGATGACAATGACCGCGACCCCTATTCGGCGAGGCGCGGCTTCTGGTTTTCTCACATCGACTGGATGATGCACGAATACCCGAGCAGTCATCTCGACCACAAGAATGTCGCAGACTTAAAGCAGGATAAGATTGTAATGTGGCAACACAACTACTACATCCCCATCATCATCTCAATGAACCTGGGGATTCTCTTAGTCCTGGGTCTGCTCACCGGCGATGTTGTTGGTATGCTTCTGCTCGCCGGAGTTCTTCGTCTGGTAGTTAATCACCACACAACTTTTATGATCAATTCGCTCGCCCACATGTGGGGCCCACGTCCCTATAAAGACGATATCAGCGCTAGGGACAACTACCTTGTCAACTTTTTTTTATGTGGAGAGGGGTATCACAATTACCACCACACTTTTCAAACTGACTATCGCAATGGCATTCACTTGTACCACTACGACCCAACCAAGTGGGTAATCAAATTATTGAGCTGGTTGCGGATTACCTACAATCTGAAAGTTGCATCCCCAATACAGATTCAAAAGGCAAAGCTCAGCGTACAATTCAGACAGGCCGAAAGAAAACTTGCGATTGGCAAGCGTAAGGAGGAATGGCTGCAACTCCTGAGAAATGAGTCCGCACAGTTCTCTAAAACCTTGGACAACTGGAAAAAGCTGCAATTACAAAATACCCAGTGCCACGGGGAGCAACTCACAGAGAAATGGAACCGGATGACCATTCAAAGTAAGGTTAAAGAGGTGGAGTACAGCCTGAAAATGCAAAGCAAGCGCCTGGGTCTACTGATAAAACAGTGCCAGGCGGACACGACGGCGGCCACCTGACGCAGCGCTCTGCAAGGGCTACTGCAAAGCTATAACGTAAATTCCCGGATGACTGCCGCAAGGCGAATCAAAGAGTTTTTTCCACAGCAAATTCGCGCATGGAAAATGCCACCCGCTCGTCCACGCCTTTTTCGAACATCTCCTGCTCCAGCCCCTCGATAAAGCCCAGGCGCTGACGCAAACCCACCCCATTGGCCACCTGGATTGCAAGGCCGGGGCGGGCATTGGCTTCGAGCAACAGCGGGCCTCTCTCGCGGTCCAGTACTATGTCACAGCCAAGATAACCGAGACCGGTCATTTCGTAGCAACTTGCCGCCAGACGCACCAGGTCGTACCAACCGGGCACCTTGAGCTCGCCAAAAGACATCTCCGTATCTGGATGGTGTTGAATCCGCAGCCCGCGCTGGACCGCATGACAGCTCCGGCCCGTAGCCAGGTCGACTCCCACACCCACGGCTCCTTGGTGCAAATTGGCCTTACCGTCGGAATCGTGCGTTGAGCAGCGCAGCATCGCCATTACCGGATAGCCGCGGAACACGATGACGCGGATATCCGGTACGCCCTCAAACGAGTAATCCTGAAAGACCGGATCGAAATCCACCAGGGCCTCTACCATCACCCGGTCGGGCTTGCCGCCGAGACTGTAGAGGCCACTGTGAATATTGTTGACGTGGCGCAAGATATCCAGGGCTTCAATTTCCGAACCGGAAATTTTTTTGTATTTTTCGCCCTCGCGCCCGGCGATCACCAGAATGCCCTTTCCTCCGGAGCCCCGCGCCGGCTTGATCACAAACTTCCATAGAGGTTCGATCACCTCCATCACGCGCTTGCGGCTAGCCGGAGTTTCAAACGCCGCAATCAACTCCGGTACCGGAATCCCTACACGCTTGGCCGCGTGCTTGGTATTGAGCTTATCATCGACGATGGGAAATTTTTCCCGGTCGTTATAGCGCGCAATGTAATTGATATTGCGTGCATTCATACCGAGTATGCCCATCTCACTCAGCGCCAGTGGCGAAACTATTCCACCGCGCACTTTGTTGATCAGGTGCCGGAAAGAAAACTGCAGCATCGCAACCCCCCTACTTAACCAGAGGCCGGAAACGCATGAGCTCGCTGAGACGATAACCGGTGTAGTTGCCCACAACCAGAATAAACGCCAGCAATACCAACAGCAGTTCAGGGAAGTTAAATGTCCAATGCTCTACATAGCGGTTGGTCATCACCCACCAAGCCAGCACCGCGACCAACAGGCTGCCGCCGGCCTGCACGACCACTTCGTAGGGGCCGTCTTCCTCCCAAACGATGGACATGCGCTCAATTGTCCAGGCCAGGATAATCATCGGGAAGAACGTCACTGTCAGCGCCTGTTCGATGCCGAGTTTGTAACTAACCACACTGATCACCCCCATAATGATCACCACCGTGACCACCACGGCGGCGATCCTCGACACAAGGAGCAGGTTGAGGCGGCTTAAATAGAACCTCACCCAAAGTCCCAACACCAGGATCAACACAAAAATTGACAGACCGGTGAGCAACTGTGTTTCAATAAAAGCAATCGCCAGCAGTACCGGCATAAAGGTACCGGAGGTGCGCAAGCCAACAAACACGCGTAATAGCACCACTACCAAAGCACCCACCGGCACCAGCAGAATCAATTTAAAAATGCTCTGCTGCTCGATAGGCAGACTGTAGATGGAGAAATCCACCAGCGCGTCTTTCTCATCCCGGCTACTGCGCATGGAGACATCCCGCGCAGGCACGTCATTGGCAATCACCGAGAAGGTCACCTGGGAATTGCGTCCACCTTCCAGATCGAGCAGGCTCTTGCCACCGCGCTGCCAGATAAAGAAATTGTCGGGAACACCGGGCAAGCCACTACCGGGCTCGAATACGATCCAACGCTTACCGTCATACACTTCGAGCAGATCCTCGGGATCGAGGCGGCGGCGATCATCTTCCAAGTAGAGGCCGCGAATACGGTGGGCCGGTATATCGGCAGTGGCAAGCATCAACAGGGCCACATCCACTAGGGACTTGTCGGCATAGTGGCGAAAGATAAGGTTGCGGTCCTGATTGCCGTCGTCATTGAGTTCAAACAGCAACTGGGTGGTGAAGGACTCCACATCGGAAGAGCGCTCGCGGGCCTGCTTCACCAGGGAATTGATTGCCAGGCGCACGGCCTCCTGCTCCCGCGCACCGAGGAAGGGCTTCTTCACTTTGGTACTGAGGTTCAGTGGCTGCTCCAGCGCCGCACCGGGTGTCTGGTACACATCGAGCTGGTAGAACAGGGACTGGGAACCCTCGGCGGAGCGGCGCGTCCAGACTGCCCGATACTCGTCATTTTCGCGGGCAATAAAAAAGCCAAAACCGGAAGAACTGAAGGTTTCTCCGAGAATTTCCATATTGCGCTGCTCGCGCGGCAGCGTCAGTGCCGCCTTCACCGGACCTCCCTCGGCATCGAATCCCACTTTGGCTTCAATAGTCCACACGGTACGGTATTCACCCGGCAGCAGCGGGAAACCCAATTCGAAATGTTTGTAAGCGGTGAGACCCGCTCCGATCAATGCGAGCAGTGCCGCAATTACATAAACTTGAACGCGCGGCGACATTCGCCATTCCCCGTAAATCTATGGTTCCAAAAGGGAACCTAACTTTATAAGCGGCCTATTTAACTCCGAATACCCGGGGTTGCCCCTGGATATTGCGTCGGCTCACATCGACAACCGCAGCATCTTTTAGGAAATTGCGTCCCAGCAGCATCACTACATCGGTACCACCCTCATCGGTGAGGCTGACTTCGACCAGATGGGTGACCTCCCCTACGGTCAGGTTCATTTCCACCACCGGGCGCCGCTGGCTTGGAAATCCGACACGTGTCGTGCGGATATGGCGTTTTATCGGCAGCTCGATAGAAGCGGGCTTGGCTTTGCTATCTGCCTGCGGCGGTAACAGCTGCACCCTGATCCAGTCTTCACCATCGCGCTCAAAGCGTGTCAGTGTCTGGGCGCGCAGAGTGGTCGTCGGCGCACCGGTATCTACGATAGACTCAATAATCAGGCCGGAGGGTTCGATGGAGATTTCCTCCACAGCCCCGAGCACCAGCTTGTCCTCAGCAACGGGCACTTCGACTATTTTTTCAACTCTTCGTTCGATGACTTTTTCAACAACCCGGATTTCCGGCTCCGCACAAATCACTTCTGCAAGCTCGGGGCACTGCGCTATTTGGCCCTGTGGCTGCCCCACTGGTGCAGCAGCGGGCGCAGCCCCCTGCGCGCTCTGTTCGGGATACATCAGCGATTGACAGCCCAGCATCAACTGCACCGTCACCAATAACCACAGAAGGGAAAATTTCTGCATCCTAACGATTACCTCTAGCCCCATTAGCATTCCAGTCCGACCACACCGTCTTCGCAGCGTTCACAGTAGCAAGCGCAGAAATTCCTTCCCACACCAGGCAAAAGGTCGATATTAGCCTATGAAAGAGCCCAGTGAACAGGGATGTTCCTACTCTCGACCTATGCAAGCGCCACAATGTGACGCGCGCCAAGTCTTGAGAATTCGAATATTGCGTGTGAACCGTTACAGCATTGAAGGTAGATGAGCCGCAGGAAGGGCACCCCTTTGAGCGCCGGAAAAATCTGATTCAGCTGCGCTGCAGACGCTCGTCGATTCCTTTGAGGATAACCACCAGCGGCTCAGCACCACCGCGGTTTTTGAAATACTCCTCGGCAATAGGAGCGATACCGCACCGCTGCGGCAACGGCATCTCCCCCTCGACCAACTGGCGCATACGCGGCAGGAAGATGAACTGCAGCCACTGGGGCAGAGTCAGGGTATCGACACAGAAAGGTTCGCTGCTGGCCAGGGCCTCCGCCGGCGGCATCTCCTCCTGCCACAGGGCCATAAGGCGCAATTCCGCTTCGAGCTGTAACAATTGATCGGCGACTTCAGAGTAGATAGCTTGCATAAAATCCAGCACCTGGGGCCACCCTTTCTGGGCGGCAAAAGACTCCGGCATCCCGGATAAACAGGCCGGGCCTGCTGGTGAAAACCGGGATGCCAATATAGACATTACTCAATCCGGCGATTAAAAGGCGGCAGTGAATTGAGAATCGCCTGGCCGTAACGGCGACTCACAACCCGGCGATCCAGCAGTGTGACGGTGCCGCTATCGCCCTCCGCGCGCAGCAGGCGGCCGCAAGCCTGTACCAGCTTGAGGGCTGCATCGGGCACCGTGATCTGCATAAAGGGATTGCCGCCCTTGGCCTCAATCCACTCTGCCAGGGCCGCCTCGATAGGGTCATCGGGCACAGCAAACGGCAGCTTGGCTATCACCACATGCTTACAGTAATCCCCCGGCAGGTCGAGGCCCTCAGCAAAACTGGCAAGACCGAACAGCACACTGCTGCCGCCACCATCGACAATCTCACGATGGCTGTCCAGCAGCAGCTGTCGGGACTGCTGACCCTGCATCAGGATACGGTTGCGCCAGGTACCCGGCAACGCCTCGTACACGGTTTCCATCTGGCGGCGGGAGGAGAACAACACCAGGGAACCGCCACCCTCTTTGAGCAACTCCGGCAGGGCATCAATCACCGCATCGGTGTGTTGATCTGCCTTGCCCGCATCCACCGCGCAGGCGGGCACTTGCAGCGTGGCGCGGGAAAAATCAAAGGGACTCGGCACCACCTGGTAACTGGCATTCTCCGGGGTGCCGGCGCGCATGCGCAGGCGGTCAAACTTACCCAGAGCTGTGAGCGTCGCCGAGGTAAGTACCGCACCATAACAGCGCCGCCACAGGCTGTACTCCAGTGTTTTGCCCGCCAGGATCGGCGAACTGCACACTTCAAAATCAGTGGAGCCACCCCAATCTACCAGGGTAATCCAGCGCGCTTGCGGTAGGGCCCCATCGGCATCGGCGCGGGCGTAATTAGCCCACAAGAGCAAATTGGCCTCGGCGCGCCCATACCAGCTACCCAGCTGTGGGTACCAGCGCTCCAGGTCCACAATGGGTACCGGCGAGTGCGCGTCCTCCAGCATGCGCTGGGCTGTTTGCAACATTTTGCCCAGCAAGCCTTCCAGCTCATCAAAGTCCTCGCGCAGCTTTTCCGCCAACTGCATCATGGACTCCGGCACGACACCGCCCTCAAAACGGTGGCGGCTGGTATTGCCGCGCTCATCCTCAAACTCACAGAGTTCTTCGATCAGCGGCCACATCTGCTCCAACCCCTGCTTGGCGGAAGTCAGTGCCGCCGGCAATTGTTCGCCACAACGATCCAGCTCAGCGCCGTCGCCGATCTCGCCGAGCATCTGGCCGAGGGCCTTATTGGCTTGATCCAACCAGCCCGTGGAGGCGCCGACACGGCTGTGATGCGAGAAATGATTTAGGGCCTTGTCCGGCAGGTGATGAGCTTCGTCGAGGACGTAAATCGTCTCCTCGGGGGGCGGCAGAATTGCGCCGCCCCCCAGGGCCAAGTCCGCCAGTAACAGGTCGTGGTTGGCGACAATCACCTGAGTCTTACTCAGGCTCTCCCGCGCGCGGAAGAAACTGCAATTGGTGACATGGGGGCAGCGACGGCCACTGCACTGGCGGTGATCGGTGGTCACCCGACCCCAGTCTTCGGCCTCGATGGTCTCCGGCCAGTTGTCGCGGTCGCCATCCCAGCGCCCCGAAGCCAAATTGTCAGTCATTTTTTGGTAGAGGGCGACACTCTCCGCCTCGACCTGGGGAAGCTCATCTTCATAGAGCCCGAGAGAGAGGCCGGTGCCACTGGCGGAAAAGCTGGAAAGCAATTGATCCAGCTTCGACAAACACAGATAGCGACCGCGCCCTTTGGCCAGGGTGAACTCAAATTTGAGACCACTGTGGCGGGCCACCTCGGGCAGATCTTTGTGGATAATCTGTTCCTGCAGAGCCACCGTCGCGGTGGAAATCACCAGGGTTTTATCCTGGGCCTGGGCCAGGGGAATTGCGGCGAGTAGGTAGGAGACCGTCTTACCGGTGCCTGTGCCGGCTTCCACCACACAGATATGCTCCCCATCGGTTTTTTCGCTATCGCGCTCGCCACTGGCATTCTGGGTAATAGCGCCGAGGGTGCGGGCAATAGCCGCCACCATAAGCTTTTGCCCATAGCGGGCTGTTAGCCCACGGCTGGACAGGAATTGGCTGTAGGCGGCCTGGATGGCACTTTTGTGTTTGTCATTGAGCACGGGGAGTGAGGTCTATTCGCTAGTGAGTGGCGCAGGGGGCGCTATTATCTACTAAGCGTCCCCTCGCCACCAGCGCCGCAACAGCATCGCTGCCGGGTGGCAATCACTCAAACGCCAAACGCGAAACCACCGGATTGGCATAAGCCTGGATAGCCTTGTCGCGCCAGCGCTCATCGATCTTGGCCATGCGTGCCTCAAACTTCTCGCAGGTTTCCCGGTGCTCCCCAGCATCCCAAGGCTTGTGGGGGTAACCCACCGGCAACCCGGACACCTCACCATAGATCTTCTCATAGGCGATCAGGTTGGTGGGGTGCAGGGTGTAATTACCAACGACCTGCCGATCGATCTCCTCGGCGACGCTGTTAACATCATTGAAGTCCGCCTCGATGGGCGTGCCAAAAGCGGTGTGCACACGCCCTTTGAAGCCGATAACACCCTTGCCAATAGAAGCGAGGTCCTCGTTCTTCGCCTTCTTATACTCTTCCTTGTGCTCGGTAACGTAGAGCTCCTTGGCTTTCTGACCGTCGCAGGGGTCCCACTCGTAAGAAATGGACAGCGGCACGATGTGCAGCTTGCGCCAGAAATCGGCAAAAGGGGTATCTCGATCCTTAGTCATCGCGAACATAGCCGCCAAGGCTGGATTCGTCCGATCCATGCCGTCCTTCGCACGCCCAGAGCGCTGTGCGATCCACACATGCTCGTTGTCGTTCACAATGGAGTGATAGATGTAATTGGATAACTTGGAGGCCGACTGCAGTTTTTCGCGGCGGCTGCCCGAGCTGCGTTTGACCGTAAAACACTTATTGAGCTTCATGATATCGCTGGCAAATTGCTTGCTGAGCAGGTTGTCGCCAATGGCGATACGCGAAGTCTCATGCCCCTCTTTGTACATAGAGACAATCGCGAAGGCCGGGTCCATGGCGATATCCCGGTGATTGCTCACAAACAGGCAGGCGCGATCCCGCGGCAGAGTATCCAGCCCGCTGATCGTCAGCCCGGAGGTGGTGCGATTCACAACCTTGTCGATGTACTTTTCTACAACCGCCTGCACACCGCGCACGTCGTGTACTTTACGAAACTCAAAGCGTAGGAATTGGCGTACCAGCCAGGCCAATGGCCCTTCCAAACGCGCCAGTTTGGGGATGAGGAAATGGGCTACGGCGTGGGACATCTCCGGATCGGCAATCAACCGGTCCAGAACATCGCGCACTTCCTCATCGCGATAGGGGCGCATATCCTCAAATTGAGCGGGGTCTAACTCACTTGCTCTCATGAAATCACTACCTGCCGGACCTACGACTAGCGGCCCGGGCTCATTTTATTGTGCGGCCACAGGATGGCCGGGATAAGAAATCGGCGCAGAACATACCGGAAGCCTCGCCGAACTGCCAGCACCTCACCTGACCAGATACCTGACCGAAGCGTAGGAATCCCTCTTAGACGAATCAGTCAGCCAAAAGGTCCTCCCGCTCTATTCGTTATTGAAAGTAGACTTCACCGCCCCAAGCCGAGAGAATAGGAGGATTAACCGTCGCCGACGACAAAAATAACGAATACGGCACATGCCACGCAGTCAAGCAGGAGTCCACCTTGTCTCAAGCCAGCCCCAATAACGAACCGCGTACACCCAGCCTACTGGATGCGCTGATCCCCTTGGGCGTCCTGATCGCGCTCCTCTCGCTGTCGGTCTACTTCTACGGCGCCGACTCTTCCTACGGTCCGAACCAAATCGCACTGCTGTTATGCGCCTGTGTGGTTGCTCTGATGGGCATGAAGAATGGCCATAGCTGGAGTAATATGGAAGGCGGTATGTTACACGGCATCGGTCTGGTATTCGGTGCGATCCTCATACTACTGGCAGTGGGTGCTCTGATCGGCAGCTGGATTCTGGCCGGCACTGTGCCATCCATGATTTATTACGGCGTACAGATACTCTCGCCCCAGTGGTTCTATGCCGCCAGCTGTATTATCTGTGCGGTGGTGGGCCTCAGTATCGGTTCCAGCTGGACCACCGCTGGCACACTCGGTGTCGCACTAATGGGTATTGCCGGTGCCCTGGGCCTCTCCCTGGAAGTCACCGCTGGCGCTGTGATTTCCGGCGCCTACTTCGGCGATAAGATGTCCCCGCTATCCGACACCACCAACGTGGCCGCAGCGGTAACCTCAAACGACCTGTTCCAGCATATCCGCCACATGATGTCGACCGCGATTCCAGCCTTCGTCATTGCCCTAGCGGTTTTTGCTTTCCTCGGTTTTACCACCGAAACCAGCACTGCCTCCGCCACCGATATCGAGTCGCTACTAAACGCGTTAAAAAGTGAATTCAATATCTCTATGGTGAGCCTGTTACCGCTAGTCTTGCTACTGGCCATGGCTTGGCGCAAAGTCCCGGCCTTTCCGACGCTGATCATTGGCTCCCTCGTTGGCTGCGTAATCGCCCTAATTATCGAACCAGAAAGCGCTCGCCGCCTCGGTGGCGGAGAGGGCTTTTTAGCCCCATTGAAAGGCGCTTGGTACAGCCTGTTCGATGGCTACAAGTCCACCTCCGCCAATGAAAATGTGGCCGAACTCTTATCTAAAGGTGGTATGAGCAGCATGCTCAATACCGTATGGTTGATCACCTCCGCCATGGCTTTCGGCGGCGCCATGGAGCGCGCTGGCTTCCTTCAGGTAATCGTCAACTGGACACTAGCCCAAATCAAAACAGTCGGTGGCTTGGTCACGTCCACAGTACTCACCTGTTTTGGCATGAACCTCGCCGCCGGCGACCAGTACATGGCCATCATTATTCCCGGCCGCATGTTCCGTGAGGCCTTTGCCGAAAAAGGCCTGCACGGGCTGAATCTGTCCCGCACTCTGGAGGACTCCGGCACTATTACTTCGGTACTGATTCCCTGGAACACTTGTGGAGCCTTTATGGCCGCCACCCTCGGCATCCAAACTATTTACTATCTGCCCTACGCCCTGTTCAACATTATTTGCCCACTGCTGGCAATCGCCTACGGCTGGTTGCACTTTAAGCAAAAGCCCATCTCTGTGGCGGCTACGGCAACTTAAGAAAAAGGAAATCGACAAGCCCCCATGAGTGAAAGCGGTACCCTGAGCGCCCTGATACAAGAGGCGGATTTTAAATTGCATTGGTTTGATATGGGCCGGCGCCTGCAGCCTGTATCCAAGTCCACCGCTGAGGCCTTCGAGGCGGGGCAACAGGTTTGGCCCCACCCTTACTTACGCCAGGCCTGGTGCGGACTTCTGCTACAACCCGCAGAGGGCGGGGAGCCGATTGTCTGGTTCCTGCGCTTCCCCCTCGATGAACAGGGCAAGCTGCAATTGTCCGCTCGCGACAACCTGTTGCGCGCACTGGCACAAGAACTTAAACAGGGATCCGCTTCGGAATCTGCCGCACAGTTAGACCAGTTGCTGCAGCAAAGCGGCCTCCTGTTCACCCCCTCGACTGAACGACAGGCCACCTTTCACGCCCACACAGGGCTGCTTCTGAAACGTGAGCCCAGCGCTCACTATGCCGCTACGCTCGGCTATTTGCACAATCCGCAAGAATCTCGCTGGGACAACTTGGCACTACAGGGCATTGCCGACCTCGCCGTACACTGGAAGAACAATAAAGCTCTCCTTCTGCGCCAGTTACCCCACATTGCCGCACCAGTGTTGATCAACCTGTGCCACTGCTTGGAAAATGAATCGATTGATCACCAGTTGGCGGAGGCCATCGCCATGTGTGCACGTGCGTCTTTGCACAGTGACATCCCGGACTACGCGATAATCGCCGCGGCCGTGCGCGGTATTTCCCACTCCCCCGCACAGGGCCTGCGCCGCACCCTGCTACAGGAACTGTTACAACAACAAACGCAACAACGGCCCGAATCCACTTCGCCCCCTATCGAGTTGCTCGCTGCCATCGGCAGCCGCTGCCCACAGGATCTTCAGGAGCAAGAATTGGCCAAGTTGTGGTTGAATGCGCTGGCACACAGTAACAACCAGAGCACATTCAACTTACTGCTCTCCGACTTGATGTTTCTCCCCCTGGTCCGCGCCTCTTTATTGGGCGTATTGCGCAATCCAGCACGGGAGGAGGCTCTGGCGCAGGCATTCGGTAATTTCCTGCACGGTCCAAAGCCTACCCACTAACGCGTGAATAATGAAATAGATGGGGCTCCATCTATTTCATTACCTTACCGGCATAATCGTCCTCTCAGAAATTCCTCAGCGCCTCTTTTCTTCTGACCCATTCAGCCGCTTTTCGATAGGTAAAGAGCCGCCAATTTTTTGGACCTTTTGCCCAGCAAAAAAGAAAAGCATCTAAAATTTATACTCCAACCCAAAAGGCAAACCACTAAAACAATATTGGAAAGACAATTCCGTTCCAAAAAAAACGAGATACCCAGAAAACACAGTTTTTACAGCGCAAAAACAAATAAACTGGCATCGCTTTCTTCTTGACTTAACCTCTGACCGTTATTTTCTCCCTGCGCCTATTACACTCAATTAGGCGGTATCTTTGTAAAGCACATTTTACAAAGCTGACCAACAGGTGACGTTTTATTGGCTATGCTAATGGCTAACATCAACGGAAAGGAGTTAGGGGATGAATTTCACTCCAGCCAAGTACTTAATCGGAATTATCAGTGCACTGGTTCTAGCAGGTTGCTGTAGCCCTCCGGCACCGCCAGCTTACTGCCCACCAGGCGCTGAACAAATTCCAACTTCTATGGCTTGTCCTGCAGATGCTGACTGCTGGATGGCTTCAGACAGAGTACGCTGCATGAAAGTGGTGAAGTAGAATCATTTCAAGCAGAACAGCGTGGTGATTCATACTAAATGAGGTTTTGATAAAATTTGCCCTAGTAGGTACACAAATAACTAAGCATTATTTAGTATGAATCACCACCAAATGCCGCTTTAACGAGCGGCATTTGTTTTTTTGGTAGCTCATTCTTAACGAATACTCCCCCCTTGTAATACACTGTAACGCCTTAGGTATCAGCCCGGCACAGGGAATGCGATAGCATTGCCAACCTTTTGAAAGCAAGTACCAGTAAACGCGCACAAAACTGCAAAAAAAACTCCTCACAAGAGAGCGAATCAAAGATCACCATGACAAGTGAAACCCTGGCCCTAAGTCGCGCCGCAGCTATTCGACAACTGCAAGCACATTTCGAAGAACAAAAGTGGTCCCTGCGTGAACTTTTCGCTACCGATCCGCAACGCGTAGAAAATTTCAGCTGCGAGGCCGCGGGTATCTACTTGGACTTCAGTAAAAATCACCTACGCCAGGATACTTTGCAATTATTGATCGACTATGCCGAAGAGCAGAATCTAAACAGCAAAATTTCGGCCCTCCTCAGCGGAGCCAGTATCAACAACACTGAGCGTCGCCCTGCGCTGCACACAGCACTGCGCTTTCAAGGAGACGCAAAGACTGAACACGAACGCGCCGTAGCTGATTGCCGCGTACAAATGCAGCGATTTGCCAATAAGGTACACAGTAAAGAATGGCTGGGATTTAACGGAAAACCCATCCGCCATATTGTCAATATCGGTATTGGAGGCTCCGATCTCGGCCCACGCATGGTGGTCGAAGCCCTGACACCCTGGCATAGGGATCGCATTCACGTACATTTTGTGGCGAATATTGATGGCGCCGACCTGAGTGACACCCTAGAGGACCTGAACCCGGAAGAAACCCTGTTTATTATTGCTTCCAAGTCATTTTCCACCCTGGAGACACGGGAAAACGCTCTGAGCGCACGCCGCTGGATACTGGCCGCCGGCTCAAATGAGAAGCAACTGGCCCAGCACTTTGTTGCGGTTAGCAGCAACATAGTTGCAGCACAGGACTTCGGCATTACTCCAGAAAATATTTTTCCTATCTGGGATTGGGTGGGGGGCCGCTACTCCCTGTGGTCCGCTATCGGTCTGCCGATTATCCTCGCTTGTGGCTACAGCGTTTATAAGGCGTTATTGGCCGGCGCCCACAGTATGGACAACCATTTTGCCCAGGCTCCCCTGCAGGAAAACCTGCCGGTACTGCTGGCTCTTATCCAGTTCTGGTACCGTCAGTGCTGGAGCACCAAAAGCCAAGTGGTCCTGCCCTACGCACAGCGCTTGTCCAAATTTCCCGCCTGGATGCAGCAGCTCGATATGGAAAGTTTGGGCAAAAGCGTGGATAGAGACGGCAAGCCGCTGGGATACCCCAGTGGCGGTGTGGTCTGGGGCGCGGAGGGCACCAACGGACAGCACTCCTTCCACCAACTATTGCACCAGGGCACCGACCTGATTCCCGCAGATTTTATCGCCATTAAGCAACCCACTTCCGAATTACACGAGCAGCATCGCTGGTTATTGGCCTGCTGTATTAGCCAGAGCCAAGCCTTATTGCGTGGAAAATCCTTACACGATGCCCGCCAGGAACTGGAAGAGGCCGGCCATACACACCGCGAGGCTCATTCACTGGCTCCGCACAAAGCCATCCCCGGCAACCGTCCCAGTAACACCTTGATCCTGGAAAAACTCGATCCTCACCACCTGGGCGCTCTACTCGCTCTTTACGAGCATAAAGTTTTCTCAAGTGGATGTCTGCTGGGAATCAACCCTTTTGATCAATGGGGTGTAGAGCTGGGCAAGCAATTGAGTTCCCAAATTTATCAATCTGCCGAAGCCGCGATACCCGAAAACTGGGATAGTTCTACTCGCAGCCTGATGGAAAAACTGCTGTAAAAAGATTTCTCTACTAGCTTTGAAAAGTACCTTCTTAAAACAAGTAAGGCCGCATTTAAAATACGGCCTTTTTTTTGCAAAACTCACTTGGAAACAATCCATTCACTTATTCAATGCCTGAGTAGCCAGCCACACTCAATAGCTACCCCCAAAATAACCACCTTACCAAATACTGGCATGCCAATTTATTCTTGTTCACTGAGCAATAACCCATGAAATGGTTTATTTGGCGTCGATACGATTTTTAAGTAATGGCTCAACCAGATCCAAAGGTAGCGGAAACACGATTGTTGAGCTGTTATTGGCACTGGAAATATCAACCATCGTTTGCATATAACGCAGGGTGATAGCATTCGGATTTTGCGATAATTGGTTAGCCGCCTCAGTCAATTTCAATGCCGCTTGCGCCTCACCCTCCGCATGAATCACTTTGGCACGTCGGGCCCGCTCCGCCTCAGCCTGCTGAGCAATCGCGCGCACCATACTCTCATCCAGGTCGATATGTTTTATTTCAACATTGGTGACTTTAACACCCCAAGCATCAGTCTGCTCATCGAGAATTTTCTGAATATCCACATTAAGCTTGTCCCGCTCGGAAAGCATTTCATCCAATTCATGCTTACCCAGTACTGAACGCAAGGTAGTCTGCGCCAACTGACTGACCGCCTCGTGATAAAACTCGACATTAATAATCGCCGACTGTGAATTAATCACCCGGTAATAAACCACAGCATTGACCTTTACTGAGACGTTATCGCGGCTAATCACATCCTGGGAAGGCACATCCATCACGATCGTGCGCAAATCCACCCGCTCCATCGTCTGAATGATAGGGATAATAATAATCAGGCCAGGGCCTTTAACAGTTTGGAAACGTCCCAGAAAAAATACCACCGCACGCTCATATTCGCGCAAGACGCGGATGGCATACATCAGCAGCAACAATATCGCGAGCACTAACAGCCCAACAAAATAACCGACCATGCTTCTCTCTCCCTGTAACCACCTGCAAAATTTGATAGAGCAAAAATGCCCTTATTGAAGACTAAACCTTATTTCTATCCGGGCTCCACATAAAGCAACAAACCGCGCTGGGCGACAATTCGCACCCGCTGCCCAGGCTCGAGAGGCGTTTCACAATGAGCACGCCATATTTCTCCATCGAGATGCACTAATACTTCATTTTCGTGCACATTACTGACAAGCGCCGTACGCCCTACCAGGGCTTGATCTGAGGCGAGTCGTGGTTTACGCAAACTCCTGCCCACAGCCAGCAGCAGACCCAGGAGAAAGATTCCACTCACTCCGGCAATAGCCGCGATCAGTTTGCGCGACACCTGCATTCCAGGCACATCAGTATCGATCAACATGACCGAACCAATCACTAAGGCGATAATCCCGCCGATTCCCAAAGCGCCAAAACTGGGCATGAATACTTCTGCCACAATCAATAGTGCCCCAACAATAATCAGCGCCAGACCGACGTAATTAATTGGCAAAACTTGCAGGGCATAAAATGCCAATAGCAAACAGATAACCCCGACTATTCCAGGGACAAAAGCACCGGGGCTATAGCCTTCAAAAATCAGGCCGTAAATACCTATCAGCAAAAGAATATAAGCCACTTGCGGATTGGTAATCAGTGCCAGCAATTCATTGCGCCAATCCGGCTCGTACTCTTTTATAGGCAGCTGTGCAATTTCTGCTGAAATGGTAATCTCCCCAGAATCAAGAGAAACCTTGCGCCCAGCAATCTGCTTGAGCAGATCCTGGTCATTCTTGGCGACGATATCGACCACATTCAGCTCGAGTGCTTCCGCAGCCGTGAGGGTCGCAGCTTCCCGCACAGCCTTTTCTGCCCAATCTGCATTGCGCCCATGGCGCTGGGCCAAACCGCGAATAAAAGCAATGGAATCATTAACGACCTTGCGCTCCATGGCCGTGCCGGACAGCGGTTCTTCCTTCTTGCCCTCTTCGCTTTCTCCCTCACCGTCTTGCTTTTCTTTTTTCTCTTTTTCTTCACTCTCTTGTGGCTTGCTGCCCGGACCCGGAGTTCCCGGTGGCCCACCGATCTGCACCGGTGTAGCGGCACCGAGGGTGGTGGCCGGCGCCATAGCGGCTATTTGGCTGGCATAGAGGATATAGGTACCGGCACTAGCAGCACGGGCACCAGAGGGATAGACAAAAGTGGCAATCGGGATCGGGGAGGCGAGAATGTGCTGGATAATATCGCGAGACGCCGCATCGAGCCCCCCGGGGGTGTCGATATGCACAATGATTAAGGCTGCACCGCGCTCTCCGGCCTCCTCGGTAGCGCGCTTAAAATAATCTGTCGTGGCTGGACCTATAGCACCATCAATAGACAGCAGTGCCACATGGGGAGAGGTGTCCTCCTGAGCGGCACTTTTCGACATTAAAACGATAAAGAGCAGCGCCAGCGTAAGCGCGCCGCGCAAGAAAACCGCAGGCGTTATCGAGTTCGACATGCATCTTTCCCTGATGCGATTGCGGAGGTGCCCAGGCCAACCTCAACGGTTATGGCCGGGCAACCCAATCAGATTAACAGAAAAGTGCGGTCCTATCCGTAAACAAGCTCTGCTGGCGTTATACCTGGTTGCGGCGACTGTGCCAGTGAACCTCACGGGCATACTCGTCCACTTGGCCTTCCACCCCCAGCAGCAACGCAAACAGTGCCATACGCACCAGCAGGCCGTTATCCGTCTGGCGGAAGATTGCCAGACTGGGGTGTTCGTTCAGATCGGTATCCAATTCATTCGCTTCGGCGCGAGAATCCCTTGGCAGAGGGTGCATGATCACCGTATTGGGCTCCGCATAGCGGGTAAAAATCGCCCGGTTTAAACGGAAGCGCCCGCGGTAGCGGTTGGCCTCATCCTGAGAAGAAAAACGCTCTTCCTGAATGCGTGTGGAGTACACAATATCCACATGGGCGATCGAGGTCTCCAGCTGATCGGTGACGGTCACCTCGTGCCCTACCGCACGCAACTTCTCCACGATTTCCTCGGGCATCGCCAGTTCCGGCGGCGATACCAGGGTAATGTGTACCTTGCCGAACAAGCACAGTAACTTGCATAGGGAGTGCACTGTACGACCGTGCTTGAGGTCGCCGATCATGGCGATACGAAAATCGTCCAGAGTACGGTTGTGCCCCGCCAGCTCCTTGCGAATAGTGTAGAGGTCCAGCAGCGCCTGGGTTGGATGCTCATTGGCACCGTCACCGCCGTTGACCACCGGAACACGACTCGCCTCGGCAAACTCAGCCACCGAACCCTCTTTGGGGTGGCGCATACAGATCACATCGCTGTAACCCGACAGTACCCGCGCCGTATCGTAGAGAGACTCCCCCTTGGCCATTGCACTGGCGGTAATTCCCACAGTTTCACGCACGGTACCGCCCAGCAAGTTAAAAGCAGCGCCAAAGCTCAGGCGAGTGCGCGTACTCGGCTCCATAAACATATTGCCGAGAATCGCCCCCTCGAGCACACGTGTTACTTTTTCACGCTGGGCATAGGGGGTCATGGCGTCAGCAACATTAAAGACGCGCTCAATGTCGGCACGCTCAAACTGGCTGACGGACAGGATATTGGCTCCGATAAAGTCCATGGTTACTCCAGTGGTTGCGCCTTGTGGGCGCCGGTTCTTCGCGAGCGGCATTCTACTCGGCCCCAGTTACAGAACCCAGTCCAGATACACCGCTAACGGGGTAGAAAAGCCGGAATCAAGCCAACAGGCTATCACCCCAGTTTTCCAATTCGGTAAGCAGAGTCGCCCGTTGCGGGTGCTGCACCCGCAGCTCAGACAACTGGCGGAAGTAATCCTCCAGGGTGATGGAAGCTCCAGCGGTGGAATCGGTTAAACGCTGGAAACACCAAATCTGCCAACGCTGTTGCTCCTCTTCCGACAACGTCTCTGGGAAGTTGCGCGCGCGCATACGGAATAGAAGCTCCGGCAGGCGCTTGTCACTAAAAGGTATTTCTCCAGCCAGCGCTTCCGGCCCGCGGGTAGCCAAGCCCCGGTGCAGCTCACGGCAGATATCCCGATCCGCATCATTGAGGAAACCTCCATACAGGTCAGCCTCAACATCTTTCGGTGGAAACTCCCGGTCCAGGAACACATTGTGCAATTTCTCGGTCAAGTCGATATCTTTGAGTTTCTGCCAATTGGCTTCGCAGACAGCACGGTCGATGCTCAGCTCAGCGGCGCGCTTGTCGTCAAGCATATTCGCCGGCGCCAGCACCGGGCACTTATTCAAATGCACCAATTTCAGACCCACAGGCAATTCGCCCTCACCGAGCTTGTCGCGGGATGTGTAGAGGCGCTCGCGCAGGCTATCGGCATCCAGGTTGAGCAAGGGTTCGGGGTCCATCGCCAAGTTGGCGACGATCACCGCATTGCGGTTAACCGGATGGCTGGCCAGGGGCATGACATAAGTCAGATGCCCATGATTGGCGGAGACTTTACCGGAGATATGCAGCAGTGGGCGACGCTCGCGCATATCGATCATCTTGGCCACTTCCTGCTTGCGGCGCAGGCGGAACACATAATCGTAAAGCTTCGGTTGTTGTTTGCGAATCAACCGCGCCATATCGATAGTGGCGTGAACATCCGAGAGCGCATCGTGGGCACCCTCGTGGGCAATATTATTCGCGGCGGTCAACTCTTCCAGGCGGAAGGACGGCGCACCGTCTTCGCGAGTCGGCCACTGAATGCCCTCGGGGCGCAGGGCATAGGTGAGACGCACCATATCGATAATATCCCAGCGGCTGTTGCCGGAGCGCCACTCGCGCTCATAGGGGTCGAGAAGGTTGCGATATAGGGTGTAGCGGGTGACTTCATCGTCAAAACGTAAACTGTTGTAACCCACTCCACAGGTGCCCGGCGCACCGAGTTCAGCGAGAATGCGCTGAATAAATTCAATCTCCGGCACGCCATTGGCCAGGGCTTTTTGCGGACTGATGCCGGTCACCAGGCTCGCCATCGGCTGCGGCAGGCAGTCTAACGAAGGGCGGCAGTAAATCATCAGTGGCTCACCGACGATATTCAGTGCTTCGTCGGTCCTGATACCGGCAAACTGCGCCGGCTTGTCGGCACCAGGATTTGTGCCCCAGGTTTCATAATCGTGCCAATAAAGTGTGCTTGAACTCACGGTACCTCCATAATTTGGCGGCATCATACCACCGAGCGCCACGCTATCTGGACACCTGGGCACAGATTTGGACCACAGCCAACCACCTCAGTCCGAAAACGTTGGTTGCAAAGCCGCCACCGCCCTTTAAAATTCGGCGTTTCCACGAATTTAAGACAGCGCTTCACTCTATGAATATTCGCCAACTCCTCTCCGACAAATTCCAGGCCGCCATGCTCGCCGCCGGTATCCCCGAAGAATGCGGCCCCATCGTGGCACCTGCGAAAAAAGCCGGATTTGGCGACTACCAAGCCAACGGCGCTATGGGCGCCGCCAAGCGCATGAGCACCAACCCCCGCGAGCTGGCTGGCAAGATCCTGGAGCAACTGGATAAGGGCGATATGATCGAAAAGGTCGAGATCGCCGGTCCGGGCTTCCTCAATATCCACCTGAGTGAGCAGTGGCTGGGCCAGCAACTGTGGGCCGCCCAGAGTAACAAACGCCTGAATGTCGCCGCAGCGCAAGAACCAAAGACCGTAGTCATCGACTACTCCTCCCCCAACCTCGCCAAAGAAATGCACGTAGGCCACCTGCGCACCACCATTATCGGTGATGCCCTGGCGCGTCTGCTGGAGTTCCAGGGTCACAAGGTGGTTCGCCAAAACCATATGGGCGACTGGGGCACCCAATTCGGCATGCTGCTGGCGCACCTGTCCGATAAGCTGGCAGACAGCGATGCAGAGGTGGCGCTGGCCGACCTGGAAGTGTTCTATCGCGAAGCCAAGGTGCGCTTCGACGACGAGGAAGGCTTCGCCGACCGCGCTCGCGGCTACGTGGTAAAACTGCAAGGTGGCGACGAGCAGTGCCTGAAACTGTGGAAACAGTTTATCGATATCTCCATCAGTCACTGTGAAGAAATCTATTCCAAACTGAATGTTACCCTTGAGCAGGGCGACATCTATGCCGAGAGTCGCTACAACGACGATCTGCCGGTACTGGTTAAAGAGCTGCTGGATAGTGGCATCGCCGTAGAGGACCAGGGGGCGATCGTAATCTTCCTGGAAGAGATGGCCGATAAAGAGGGCAACCCCAGCCCGATGATTATCCAGAAGAAAGGCGGCGGCTACCTGTACGCCACCACCGATCTGGCCGCTATCCGCTACCGCACCAACCAGCTCAATGCCGACCGCATCCTCTACGTAGTGGATGCGCGCCAATCCCTACACTTGCAGCAGACCTTTGTCGCCTCGCGCAAAGCGGGCTTTACTCCAGAATCTACCGCCCTGGAACACTGCACTTTTGGCACCATGATGGGCGACGACGGAAAGCCCTTTAAAACCCGCAGCGGTGGTACTGTAAAACTGGCCGCCCTGCTGGACGAAGCGGTAGAGCGCGCGGAAAAACTGGTAGCCGAGAAAAACCCGGAGCTGGATACAAAAACCTGTGCAGAAATCGCGCGCAAGGTGGGCATCGGCGCAGTGAAATATGCAGACCTAAGCAAAACCCGCACTAACGATTACATCTTCAGCTGGGAATCCATGCTGAGCTTTGAGGGCAACACCGCCCCTTACCTACAGTATGCTTATACCCGCGTACGCAGTATTTTCCGTAAAGCCGGTATTGAGCCCAGCGAACTGAAAGGCAATATCCAACTGGAAAGCCCGCAGGAGCGCGCCCTAGCCATTAAATTAAGCCAGTTTGGCGAAGTGCTGGATCAGGTAGCCAAAGACACCTTCCCACACGTGCTCTGCACCTACCTGTATGAGCTGGCCAGTGCCTATATGAGCTTCTACGAAGCCTGCCCGGTACTGAAAGAAGGCGTAAGCGAAGAGCAAAAACATAGCCGCCTGCAATTATGTAACCTGGTGGCCAGTACGATCGCGACTGGCCTCGGCTTGCTCGGGATTGAAGTCATGGAGCAAATGTAAATTGTTCCTGCCCGGCCCCACCTCCAGCAACCATGCAGGCAGGCTGGCCGGGCGGCTCTCTGGCGGGCAGACTTCCTCTGTCTCCCGCCAAACCATTCCACACCATCCATTGCCCCACATAGGCCACCTTTTCCCCACCGGCCTAATCGAAGGAAAGTAACCCGTGAAAATCCTGATTACCGGCGCCTCCGGCCTGCTGGGCCGTAGTGTATTTAAGCAACTTTCCAACAACCCTACTTTTTCTGTAACCGGAACCGCTTTTTCTCGCGCAGGCGAAAAGTTAATTCGCCTGGACTTATCGGATAGCAGCGCGGTAAAAGCTTCTCTGCTGGAAATTAAGCCGGATGTGGTAATCCACTGTGCCGCCGAGCGCTGGCCTGACCGCTGTGCCGATAATCCAGATACCGCCTGGCAGCTCAATGTCGGCAGTACTGAGTTATTGGCAAAGTACTGTAGCGAAATCAATGCTCAGTTGGTGTATATCAGCACCGACTATGTCTTTGATGGTACTGCCCCACCCTACACTTCCGATGACACACCCAATCCCGTGAATTTCTATGGCCGCAGCAAATTGGCAGGAGAGGAAGCGGTACTGAACAACGGTAACCATTGGGTATTAAGGTTGCCCTGGCTGTTTGGACCCGTCTCCTACCTGGAGGAATCGGGTGTTACCGCCCTATTAGAGACACTGCGAGAACAAAAACCGGTCACACTGGATCACTGGGCAATTCGTTTTCCCACCAGTGTGGAGGAAGTGGCAGAAGTATTGGAGAAATGCTTGTCGAAAACCCAAGGAGGTACCCAGTTTGAAGGAATCTATCAGTGGAGCGGCGACACTGCCTGCACCCGTTTTGAACTTGCCCATATTATTGCCGAAGTATGCGAGTTGAGTGCTGACCATATCAGCGCAGAGAGCGAACCTAATTTTTCAGTACCGCGCCCCTACAATTGTCAGCTGGATAAATCACGCTTAACAAACCTGGGCATCAAAGGGACCGAAACATTGCCTCAGCAACTGGCACGCAACCTGAAATCTTTTATCCAGAATTAAGATCTAATGGAAAACCAATAAAAAAAACAAATGGTATAGGGATGTACCTGTGCCGGTGTTTACGCCGGCATTAACTTTTGTAATTGAGCACTATTTATAGCTAACAAGCGTTAATGGCAGTTATTACAGGAGTGGCCATTTATCGACTCAGGGAGGAGTCGTGAAATCGCCAATTTAAGACACTCGAACCTTAGGGAAATATAGATGAAATTAAAACGTTGGCTTTCTGCTGGTGCTCTGATTCTGGGTAGCTTTGCAACCCTGGCCTCCTGCCATGCGGATAATGGTCGCCATGGAAAGCGCCTGCACCAAGCAACCAAGAATGAAGATGCCCAACCGATTATCTGGATCGGCGACTTCAATAACTTTGACGATGCCGTAGCATTGATGCTAATTGCCAAAGACCCGCGCTATACCCTGGAACTGGCAGTGGTTGAAGACTCCTTCAATACTGTAGCGCACGGAGCCAATACGGTTTACAACATCCTCGAGTGGCTGGGCAACAACGATACTAAAGTGATTCGCGGTGCCTACTTTGCCACAGAAGAGGTCGCCTACGGGGCTAACGGTAAGGCTTCCAGCGCTCCGGTAAATGACGAAAAAGCTGTAGCTGGCCGCGATGATTACCAGCTGCCCAACTCCTCAGATTTCAGCACCGGCACCTGGAACCTGGAACGCCGCAATGCCATGGGCATTAATCTCTATGGCCAGTATGTACCCGGCCCCTGGCGCGACAACGGCTCCACTCTATACGGCACCGACCATTTGATTCCCCGGGCAAAACAGGATCACTATCGCTACCAGGGCAACAATGGTGTTTCCTTTAAGTTTGAACTGGCCGAAGACATTATCCTGGAAACACTGGATAACCTGGAACAGTCTCCAGTCGTTTTCAATACCGGCAAACTGACCACCCTGGCCCGCGTACTCGGCAAGGCCAATGAAGAACAGCTGTCTAAAATTGACCGTGTGATAATGATGGGCGGCGGCTTTGAAAATTACGAACCCTTCACCGCAAATCACGAGGCTGCTTGCTTCGGCGATAAATCCCGTAACTTGGGCGGGAATATTTTTTCTCACCCAAGCTTCGGCTGTGAAAGCGACTTCAGCACCCACCAGGAATTCAATATTCTGCTCGACCCCCTAAGTGCACAGTGGGCTTTTGACGCCCTGAGCGAAAATAATATTGAAACCTATCTGGTGCCCACCAACTCCACCGATATGGCCAAAGTACAGGGCAATACCATCGAAGCCCTGGCTAAACGCCGTGCAACTCCGGAAGCCTGCTATACCTCCAAACTGCTCAGCTCCATCCGAGAATTTGAAGGTGGAGATTTCCAGGGTAACGGCGACTTCGCCATGGATGCCGTTATTCGCCTGTGGGATATTATCGCCGCACTGGTGCTGTTGGAGCCTGAAACTCTGGAGATGGATCTGATACCTGGGTTTATCGAAGTCGACCAACTAAATGCTGGCCTGGCCGACAGCATGACGCCTTATGACCCCATCACCTTCGACCCCACCGTGGGCAAAACCACCTTTACAGAAAACGGCAAGGGCTTGGAAGTGAATGTGGTTATTGGCATCAACCATGACGCTGCTCGTACAGCGATGATTGAGCGTCTGCGTGATCGTTTTAATTCTGCGCGGAAGGGGCCGAGATGTCGTGCTATAAATTTTTAAATCCGATATAAAGACTATTTCAGATAGCTCAATAGAATCTAGCAAATAATCAGCCTCCAAATCAAAATAATATTATACTTGCCAACACAGAACTGAGTTCTGTGTTGGCAAACCACAGTGAAAATACAAGAGCTTTATTTAGCACTCTAAAGAAAAGTTTTTATTCATTAACTTACGAAGAGTATTTATAGCTTCAACATGGAGCTGCACTATTCGTGTTTTACTTAAGCATAAATGCTTTGCAATCTCTGCGAAGCTTGCTTCTTCTACATATTTCATTCGTATTATTTCTTGATGCACATTAGACATTTTTTCAAGCTTTTCAGTCATCTCCAATAAAAAAGCGCTGTATTCTGGCGAGGCATAAGGAGACTCAATAGAAACAGAATCTTCAAGGCACCAGTAGTTATCAAGTATATAGGCGTAGCCAAAATCTAAAGTAGCAGATACAATAGTATTTAATAAATCAGACTCAAGATCTTTTTCATCAGTATTATTATTTTCCCCGCTGGAAATCTTACCAGATGACTCGGAAAAAAAACTTAATCTTTCAGAGTAGCTTCCCAATCCATTAATAATACTACCTTTAATCCTAAATGAAGCATATGTTTTAAAATTAACACTTCTTTTCCTATCATATCTATCTATAGCTTCCAACAAACCAATGCTAGCCCACTGATATAGGTCTTCAACATCGACACCAGTAAATTTTCGGCGGGAATAAATACGTCTAGCCAAGTAGAAACTATAATCTTTATAGTACTCGTAAAGCCAGGTACGTGCGCAACCAATAGCTGGACCAGATAGCGCATCCCACTTTTCAATTAATTCACTGTCTTCTGTAGACATCTTGAAATATAAACTACCTAAAACTTCCCACCAATGAATACGCGAGCAAGGACCAACCCTCAATCAGCACAAACACGAGTATTTTGATAGGAAGAGAGATAGTTGTAGGTGGCAACATAATCATACCCATGGACATAAGGACACTTGCTACAATTAAGTCAATCATTAAAAATGGAAGAAATATAACAAATCCAATTAAAAAAGCAGATTGTAGCTCGCTAAGCAAAAAAGCTGGGACCAAAATAGATAAATCAAGATCCGTAGGTTGACTTGGTATATTAACATTAGATAAGTCAGATATTAATGTAATATCCTTCTCTCGAGTCTGGCTAATCATGAACTCCTTGATCGGTTCCTTCGCCAAATCGACAGCATTGCTTAAAGATAACTCCTTATTAATATAAGGCGTAACGGCAGCTCTGTTTACTTCCTCAAACACCGGCAACATTACATAAATGGTTAGGAGGAGAGCAAAACTTACCAACACAGTGTTAGGAGGTGTGCTAGGCATAGCCAATGCTTGCCTCAGCATAGACAACACAATAACGATTCTTGTGAACGCTGTTAATAGCATTAGCATTGCCGGCGCAACACTAAGGAGTGTTAATAACAATAGGACTTGAATCGGGGCCGCTAAATCGCTCTCTTTATCACCAGAATTAACTGAAAAAGTAAATTCATTATCAAAAAAATCAACTGAGTCAGATTGTGCAAAACCATCAATGGGCATTAAAATAAATATAAGAACCAATAACAAAGAGAACTTAGGCACCAGAATCAACTTCCAAATTGGCTTCCCCAGACAAAAGGGTCACACATATACTACCTGGCTGCTGTACAATTAAAGTCTGCTTACCATCAACAACCAACAAATAAGCCATAAGCTTATTATCTATAATTTTTTTCTCAATTAGATCTATATTATTCCCTTTCAACAACTCTCCTCGTCTTTTAAGACCATTGAACTTAAAAAAAAGAAAAATAACGACCAAAGAAAACAAGACCACAAAATATGCATTTGAAAACAAGCCCTCCTGAATTAAATCTTGTTTAAAAACAACGGACTCTTTTTGAGCTACTTCTAGCTGGTTCTCCTGCTCCAGACGAGGTATAAGATCATCATCGGCAACCACTTGAACCGAGACAGCTATCAAAAGCATACTAAAGAAAAACCGCAATAAACCCAGGAATGTCAACCTTTAAAGACCTCTTCAATTTTCACACCATAATAACCATTAACAACCACAAGAATTCCTTTAGCAAACACCTCATCCGCAACTGTTAAATTTACATATTGATCTGTTGGTGTATCTAGCTGAATGATATTCCCAGCTGATAAAGTGGCCAATTTCTCAAAGGAAATACTCGTATTTCCAAGCTCAACCTTAACCTCCACCTCAATCCCTTTAAGAAACTTTGGGTTAATCTGTTCAAACAATTTTTTACCGTTACTCTCATTCATTTCAGAAGGTTCTAAAACATCGATCTCATTTTCAAAGGACATAACAACTCCTAACTATCAATTATCCCAGGACTATTTAAGAATATGGCTCTATTTGAACCCTTCTTACAGAGGTACCCGAGAATACATACTTGACCATTTTCAGAAACTAAACGAATTTCTTCATTAACCTTTTTATCTGTCCTAATAACATCACCAACTTCAAGATTCTTAATTTGGCTTAAGCTTAACAGGACAGGGGTTATTTCAGCTGCGTATTTTAACTCACGATCCTTTAATAATGAGTTAAATTTAGAGATTCTTTTCTTATCAGAGAAAAACTGTCTCCTATTGCCAATTACATCATTAACAACCGATTGATTAAGATGCAGCCTGAATAGAAAATCATCCTGAAAGTACAACTCAACTGAAATCCAACCTGAACCATAATTGAAAATAATATCATCTAATTTTTTATCTACAGCTCTTAATCTTTGACTCTCATCAAAAATAGAAATAAAATCAGAGAAAAATTCAAGCAATAATTCGGAGCTTATAAAATGGGCGAAATCATCGTCATCAACTGCTGTGTTTAATAGCTTTTCCAGTAAAATGGACTTATGATCTTCAGGAAGATCAACAATTATGTTTTCTGTATAGTATGAAGCTGAAAAGGATTTGTCAGCAATATCTAATGAGTATGCATTACTTATCGAAACCTCCTTAAATTGACAACCAAACCACTTAAAAGAAGCCCCTAAAACTTCATCACATACCCGGCTATAAAATTTATCAATCTCGTCCTTAGAAAAAATATAAAAGTTGCTACTATTCATCTATCGACCTTTAGAGCTATTATATAATTCTTCGATCATTTGATTAGAAACAGTGAGCACCTGAGAACAGGCTTGATATCCCCGCTGAATTATTATAATTTCTGAGAATTCATCCGTTACATCTACATTTGAACGCTCCAATGAAGAGGATTTAATACTTCCAACAATTGGTTCATCAGCAGTAGCAATAATCTCCGGGATACCTTGAGCTTTAAAAAGGCTGTTAGACATTACCTCAAGAGAACTTGTATCCAAAAAGTTAGCTAAGGCCAATGAAAATGGCTCCTCAGTCATACCATTAGAATAAGTTAACACCAATCTTCCATCAGAATTGAATTCAGTGCTAAGTAAAATTCCCTCTCCGCGCCCATCAGTATTTATCGCAGTTAAACTATTAGTTTGAGAAGGAAAACTTGTCAAACCATCAAACTCTCCGGCCTCACCGGATTTGAAAAGAATTTCGTGTGTAAGATCGTTATTTAATAGCAGATTTACCGGAAACTCATTTAATCCAGAAATCGGTGATCCGGCGGAAGTAAATCCCAGTAAGCCTTCACCAACCAAGCTGTTGCTTTCATTAAAAACTTCTGCTTTCCACTCTCCAGATACCTCTTTTGTATACTTAACAGTAAGTGAATGAAGGGCACCGAAAGAATCATAAACCTCTACTGTAATTGGAGGGTCCGTAGCGAGGGGAAATTCTGTATTATCAGCGGCCAGAGAGCTTAAATTACCAGATAAGTTTACTTCTGTTGTAGGAATAAAGTCAGTCGACTGCCATTCAGCTATACTAATTTCTGTTAGCTCACCAGACTCTGATAATGCTAAAACATCTCCACCTGTGCTAATATCAACAAGTTTACCTTCATTAAATTCAAACTGTCCTGCTCGAGTATAAAGATACTGATCGTTAGTTTTTATAATGAAAAATCCATCACCATCAATAGCTAAATCAGTATTTTGTCCTGTTTTAAAAATATCGCCTTGAGTAAATTGTGTTTTGGAACCCGCAAATTTTATTCCATCTCCAAGACGATTATCATTCAGCTCTCTAAAATAACTATCCTGCTTTTTAAATCCAGGAGAGTTCATATTGGCAACATTATGACTCAGATTATCTAACTTCCTAGTAAAAGCCTTAAATCCCGATAAACTATTTCCTACAACACTGAGTAGAGACATAAATTTTACTCCCTAATAATCCTTATTTCAGCAGGTGATAAATCAGTGATAACTTCATTGGTTGATGTTGTCAAAGACAGTAAGGGCGACCCTTCAACAAACCTAATAGAGGTAACACTTCCGATAATTGCTCCTCCACTACCACTCACCTCTACGGTCTTGCCTAATAAACCGAGAGACTGGCTCACTGCATTTACATTTAACAAATCAGAAATATTCGTTTGTGATGATTTCGCAATTTCCAAGTTTGAAAATTCAGCCAGTTGAGTAAGAAATTCACGGTTGTCAACAGGATCTAACGGGTCCTGATAATTCAGTTGCGTAATAAAGATACGCATGAATTCATCAAGATTAACTGTACTTTGCTCGTTTAAAGACTGCTCACCAGCAACTCTACCAACAGCATCAATAGACATATCTACTCACCTCTTCTTTTATAATAGAACCATTTATAGTTATTTTATCTATCTTAATCCCTAGCCGGTTTGATAGTTCAAAAGCAGTTCGTATTACCTCATCAGTACTTCCAAAATAATCACGGATACGAACCTCCAATCCAAACTTTCCACGAACCAATAATAATATTGTTCTATCAGGCAGAGAGTTGCTGAGCCCACGATATAAAGCTCTCTCTGTTTTATTTATTAGTGGCAATTTTTTTGTATCATTAAATTTATTAGCAGAATCTAGATTTATATCTGTAGGAAAATTTTTGCTCAAACTAATCGATACCAGGGAATCTTTTTCAGGTATCTTGGGATAACCGCTGAAATAATTTTGCATAACTGAACTATGCTGGACATCGCTACAAACTTTAAACTCATGGACAGATGATAAATCCCAAAGAAGATTTTTATTCTCCACCAACTCTACTTGATTCTCTATATTTTCATTTTTTTTAAAACTTTTAGACGAGTCTGATGCCGCTAATAATGCCTTTTCCCACTCTCTGGCCATTAAATCCTTGGTATCTTCATGAGTTTCTTTGTAGCTATCTCTCGCAATCGATCCGGTATTTTTCTCAACCACCCCAAAGCCCATAATGTAATTATCCTTTTTTATATGCGCTTCTAAGCAAATAAAGATTGTTTATATCTTGATCCACATAAACACCATGATAGAAACTTCGCTTTTTCTTTAGAGAAAAAATTTTTCCCTCAATTTCGTTAATTTTTTTTTCTAGCGAGACATATTTCTCCATAAGTTCAGATTCATTCAGTCTGCACGTCTCAATTTTTGAACGAAGTTCATCAAGGCTCTTTTCCATACCAAAAAAATAACTCTCTTGAACTCTAAGAAAATGAAGATCTAAATTCTTATTTGAATGCTGAGATAAAATAAAATTTTCAACTTCAGCCAGTTCTTTAGAGTTGGAATCAAGATCAAACTCCAAATTCAACAAGTATGTTTTTTTGTCCGCAATTAGATTAAGTAACTTATCTCTATCATTCAAAAGTATTTGCTTGTAAGTCACTAAGACTTGTATTTTATCACTAAATTGTCTTAACTTCGAGATCATTCTGATTTCAAGAGTTTGATTTATCTTCTAGCCGGTGAGCAGACTTAACAATAAGAGACAGCTCTTGAATGACCCGAGTTCTTTCCATAAGCTTGCCCGTATAAAGTAAATCATTAATTTTTTTTTCTATATGTATTGCTTTGTCAAGCTCTAAATTGTCGCCCTCTTTATATGCACCAATTTCAATCATTGATTTCGACTCAAAGTATAAAGAATGATATTTATATATAGAATTAAGGGTTAGCTTTTCTGAGTCATTTATAAGTGAATTCATAACTCGGCTAACACTTTCCCGTAAGTTAACTGCAGGGTACTTACCTTGTGCTGCAATATCACGATCCAATACTATGTGGCCATCTAAAATTCCACGCATATAATCTGCTATAGGATCACTCATATCATCGCCTTCGACCAAGACGGTATAATATGCGGTAATTGATCCCCTATTTTTAAATGCTCCAGCCCTTTCGACAAGATGTGGTAAAACAGAGTAACATGATGGTGTATAGCCTTTAACAGATGGCGGTTCCCCTCTTGCTAAGCCAATCTCTCTCTGTGCCATAGCCAGTCTAGTGATGGAGTCCACGGCCAACAATACATCATTTCCCTGATAGCTAAAATATTCCGCTACCTTTATCGCAGTATATGCCGCATAGACTCTACTTAAAGGTGGTTGGTCAGCAGAGGCAACGATAATTACAGACTTTGCTAAGCCCTGCTCTCCAAGAAAACTCTCTATGAATTCCGTTACTTCACGTCCGCGCTCACCGATTAGGGCGATAACATTTACATCTGAATCAGCATTCTCAAGTAATTGAGTAATAAGAGTTGTTTTACCAACACCACTACCAGAAAATATTCCAACCCTTTGTCCCTTGCCAATTGTTAAGAGTGAATCAACAATTGGTATTTTTGTTGAAATGATTGTGTCAATTTTCTTTCTTTCAAAAGGGTTGATTAGGGTTGATAAATCAAAACTATTATCTTTATTTGGGGAAACTTCACCAAGTGAGTCAATAGGCTTCCCCAATGGATCCATTACTCTGCCGATAAGTTCAGGACCAATTGTTAATTCATTTTTACCCTCAGCCCTTTCTACTAAATTCCCCAGCTTTACTCCCCTCAGTGAATCAAAGGGCATAAGGATTACTTTTCTTTCATCAAATCCAATCACCTCAGCACGGATTTTATATTCTTTGTCATCCGTATAGATATAACAGAAATCACCGATATATACATCAATCCCTACGGCAGTCAGGAATGTTCCATGAAAACTTATAAGCTTTCCAAACTTCCCTATAGTATTTGCAGCTCTAATTCGATTTATGATATTTATTTCAGAATTCATAAGTACAGTCTACTCACCTTCAAACTCAAGTAGAACTGTATCTTTAATTACCATAAGTTGCTTATCTAGACTGCCGTCAAGAATACAAACGTCACATTCTGCGAATATTTCACCATTTTTAAAGTTTTTGATTGGCGAAAGATTTACCTTACCACCAATTGCTCCTTCGATTTCTCCATGTATTTTTTTCAGCCTATCTATATCGAAGGGTGAGGCTTTTATGGTAATGCATTTTTTTTCTGGCGCTTCATTAATTAAATTTATTACTAATGCTTTTAGTCCATTTTCTTTTATATATTCATACCCAAAAACTTTGCCTGAAATTTCCAGTGCAAAACTTACTGCCTTCTCTGTAACATTTGCCCACTGTGATTCAGAGAGCTTGTTCAATAGATTTATTTTCTCACTAAATTCACTTGATAGTTTGGACTGGTGTTCAACCAAGTGCTGCTTATATTCTTTCTTTGCTTGTTGCCATCCTTCTGAATAACCTTTTTTTATTTCTAGATCTATCTTATTCTCAAAGCTACTTTTTAGAGTCTCATAAGAATCTTTCGATTCACGAAGATTTTTTTGTATATTTTTAATCTCTGCGTTACGCTTTGAAATTGTCTCCTTTAAGGATGCGACCTCTTGCTTAAGTAGCTTAATTTCTTTTTCAGACTCATTATTTTCATCATTGATATCCCTTACACTTTTTCTATCCGGCTTCAAAGAAGAAGCAACATCAGAATTAGTGTATGATACTTTATGAGTTCCATTTATTCTGGGCCGACGAATTATATCCGACACTGAATTTACCCCTTAATATATTCTGCAGATATCTTCTTGAGCAATTCTTTTACATGTGGTGTAACCTCAGATTTAACCTCCAGATTATTTATCCCTTCACTTTCTATCAACGAAATGTAGCTCGGAAGATTGGAGCTATCTACGAGGCTATCTACGAGGCTATCACTTTCAATTTGCGTTTTATCTTTCTCAATTAGAAGGTGTTTAACATCATGATAATTAATTTTATTAAAACCTTTTAGCTTCAGCTCGTTTAAAGCCCCCCTCAGCTGCAGCCTATATTCGCTGCCAAGCTGAAAACGCAACCAGATACGATCGAAAAGAGATAATGATTTGTATCTAATTGCTGCCAATTTAGTATATTTATTTGATACTGATTTTTTCGGAATTTGATTTTTCATCGAGCCAATTTCTCATATCCTGCAAAACTTCTGCCCTTTCTGATGCCTTAAGCCTTCCCCTTCTTAAAACCAAGAATAAAAAAACAACAAAAGAAAAGAAAAGAATTACATATAGGTAGATATTTTCACCGCCAACTATAATACTCTTCCAGGAAGGGCTATTTTGGGTGTTAACTAGTGGTTTATCATTAACTTGTAAAGTTAATGATGGATCATCATCGGGAGCAACTAATTTCTCAGTAGAAATACTCGGCAAAGAAGGGATCATCTCAATAGATATCAGATCACCTCTTGTAGCATCTAAACCAACTGCATTTGTAATTAAATTGTTTAACTTTCCTATTTGATCTTCAGTGAAATCTTTAGTTAATAACACGGAAACGCTAATTCTGCTAACCCTACCTGGACTAACCTCTTTTTTTATGAGTTCACTTGAGTACTGATAGTTATTCTCAATTTTCTCTGACAGAATACCACTACCACCTAAACGTCCATTAGATTTTGAAGAATTACTATTATTGTATTCTCTGCTTGTTTTATTGCTGACCAAAACTCCTGAGTCTGAGTTAACTAGAGGAAGTGTATTCTGCAGTGTGCTCTCTGATTTTGAGTAATCAATTACTACATTAACAGCTACAACAGCACTTTTCTCGTCAACGAGTTTGAGGACAATTTCATTAATTTTTTTTGTATAGTAACCCTCAATATCCTTCTTGAATTCCACCTTCTGTAAAGCACCACCTATAGGCATCTCAGTGCTAGAAAGTAACCTGCCACTTGTGTCCATAACTGTTACATTGGCGGGCTTAAGTTTAGGTACTGAAGCGGCTAATAGATTTTGAATTCCTATTACCCTGTCTTGACCAAGGTTGTAATTATTTTTAATTGTCAAAACTACAGAAGCCTTGGCTTCTTCTTGATTTTTTTTAAATAAAGAAGAATCAGGTAAAACCAGATGAACTCTTACGCTACGCACCACCTCAAGAGTCTTTATTGATTTTTCAAGCTCCCCTTGAAGAGCACGCTGATAATAAATTTTTTGTGAAAATTCTGTTAATCCATATGAGGTGTCATCAAATATTTCGAACCCAATACTTTCTAAATCTAGCAGTCCATTATCTGCAAGGATCATTCTAGCGACACCTAGCTTCTCCTCTGGAACTAGGACTACACCATTTTTTTCATCATGGTCGAACAAAATGTTATTATCGATTAATGCTTTTGTAACTGTAGTAACTTCACCTCCTTGCAAATCTCCCACTAAAACTTCTTTATTGTTTTTAAACAAGAGAAATAAAATTGTAGCCAAGCAAGCAGAAAATATAAATAAAAATAAAAATAAAAATATTTTCTTGAGATTTGAATCTAAATCTAAACGCATAAAACTTTTCTCGTTATACCTGCATCTTCATTATTTCCTGATAACCTTCAAGTAATTTATTTCTTACCTGTGTAACCAGTTCAAAACTTAACTTGGCCTTATTAATAGCTGACATTACCTGGTGGATATTATCTAAGTCTCCACTTGTTAGAGTTAATGCTTGCTCTTCAGCTACTCTATACTGTTGACTTACATGCTGAATCTCAGAAGAAATCATCTTGTATAGATTATTTTCAGGCTCATTGGAAATTGAAGAAACACCTAATGACTTAATTTTTTCTGAAGGAATTATTGCATCAATCTTCATGATTTTGAGCTCATATCAATTGTCCATTGAATAATTTTTTTTGAAGCCTCTAACGCTTGAATATTTGCCTGGTAAGAACGGACAGCTGACATCAATGATACCATTTCTTCGACACTGTCTACTGCGGGTTTATATATAAAACCATCATCATCTGCATAAGGATGGGTTGGATCATAAACACGCTTTGGATCAATACTCCGCTCTGTTATAGATATATTCTCAATCCCATTCATATGTATATTACTATTATTAGACGCAATAACTTCAAGGGGCTTATATACATCTTTGATATTACTAAAAGTCTTAGTGCTGTTAGCGATATTTTTCGCTATGGTGTCAACGGTAAGGCGTTGTAACTCTAAACCACTCAGGCTAATTGCAAAACTATCTGTAGCCATCATCGCCCCTCCTTAATCGCAACCTTTAATATGTCCGACAATTTTGACTTTGCAGTAGCCAATGATTGGAATAACAGGGTATTGTTTGCCAGCTTTACCATTTCTTGATCGAGACTTACCGTTATGTAAGATGGGTGTACACTGACGTCTTCGTTTGGTTTCCATGATTCAGATATTTCATTTAAACGTTCAGTATCCTTTATTTCTATGGCCTTTTGGAGATCGACATATGATTGTCCTATCTCAGTTGTAAGTGGTCTATAGCCCTCAGTGTTTAAATTTGCAATGTTATTTGCAATTAGACGATTCTCAATAGTAGTTCGATCTAAGGACTTTCCTAAAAGATTGCCAGTTAGGCTATTAATTAAATCAATCATTGTGATTTTCTGTTAATTGATAATAAGTTTCGCATGTAGAGCTCCCGCAGATTTAATTGCCTGTAATATAGCAATCATATCTCTTGTGCTAACATGTATCTGCTTAAGAGCACGAACAAGATCATTAACTGTACTTCCTGATGGCAAAGATACTGCCGCTAAGGACTGCTCTTTAACGCTAAGATTTGTTTGTGGTACGACAGCAGTTGAAATACCTTGGCCATTTTCATCCGTTATTTGAGATTTATTTAACTCGATAGCAAAAATATTTGGCTGTGAAACAGCATAATCTGTTGTAATATTTAGCTCTAAGTTCCCATGAGAAATAGAGACTGCATCTATAACCACAGATCCGCCTGAAACCACAGTACCCGTTCTTTCATTAATAATGATCTTAGCGATATTATCCGGTTTTATTTTAATGTTCTCAATATCAGCTATCAGGTCAATCACATCAATTTTAGAAGGTACATCAATTAAAATTTTTCCGGCATGTTGTGTTGACACATTAAGTGATGGAAATACACTTTGTATTGCTTTTTTAACACGTGCAGCAGTTGTAAAATCGGGTTCCGATAGAACTACACTTAGTGTCCCCTCTTCAATTAATTGAGTGTTTACTGCTTTTTCGACCGTTGCTCCATTTGTAATTACACCTACTGTTGGATGATTTTTTTGTATAATATTGCCATTTAGCCCATAAGAATAACCCCCTACAGAAATAGGGCCCTGTGCTAATGCATAGATCTCCCCATTTGCCGCTGTTAATGGGGTCATAAGCAAAGTACCACCAATTAGGCTTCGAGCATCTCCAACCGATGCAATGTTAATATCAATTTTGTCACCTGGCTGATAAAATGCTGGTAGGGTAGCTGTAACTATAACTGCTGCAACATTGCGGCTACTGATTTCTTCTTCATCGACAATAACATTAAATCGAGCCAATATATTAGCTATTGATTGTATTGTTGCATCGGAGCGACGAGTGTCGCCAGTTCCAGCAAGTCCTGCAACTAATCCATAACCTACTAAAGCATTATCTCTGACTCCCTCAACACGAGCGAATTCCTTAAGCCTTATAGATGCGAGTACATCATTCACTGCTGTTACCGTAATAACAAACATCAAGATTGTGTAAAGTGTTTTATATGTAAAACTATTCATATGAAAACCTCTACTTATCAAATACTTCATTTTCTAAATAACTCTCAGATTCTAATTCTTCCAATTCGTTTTCACTCTCTCCAAATATCATATCCATCGGGCAACAGAAAAAACCGGCAACTTTATTCCAAAAGCTAATTCCGTCCGGATCTTTCCCTGAGTAAACGATTTTTGTTTGGCTTAGTCGGCTAGAAAGTACTGTGTTGTTCTCATCTATATAATATGGACTCACCCAACCAGTTACTGATATATATTGATTCTCTCCATTTACTAATAAATGTTGCTTACCATGAAGAAGAAGATTTCCATTTGGACTAATCTCAATAACATCAGCTGTTAGGACTGCCTTAAGCAACCCATCCCTTTTTGTACTGCTATCTTGTGAAGTCCCAAAACCTAAGTCTAATGTTGCACCTCCCAGCTCTTCTCTTCTAGTTGTTGATAACTGGCCAGCTGCAGTAGCAGATAGTGTTGCAGATCCACTACTACCATCATTCGCTCTAGCACGCGAGGACTCGACAATTACAATTGTAACATTGTCGCCAACTGCAACTGCCCGATAATCTGCTATTAAGGGTACAAATGATTCATCACTAAAAAGTGATTCAGAATATGCGTTAGTTGAAATGAAAAATATTATATGGAAAATTGATAAAATAAATTTTAGAGTTATCCTCATATTCCCCCCCTAACAACTACTTCACCCTTTTGTAAAACCTCTGCCTTGAACATACTTTTACCATTTTTTAATTTTACTGAAACCAAATCTCCTATTTTCCCATCTGATAAAGCAACTCCTGTAGTGATCACTCTGACAGCATTTACGATGGATACAATTTTTACCTGACTACCTATTTCCACCTCGGGTACCGCTTCAAACATTCCAACTGTAATCACTTCATCGGGACTTAAATTTTTCTTAAGGCGCATTCCAGATGGAATCTCACTTATGATATTTTCATTTAATTTGGCGACATCCGTTTGTCTTTGCGTAACCCTAATTTTATTAGATAAAGTGCCTTTTTTATATTGATCAATAGAAATAAGCGCCTTGCTTTGATGAGAAAGTGATAGCCACAGCGGGAAACTACTAACAACTTTACCCTCCGACTCAAATGTAATATTTACAGCCTCTCTGGAGCGTATTTTCCCGTTAGAGAATCTCTTTACTAGAGTTTTGCCAGGTCTTACACATAAATTAACTTTTGGTAAGGTATCAATAGAATCAACAGCTATATCATCCCCAGCTATAATTTTTTTTCTATATAACTCTTCAATATTTGATAATATTAAGGTCTTGTCTACCCGCAACATTGGACATCGAACTTTAATCCTTTGTGGACCTAGTATTTTTATCTTTTCTTTAGGATATAAGTTATTTATTAGTGAGGAAAGGTCAGATTTATTTACCCAATATCCTTTCTTAGTAGCTTCAAGTTTTATAGCATCAGGAATAGTTATTCTATAATCCTCATTTAACTTAGGCTTGGCCTTCCCAAGGCTACTAACATAAACTGTATCAGTTTCCTGGTTAACGATTGGGTATAGTTTAAATTTAACCTCTTCTGCAGTTACCGATGAAGCAGTTATAAGGAAAATTATCAAAAATTTATACTGCTTCACCAACATTTTATATTCTTAGTGAGTTGTTAATTTTCATTATTTCATCTGCGGCACGAATGACTTGTGAGCTTCCTTCATAGGCACGTTGTGCCATTGTTAAGCTCAACATTTCTTCAACCAAGTCAACATTTGAGGATTCAATATAACCCTGTCGCACTAAGCCTAATCCATTTTCTCCTGGCTCAGAATAATAAGCTTGTCCTGAAACATCATTTGCTGCATATAAACCACCAGTAATGACATCCAAGTCTTGCTCTGCCATAAATCCTGCAAGTGATATCTGCCCCAATGATTCTTCTGAGTTATTTGCTAGACGAGCAGAAACCTTACCTGATTCGGAGATATTGATCTCAATTGCATCTGTAGGCACCTGAATTCGATCTGCTAATAAATATCCATTATCTGTCGTTAGGAAACCATTTTCATCAAGTTTAAAATCACCTACTCTAGTATATGCTAGAGACCCACTTGGAAGTTCAACTTCAAAGAATCCCTTTCCTGATATGGCTATATCTAATTTATCATTCGATACTTTCAAATCGCCCTGTTCGTAAAACCTGGTAATTTTAGTAGCTGCAGATCCCATCCCCTGAGATTGAAGCTGATTATTTAGCGATCCCGTTTTTTCTGCTTGATAAATTAAGCTTTCAAAGTTCACACCCTGCCTTTTATACGCAGGTGTGTTTAAATTTGCCATATTATTTGATATAGCGTCAATTTGTGCAGCCTCTGCTCGCATTCCAGTAGCTGCAATATAAAGTGCATCAATCATTATTAACCCCGCAAATTTTAAATGCTATATTTATTAGACCCTTCCAACTTTTGATATAAGTTCTTCCATCATAGTACTGTACCCTTGTAGGATCTGTTGGCTACCCTCAAAGTGTCTAGTGAGCTCAACCAAATTAACCATTTCTTGCAAATGATTTACATTTGAAGTTTCTAAAAATTTTTGTCTGATAGAAGGTTGCTCAATAATAGATATCGAAGAACTTGCATATTTTCCTGCTCCTCTTTCTACTAGGGTTTGATCCGGAGCATTAAAAATTGCTATTTTTGCAATTGCTTGCTGGTCAGATTGATAAATCTCTCCATTATTTTTAACATGAATAGTTCCAGGCTGAACTTGAATATCGCCATCAATACCTTGCAACTTTGAACCATCAAGTAAAGTAAGAAATCCATCACTATCGATCTTCAGCTCTCCTTTTCGTGTTAACCACGTTCCTACTTGATCACGAATCTGAAAATACCCGTCACCTTCGATGGCAATATTTAACTCTCTACCAGTATGCTTTAATGCTCCGTTGGAATTATCAATATGAGAGAGAACATCTAAATTTACTCTTTTTCTTTCCGAACGGATTGCTGCATTATCAACTTTCTCTAGATTTTGTGTTTTTAGATTCTCCACAATACGCTTAAAAGCATTGGTATCAACATTTGCTAAATTATGACCTATAACATTAAGTTTTCTCAGGTCTGTTTGCATCGCTTTTATAATTGAATTGATTCCATCCATTAGGCTACAACTGGCTCTCTTTTAACTAACTCATCTTGATTTATTTTTACGATTGCAAATGAATTTACTTGGATATTGCCTGGAACTTCATTTAAGGAAATAACAGACATATGCGGCATAAATCTTTCTATCAGTTGTCGTAAATGGGCCCTCAATTTACCAGAACATAATAAGACCGGCTTACTTCCTGAGTTAATCATTTGTTCAGCTGACTTTGCAATACTCATAGTAAATTTTTCAATTATTCTAGGATCGACATTCATACTGCTCAAACCATCATCACTACCAATACCTGCTGCTAAATTTCGTTCAAGCCTAGGCTCTAACGTTAGTACCTGCAGCACACCTTCGTCATCCAGTAAAGGCTCGCATATAATCCTTCCTAATTGTTGACGGACCAATTCAACCAACAACTGGGTTTCTTTTATTGTTCTAGATTTATCAACCAATGACTCTACAATTAGTTCTACATTTTTAATTGGGACTTTTTCTTTAAGAAGCAGTTTAAGAATTTTTTGAATATCACTTAGCGACAAATTATCAGGAATTAGCTCATCGTATAAGCCAGGCTGAGACATCTTAACTTTGGATAAAAGCATTTCTGTCTCTTTACGGGTGATAAGCTCATCAGAATGTTTTCTGATGATCTCACTAAAGTGAGTAAATATCACGGTAATAGGGTCCACAACAGTCAGGCCGCTTTCTTTGGCTTGATCTTTTTGTTCAGTATTAATCCATACTGCTGGCAACCCATATGAAGGATCTTTTGTTTTTATGCCGTCAATGCTAATAATATTACTTGTACTTATTCCTAGCCATTTATCTGTATAGCATTCAGATTTTGTGATTCTTGAACCAAACAATCTTATTTCATAAGCACTTGATTCCATTTTTGGCGAAATAGAAATCTTTAAGGAAGGCACTACTACACCAATCTCTTGTGTATACTGCGCTCTAAACCCTCTTATTTTCTCAAGGAATATTGTATCTTTGGATAAATATTCACCCAGCTCATCCCCTGCTATTATTTCTAGCGGTTCTACAACAATATCATGATATCCCTGGCTTTCATTTCTATCTTCTTCCTCTTCCTGTTTGTTGGTTGTTTCTTCCTTATCTGGATCAAATTGTTTGTTCTTGAAAATTATTACCAATGTTGGAATAAAGATTGCTAGGAGGAAAGCTATAGGCCAAAGTGGGATGCCCGGTAAAATTGAAAAACATGCTAATGCAATACAAACTAACACTAAACTCTTTGGATAACGGCTAATTTGCTTGGAAATTTCATTCCCTAAGAAGGAATCGCTTGATGCTCGGGTTATAATAATCCCTGTTGCTGTAGAGATAATTAACGCTGGAATTTGAGTCACAATACCATCCCCTACCGTCATCAACGTATAGGTATGGAGTGCATTGCCCCAGCTCATTCCTAACTGTGCGATTCCTACTGTCAGGCCACCTATAATATCTATTAGAATAATAATTATTCCGGCAACCGCATCTCCTTTAACAAATTTGCTTGCACCATCCATCGATCCATAGAAATTTGCCTCACGCTCAATTTCTTTTCTTCTTTTTTGAGCTTCTTTTTCATCAATTAAGCCCATGTTAAGATCTGCGTCAATACTCATTTGCTTGCCAGGCATACTGTCTAAAGTAAACCTAGCTGCAACTTCTGCTACCCTTTGAGCACCGCTGGTAACAACTATAAACTGAACAACAATGAGAATAAAAAATACAACAAGTCCAACAATATAGTTCCCACCAACTACATATTCACCAACCGCCCCAATGACTTCTCCGGCATCTCCATTACTTAAGATTAATCTAGTGGCGGCAATATTTAGCGCAAGTCTTAGCAATGTTGCTATCAGTAATATTGCAGGAAAGGTAGAAAATTCTACGGGCCTATCCATATAAAACGTTAGAAGGAGTATTAATAAAGCCGTGCTTAGATTAAACAACAAAAGGAAATCCAGGATTTCAGATGGAATAGGTGCAAATAGCACAATCAGTATTCCAATAACCCCTAAGACGAGGACTACCTCACTCTTTGTTCCGAACATTCTCTCAAGCATTGAGGGTATCCTAGGTATTACTTTCTTATAGCGTACAGAGCTATGATTTTTTTCTTAATTCACCAAACAATTTCGCGACTGCCACATAGCTCTCCACAGGTATATAGCTATCAATCTTTGATTTCTTATAAAGCATCCTTGCTAATGGGGGGCTTTGGGTTATTCTGATATTATGCTTTCGGGCAATTTCTCGTATTACCAAGGCAGTTTCCCCTTTTCCTTTTGCTATAACTTTAGGGGCCAGCATTGTTGCTTCTGTATATTTAAGCGCTACCGAAATATGAGTTGGATTAGTTACAATAACATCTGCAGATGGAACACTTCCAAGACCGGAACTCTTGCTTCTTAACTCCTGTTGAAGCTCTTTTATCTTTTGTTTTATTTTGGGGTCACCATCGCGACGCTTAATTTCATCTTTTACCTCTTGTTTGGTCATTTTCATCTGCTTCAAAAAGCTTTTTCTTGTAAACAACAGATCTAACAGTGCTATCGCGGCAATTAAAGGTATTAATATTGCCAGCACCTCTATTAGTGACTCAATAAATACGGTTATAGCTGAGCTTGGATCGTGATTAGCTAAAGAGAGCCATCTTGTTAGTGAACTATTAATAAAGAAATACAAAAACCCAATCAATACAGCGATCTTTATTATTGTCTTAAATAAATCGAATATTGTTTTCAGAGAAAACATTTTTTTAAGACCACTGATTGGATTTAATTTATCGAAGCTTGGCTTTAATGGACTTGCCGAAAAAATAAATCCCGTCTGAATTAAATTACCTAAAGCAGCAAATACAACAGATAACATCATAACCGGTATAATGATATACAATGACTTTTGTGCTTGAATGGAAACCCAGCCAGTTATATCTTTATTGCTATATTTTATCACTTCCGAAAAATCTAACATTTCAGCTAAATTCTTTAGAAGCTGGGAGGCTAATTCATTCCCCATGCCCACTATCAACAATAAGAACCCCACTAAAGTAAAAAGAGATATCACCTCTAAGCTTTTAGCAACTTGTCCACGCTTTTTTGCCTCTTTAAGCTTAAAAGGAGAGGCTGGTTCAGTTTTTTCAGAACTACTATTACTAGCCATTAATGCACCAGAACCTGTTCCCAACCCCGAAATATTGATTCAAATATCGCCGTAATTGGTGACATCAAGTAGCTTAAGGAGGCTGTGAGAAGTGATATTCCTAGAAATATTTTCAATGGTAGTCCAACAAAGTATGGATTTACCTGCGGCATGGTACGTGCAAAAACTGCCACAATAAAATCCACCAGAAACAATCCAAGCAATACTGGAGCTGCAAGAATTGCTCCATATATAAACATCATTCCTGAAGCCACAAACGCATCCAATAAACTATCTTTAACGACTGCGGCACCTATCGGTACTAATTGAAATGAGTGCAAAATGCCTCTAATGAGTGCGTGATGACCATCAATTAAGAAAAAGATTGTGGTGCCGAGTAATGTCAGCAATGTACCTATAAGAGAATTTTGTGTATTTGACTGTGGGTTTAAAAGCGTCGCAGCACCAATTCCCATTTGAAAGTCAATTAGCCTTCCAGCAATTAAGAAAGCAGTCATTGCAGCCATTAAAACTGCTGACAATGCTATTCCTACTAGTAATTCTTTAGTTATTAATAGAATTAACTCATAGCTATTACTGAATTGAATATCAGCATTTACTACAAATGGGGCAATAACAACGGAGATTGCAATAACCAGAAATAATCTGACCCTAACTGGCAGGCTAATAACGGATTGCAGTGGGAATGCCAAAAACACGGGGGCGATCCGAGTAGCAACAAGTAGTATGCTTATAACAAATTCAAATCCCACTTGTATTGACATTACATCAACTCAACAATCCGGCGAAACATTCCCTCCGTATAAACTACAATGGTACCTAGCATCCATGTACCAAAGATAAATATCACACCAATAATACTTAGCATTTTAGGTACGAAAGTTAGCGTCATTTCCTGTATTTGGGTTACCACCTGGAATACACTAACTAACATTCCAACCACTAGAGCAGTACCAAGTATTGGAGATGACACAATTCCAGCTGTAGCCAACATCTCTCTAACCATCTCGAGTGCAACTTCTGGTGTCATAATCTTTATAAATATAGCTAAATCAATTAACTTGAGTGTCCAATTTTAATCTTCCTTTTTTAATTCCGTTAGATTCTGATAACGTGAAAGTGAATTCACCAACAGCTCTCCGTGTTTATTGATTTCACTATTCAGTATTTGTGTCATCATTCTTTCAGCATTCTCTTGCTTGCCTGAATCTGACTCCAAAAGTGCTAAAGCAAATCGCCCGGCAAAGGAATTGGCACTAAGTCGATTTGCCATCTTAGCTTGGACCGCCGCATTACTTTTTTTGCCTTTGAGAAGATATATGATTGCCAGTGTACCCAGGGTTTCAGAGAATCTTGGCTCCAGCTCCTTAGCTTGCAAGGCGATTTTTTCTGCACCCGGCAAATCCCCATTACAGATATAAGCCCAGGCCAAGGCATTATAGCTGCCTAAATGTGTTGGCATATTTTCAACGGCTTTCTGTAGGCTGCTTATTGCGTGTGAGAACTCACCGCGAAGTAGTTCGAGCAAGCCTTCACCCAGCCACCCCCTACCACTAGAGGGTTTTTCAGCCAAAGCAACCTCAAAATGGTTCTCTGCTGACTGTAAGTTGCCCTCCCCTAAGTTAAGGGTTCCAATGATCACGTTGGCTTCGACATTTCTAGGTGCCTTGGCTAAAATTGCTTCGGCTTTGACACGGGCAACCTCGCTATCCTCCTGATCCAAGGCAACCAGGGCCAACACAGACTCTGCCTCCAGAGCAGTTTCCTCACTTGCTACAGCAACAGAAAGAAGCTCTTCAGCCTCCTGCATACGTCCCAGATAATGCAGACCACGCGCCTTGAGCAAAGCGCTCCTTGGCGATAATGTTTCCAGTCCTTCTAGGGTATTTAGTGCGTTTTGTGGTTGCTGTAAGGCCAACTGAGCCCAAGCAATGTTATATATCACAACATCCTGAGGAGCTTCAGTACCTATTTGAGAAGAAAACTCATCAACTGCAGCGCTGTACTCACCTTTGTATAAGCACAACATACCTCGTTGGAATAACAGTGAGGGATCTTCTGCCCAGTGGCTTAGGCCTTGTTCCAGATAATACTCGGCTTTTTCTAATTCACCGGCTCTCAAACAGGTCTCTACCAAATCGATCAGCAGGCGGCGATTTTGTTTGTCTACTTTAAGAAAAGAAGCAAGTTTCTCGATCTTACTCTTCAAGTCTTCCATCGTTTCACTTCCTGAAAATAGCCGCCGGCAACTTTTTGGCGGCGTAATGTATCATAGACTTATCAAACCTAGATATTTTTTTAATAACGCGGCATTACAAATTGTTTGTTAGCGGCATTTACGGACCCTCTCCCTCACGAATTGTCCATTTTTTGTACAAAACCAATGGGATTCATAATTTTTTTTCGATTAAAATTATGTTTACAACCCTCGATAAAAAAATAATTTCGACAATTACGAATTGCCTCGACTCACTGAGGGCCGAAAAGTCAAGCATTCACAACTGTCTTTTGTGACACTTGGACTTTTTGTAACAATTCTTGAAATTTTATGCCGCCAAGCCCCATATCGACCTTAATTTTTAAACTCCGTTAAGCTGAGTTTCAACAGAATCAATCGTGTGAGCCAGCTATAGCTCGGCATATATTTCCCAGCCCGAAACCGATTTATTTACGATCGATTATCACATTTCGGCTGACG
>NZ_CANMKV010000005.1 GCF_947498635.1 uncultured Microbulbifer sp. | reverse complement strand
TAAAAACAGAAAGTAAATATTTTAAATGGCCACATGTACTGAGGCATCCATGCGCAAAGTACATGTCTTCGTTAAAATTGAAAGGAGAACATAAATTGTGTTTTACCGGCCTATAGATTATGTAAATCCTCGTAGAAGTTTGAACAAAATACCCCTACAGCCCGCATTTTTCGACTCAGTTCGAAATAAGTTTGAACAAAACATTCGAGAATAGATTGAACAAATTTCTACTATCACCAAAAACGGTCTGATGCCCTCGTGTCACGTGGGCTCGACATAAGTTTGAACAAGTTTCTTGCCTGCCCAAAATCACCATCTCTGCACTACAGTACCTTAAGATTCTATGCTCAAAATATGAGCAAGCTACTAATTCGACCCCATCGGCAACCCGATGAGTGCATCGTCAGTTATCTTATCCCGGTCAGCGAGCAAAATGGCTTTCACCATATCGGCCATTTGCTCCAACATGCCGGTCTGCCGTGGAAAAACCTTCGAATACCTACCCACCAGATGATCACAGGGGAGTATGATATAGAGCCTTACTTTTCCCAGCTGGGCCTTGATTATACCTACCCGAGAACGGCTGATACCTTCAAATCGTCCCAATTACCGCACTTTACGACCAAGATCTTCGTCAAAACCCCGAAAATCTGCCCCGAATGCCTCGAGGAGACCGGATATTCTTCCGACCTCTGGAGCCACATTGCCTATACAGCCTGTGTCAAGCACAAGTTGTTATTGGTCGACACCAGTCCAAAGACTGGTAAGAGGCTGAGCTGGTACCGTCGCACTCTCAACGAGTTCAATAAAAACGATCCATTCCCAACAGTCAATTTGATACCCAAAGCTTCGCCTGCGACCTTAGCTTTTACCAGAACAATGGCTTACCTGATTGAAGGACGCAGCCTGCCAATATCGACACCGGCGGTGCTTAAGGGCCTGAACTTCGTTGAAGCTCTATCTCTAATCCATTTCATTGCACACTATCAATACCGGTTATTCCACCATGCACTGTTCTCGCCTGCCAGCTTGGACAACCTGAACGTTTCCCTTCACTATACTCAGGCATGGCAGTCCTTGAAGCGTTGGCCACAAGGTTTCCATCTGCTAATCAGCCAGTACATAGACAACCCAATGAGTGATCGTGGACAGTCGGGTATCAACAAGCACTTTCGAGACATTCATGAGAAACTACACAGACAGCGAAAGAACAAAGGCATTGCTCGCTTACGTGCCGCATTCGACCAGTTCATCGAGATCAATTGGCCAAATGCAATTCAAACCCATAGGCTGACTAGAATATCCCTGTCATCCTCTGAGCGTCCTTTGATAACCCAAAAAGAAGCCCAGCGCATACTTGCTTGTCGAGAGCCTAGAATTCATAGCCTGATAGCCCAAGACAAAATCACACTCCACAAATTTAAAGGCAAAGTCTACTTTAACAGAGACCAGATTGAGTCTCTGGCTAAAATGTACCAAGACAACTGGTCAATGGAGCAGGCTGTTCTTGAAACTGAACTTTCCCGCTATCAACTAAAACAGCTACTTGATGCAGGTTTTGTTAAAGCTTTGCAAAAGGCCGATTCACAAAATCGTGATTGGTTGATTTGCAAAAAATCGTGGCAACACCTGATTAACAACCTCAAAAAATCCGCGGACCAAAATCAAAAGGCACAAGGTAAAACACTTAGTGGACTACAAAAGCAGGGCTTCATGATCACCAATGTATTTTACATGTTGGCAAGATCAGAGCTAAGCTACTTCTTCAAAGAAGAAGCGAGTAAACCCTTGAGCTTTAAACAACTTGGCAATTTTAATTGGAAGCAATCTGTCATCAACTCAGCACAATAGTCTGTAAACATGTGGCTTATCACTTAATGTCAGATACCTTTCTACGCTCTATCAATAATTCCAATTCAATTACTGAAAACGGCTAGACTACACCGACTTGGAAGCAGTGCTACATCCTTGCTCTTAGTTACTCTTTGCAGCCTAGAAATAACTTTATGCTGGTTTTCTGGTGTCTGAAATATTTTTAATCGATCGCGTGTACTGGTGATGGGGGCATAAAAAATGCTATGTGATATATCCCCTTCATTAGCATCAGTGATGACTACTTTCACAGAATCATATTCAAGCCTCTGAGCTTTGTGTATCGATACTGCGTATGCAACCTGGAAAGGTACCATTATATTTAGCGAATCATCATAGCCATCACTATTAATAAATTCACACACGCTAAAATGTACGGTAGATCCTGCCACCCACTCCAGCTCAGTCTCAGGAACATCCAACTCAGTTAGTGGCCGACCCACTTCCACATCAAATTTAATGTAACCAACATGCTGCTCGATATGAACAATTCGCCACTTGAGATTATTATAAATAACGGGCCTAAATCGCTCTGTATCAAAAATAGAACTGGACTCGAAGAATCCCACCTAATACGTTGAGTCGCACCAAATAATTGGCTCACTTAAGTTACTGCTATGCAAGAATCGATTGATGTTATTTATCCCTTAAAGGACGTCATAATTAGCTATATGACAAAGTTGAAGGGAATAATACACAACGGTATAGAGGGATGAAAATCATCGCATGTCATTGATTTTCGTTGTAATTTTGAAATTCAGGCACCAAAGCATGGTGGTCAAAAAAGTAAATCCTTCTCGCTGAATATAGACTTTCTCTATTTCCAATAGAGTTTACCCTTGGAAATAGGTAAAACGTACTAAATGATAAGGAAAATCGCACTTCATAAGGCCTGGGGGCTTGGCAAATACACCTCAAGTCAATTACCTTTGACGCCTGCTATTCATCTCCGAGTAGCAACCTTGAAAGTCCCGCTGGTTTCAACCGTCGGTAGGTCTTTTTTCTAATGCATCCGTTACTAGCATCCACCCGGTAATGGCAACACCTTCAAGAAGTTTGGACCATTCACCATTAGAAGAGTAAAATCTGGTGAACACTGTTCAAAGGATTGATTTGTACATGCTGTCTCGCCTGTTTGCCTCACGTCAACGCCCCTATATACCCCGTCGTCATGAGCGTGAAACCATTGTTATCGATCTCTCCGGCAGCCGCCTGACTTTTAGCTCCCCGCCCAACCTCTGCCAGGACAGCTTCGCGGATTCCAGCCAGGAGCCACCACGCAGTGTTAATATCTTTGATGACAGTCAGTACTCCACTGACATTAAAAGAGAAGAATGGAAGCGCGAAGGGGTAGCCCTACAGATCTTGATGAAACGCAGCTGGGAGCTGTTCGGTCCTATCTGGCGCGGTCGTCCTATTGGCACCATTGATTTTACATTAGCGCTGTATCGCCACGACACGCTGCCTCAAGGCATGAGCTGTTTTAACCCGCAGCATTTTGAGACAGTCATCATGCGTTATCTCTATTATTTGGGGCCCTGTATACCCGACCATCGACCGCAGAAAGCCCCTGTGAACTGGCAACTGCGCAATCTGGCCGGGGCCACGGCAATATTTTTTGAGGAGCACCAACGATTCTCTGCAGAGGCACTAGAGGAGTGCCCCTTCTATGATACGCACTTCACAAGCTGCTTCTTTGTTCCACTCGACCAAACGCGCTACTTGCAGTTTAACTTTCGTAATCTGGGCTATGCCCCGGTAGAGCCTTGCCTAAAAGCCATGAACGGCATTCGTGATTTACTCTGCGACAGTGTAGAACTACAGCTGAGTGCCGACGCCAAAGCGCAGCTGGTGACCGCTCAAAAGCAGTGGCCAGGGGCCAAAGCGAACTCAGCACGTGACATTGAAAACTGGGTGTATCCCGAATGGCATTGGGAAGGGAAGTTTGACGAAAAACTCATCATCACCAAACCTGGAAGCCCACCGCCGCCTTGGCAGGCTAAGGCCCTTTAAGCGCATTCTCAAACTACAAAAAATCGAACTATCACAGGCAAGGAGCCATCGTGAAGAACCTCACTGCAATCATTCGCCGGGGAGAGACTCCCAATATCAACCGCAATGTCTATGTAACCTCGGCAAATATTGAAACCTGGGAAACCCTGAAGCGCGAGCATCCCGGCAACTACTACAAGACACACCTGGTGCGTTCGCTTTACAGCTTGGCGATTAATCCCGGCGGCAGAGACAGCGGCACGAAAACACTGAAATTAGACGGAGCCCAGTTCCACTACCAGATACTCGAAAGCGGGGATGTCCTGATCTATGGTCTGCAAATTGATAGTTCGATTTCTTCTCCGGTAATAAATCAAACAACGGGGTTGTACCGGGTCAATAAGACGCCCCTAAGATGGCAAACTAACGACGAACGTCGAAAAAGCATGGACCAAAGCCACCGCTGGGCAGGCGCTCACTATGCTGCCGTCAGCGGGAAATTTGACAACAAGGAGGAAGCCGGACGCCTACTTATCAGCCATATTTTGCCCGCTTATAAAGCCGCGCTGCGCTCCTATGATTTCACTGATGATGACTATCATTACTCCCTGTTCTGGCAAGACGGCGAACACAAAAAGGCGCACAATGCACGGTCTCTGGCGGCATTGATCCAGCAGGCACAGGCCAACAATGCCGCGATCAACTGGCTGGTGCACGGTGAAGGAGCTGGTACCTTTGTGCAAGCACTAAAAAGCCTAGCCGACGCCCCCGGTATCACTCAAAAAGTTGCCAACGGCAATCAGCTTTCCAAGCAAGCTGTATTTTTCTCTAATCCTCGCGGAAAAAACACCAGTAAGGAGGAGTTGAAAACAATTTGTGCAAACGCAAAAATTGAATTGGTTGACATACAGCTTAATAAGCAAGATTACAGAAATATCGACGTAAGGCAAAAAGCCTTCAAAGCTTTGCGGACCCCGGCAGCATTGACCGCTGGGTGTGCATCTGGTCTGTCAGACCTGAGTCAAGCTGTAGACAACTTCTTCTCCGCACCTACGATGGTCGGCTCAGTCGTCGTCGGCGCGGGGGCTATTTGGCTTGCTACTGACATCGCTACAAAGTGTGGTGCCTTGTTCCGTAATGTGAAACCCGCCGCAAAAAATACGTTGGGTGACGGCAATAAGCAGTGGGCTGCCTGAAGGTAATTCGCCCGAGAAAAACATAATCATATGGACGGGGCTAACATGGAAGAAACTCTTAGTTTCTATCCAATGCCCCCGTATTTCTATACTGATATCCCCAGTGTTCGCAGGAGGTGTGGACGATTGGCTACCTACCAGCCATTGGTGAAAAGAAATATATTAATAAGTAAAAAGAGCTTCGTGTAATATCTCCTAGAGTTTATCAGATAGCCTACATACAAAGCACACCTTCCACGTACATATTTACTTCCACAAAAAGCAACTAGATTTTTCAGATATTCACTCCGAAAGTACATGCTGCATACTCTGCATCCAAGCAGTTTTAAATGCAGCGTCCCCAGCAAACAATTTGTATAGTTCCAACTCATCTTTTCGCCTGCGCAACATCACTTCTTTTAGCATTTTCTCGAAGGCTAGGTCCCTGTTGTGTGGATCAGGATTATTTTGGTATTTGGCCTTAAAATCTGGATGCTGTTTGATACTCTCAGCAATGTTAATGAACTTAACTTTCTGCTCTTCAGGTGTTGCACTCCAACCCTGGAACCAGCGCTCATTGAAAGTCAGGATGATATCGTCCAATGGATCTTTTTGTTGATCCCCACCATGAGTTCCACGAGGGTTTGGATTCTGGGGATCGAGCTCAGTATCTGCCTCATCCAGCTTGATAGCGTGATTCAGCTTTACCCTTTGCAGGCCATAGGAACTCAAATCAATGGACTCCAATAGCTCATCGATAGTGTCCGCATCAGGGTCGTTCACTTTTAGCTTCGGTATTAAGAACTTCAGGAACCAAAACAGTTTTTCCCATGCCACGATTTCAAAGGGCATGATAGACGCCATTTGTCCGTAGATTTTTACGTACTGCTTTGCCTTGATCTTAAAATCTACTTTTTCATCATCCTCTAGTTCCAGCTCATGTTCGAAACGGGCGGCAGCTATATCAATGATGGGGCTTAATTTTTGTGCATCTTCATTATTAAAATAACGCTTTACGAAGTCCTCAACCTCGTACCATTCATACACACCCACATCGTCCATTGCGTCCTTGAGCTCATGGAGCACATTAATATCTGTGGCCCGAGACAATGATGTCGCGGTATAGAAGGGATCGAATGCAACCTTTACTTCATCAACCAAGTTGAAGAAGTCCAGAATAAACAAATCCTCGGTTTTCTTACCCAGCTTGGGGGCAGAGCGGTTGAGACGGGAAAGGGTCTGAACACAAAGTACCGACGCTAGCTTTTTGTCCACATACATGGCACAAAGCTTTGGCTGGTCAAACCCGGTGAGGTACTTATTGGCCACGACTAACAAGCGATATTCATCGGTATCGAATTTGGTTTTGGTCTTAGATTCCGAAAATCCGTTGATCTCCGCTTCCGTGTATTCAATACCATCCACTTCTTTCGCCCCAGAAAAGGCTAGCAAGGCTTTAAAGGGATTACCTCTCGCTTCCAGCAAGCGAGAAATGGCCTTGTGATAACGGATGGCCGTTTCAATGTTCTGCGTTACCACCATGCCTTTGGCTTTGCCTTTGAGTTTTTTGGCATTGACGACCTGAGGAATAAAGTGATCCAACATGATTTCAGCTTTGGTATCGATGGTCTGCTGGCTGCGCTCTACATAGGCTCGCAGTTTTTTTTGCGCCTTTTTGGTATCAAATTCTGGGTTTTCCGCGATGGACTTTTCGATCTCGTAATAACTTTTGTAGGTCGTGTAATTAGCCAGTACATCCAGAATAAAGCCTTCTTCGATGGCTTGCTTCATGGAGTACAAATGGAAAGGCTTGAATGATCCATCTTCCTGTTTTTCACCAAACTTTTCCAGGGTAGTGTTCTTGGGCGTAGCAGTGAAAGCCATGTAAGATGCATTGCCACGCATCTTGCGGGATTTTATCGCTTTAAGGATCTTGTCCTGATCATCCTCTTCCTCGTCCTGCCCCATCACACGATTCATATTGTCGTGGGCAATGCCAGACTGTGAGCTGTGAGCTTCGTCGATGATCACCGCAAAGCGCTTATCGCTGAGATCCTCGATGCCGTCCACAATAAACGGGAATTTCTGAATAGTGGTGATAATGATCTTTTTGCCATTCTCCAGCGCGCTCTTCAGCTCAGAAGACTTAAGGGCCGGAGCAACGATATTTTTAACCTCGGAGAATTCCTTGATGTTATCGCGCAGCTGTCTATCCAGCAGTCGGCGATCCGTCACTACAATCACCGAATCAAACAGAGGCTGCTCTACGCTTTTCCCATTCGCAACTTGCAGTGATGCCGGGTAAGTCTCTATAAGCTGATAAGCTGCCCAGGTAATGGAGTTTGACTTGCCCGACCCAGCAGAATGCTGAATCAAATAGGTATGGCCCACACCGCACCTGGAAGCGTGGTCAACCAGCTTACGCACCACATCCAGCTGGTGGTAACGGGGGAAAAATAGGGTGCGCTTGCGCAGAGGATCTTTACTGCTGCCATCCAGCCGCACAAAGTGCTGGATGATGTTGGCCATGCTCTCTTTGCTAAACACCTCCTCCCACAAATATGCAGTCTTATGGCCCCCCTTGCCCGAAAGGGAGCGATTTGGCGGGTTCCCCTTACCGTGGTTGTGACCTTTGTTAAAGGGCAGGAAGTAAGTCGCTTGCCCGGCCAGCTTGGTGGTCATGTAGACTTCATCCGTATCCACAGCCATATGTACCAGGCAACGACCGAAGTTCAGTAACGGTTGGTTTACGTCGCGGTCTTCCCGGTACTGTTTCTGGCCGTGGGAACGGGCGGTTTGGCCGGTCCAGGCATTTTTCAACTCCATCGTCACCAGCGGGATACCGTTCACGAACAGCACCATGTCGATTTCATGAAGTGGGTTGATCAGGGAATAACGCACCTGGCGAGTGCAGCTGAAAATATTGGTGCCAAAGTTCTGTTTAACCTTCTCGCTACTGCTGGCCAGCGGCGCAGGATACATAAGGTGGAAATGAGCGTCATCTACCGGAAGCCCCTTCTTGAGCAGATAGAGAATACCGTGCTTCTTCATCAGCCGGTCGTAGCGCTCCAGTAACTTGCGCTGCCAGTCGGAAGGATTGTGTTTTTTCAGCTTGGTCAGCTCGAGCTTCTGGGTATCTTCCAGAAAGCGCCAGAAAAGCTTTTCATCAAGGGCAAACTGGACGTTGAAATCAGTCGGCAGGCCCAGTTTGTAACGCCTATTCCCGACTATGTAGTCAGCAGGTATTTCTTCGACTTGAGCTTTGCCGCCATCGGCAATACCCCCCGCTGCCTTGACGGCTTCTATGGTTGTGCCAGTTAAAGCCTGCTCAATTGCGGCCTCCAGTGCCTGTTCGTTGGTGTTGCTAACCATCTTACGTCCTTTTTATTCTACCAATTGACTTTGCCAGTCAAGCATCAGTCAAACAACCGATCTAACCCAACCCATCGTTTTATTTATAATTTCCGAGATTTCGCCGTCTTTCAATCAAGCAACAGACATACAAAATCCGTTCAGAACATAACCACTGACCCAAGCCCTCACTGCATTCAAAAAACTGCGCTCACCTACCAATACATAGAAAGTGGTAGCCACATCGCCAAGCTGGCAATAGGCGACCATTCCCCCTAAGTTCCAACACGACCACGCAAGGATCAAATAAACTTAAAAAATTTTTCCCTTTAAAAACAACAAGTTAGAAAAACAAAACCTAAAAGGCCGCCACCTGAGTCAAGCAACGGTCAAGCAAATTAGGCCCAAGCCGGGATATAGCGCATAGCCTTGGTGCCTGCGTCAGGGTCATACGCCCTTATCAAACCCACAGCAACAGTATCCTTCAACACACGACTCACTTGCGCCTGGTTCTTTTGTTCAATCCCAAACCGCTCGCGCAACGAACTATTGTTAGTCGGCTCCCGGTTCACATAACGTAAACAGCAGTGCAGATAACACGCCCGTATGCGGTCTTCCTTATCCATATCCGCAAAGGGTTTATGGCCAAATAAAACCGAGCGGGTATGGTTGTCGGTAACCTCAAAGATAGGTGCGGGTAATTGATAGAACTCTGTCTGGAACACTACCTTATCAACGCCAGAGCCGCGTTCTTCACAAATATTGATGCGTCGCATGAATGAGGCCAGCGCTTCGTTTCTGCTCTGCGGCGGTGAATCCAAAAACCGATCTGTCGCGACCAAAGGGATACCGGGGTTAGTGATCTCCATTCTGGAGTCAAATACCTCAATCATCGGGCCAGTACCGGTGACAGAGAAATCCTGATGGATAATGGCATTCGCCACCAACTCACGAATAGCCAACTCCGGATACATAGGCACTTCTTTGCGAAAGGCTTTGCCTATTTCCTCATTGGAGGGCAATAGTGTCTTTAAATAATCGATAAGCCCTTCAAAGCCAACGGCATAGCCTTTATTGCCTTCGATTTCCCGAATGGTTTCGATACGGCTGTTGCCACGATATAAAATGAGCCGAACCGCCTTGCGTCCAAGGTGTTGAAAGTTTTGCAGTTTTTTCGCAAACAGAATGGCTCCCAAATTCGTGATACCCCATTGATCACCGGGCATTTCCTGAATTAATTGATCAGCCTTTAATGCATTTAAAATGCCGGCACGATTTTCCGGTAAGGGCAACCCGGTTAATTCAAAATACGCCGGATAGTCCAACAACTTCAGAACCTCATCGGCACTTACATTAGAGGCTGCCATTTGTCGTTCAAAAGGCGTTTTATCGAACACGCGCCATAGTGCTCGCTCTTTTTCGGGATACTCCTTTAGCTTCTTTTTATAGGAACCGACACGGATGAATTCAACGCCATCAAATTGCACCGGGTTGTGTGCTGCGGCCTGCACTTCCAGAATAACGACTGGCAATTCACTAACACCGACAAGCTCAAAAAAACGAAAGTGAATTTTTGGTGATATTTTCTGCAGCAACCAACTTTCCAGTTCCTGCTGCTTATAGCGAGCTGTTGAAGGCTTAAATGTTGTCCCAATCACCTCATGAGTATCATTCTCAACACCCCAAACTACATAGGCAGACTGCTTACCCAGCAAAGCAGCGGAATTAGCCAGCGCCGAAATATATTCACCAATCATTGGTGCATCGTCGTTATTATGTTTGAACTCCACCCACTCCGCTTCCTGCGGCAGTGAGCACAGTTCTTTTAACAAGGATTGTAAGTATTCCAAACTGCGGTCTACGGTCATTACATTGTCCTACGCAAAACTTTGTTGCTTAAGTCCCTCGGCGGCTTTTTGCAGCGGCTTCTTTAAGGCCTGCTCTAGCCTGCACATGTGCTCCAAGTGCCAGGCAACGGATTCTTTCCAGGTGTCTTTATTGAAACTATCTGATGCACAGGAATACTGAATGCGGCAGGATTTCTTTTCGTCCAGACGCATCCACTCCAGCTTATCAGCGAAGTTCGATTCAATTTCATCTTTATGATCCAGCAGAAAATCAAAGAGGAATTTGTTTTCCTCTGTTGCACTACGGCTAATCCATAGCTCTACGCGCAACTCGCTCTTATTAAAAATCAAATTGTAGGGGCAGCTGCTTAAGCCCGAGCCCGCCGAGAGCCAGTGATCTTTGCTGGGGCTGATATTATCGTAGAGATTGCACTGACTTTTTTGGAAGGCCTCCAGCGCCTTTTCCCAATATTCCCTTCGCACGATATGACGTTTCTTCACCACTACTTCGGTGGTTTTTTCTTCCGCTTCTTTGGCATTGATGCCGATCATCAACTCCTTGGCTTCGGGCGTAGGTATGATCTGGTCAATATTGATAAGCAGTTGTTCACCCAGGGCATAGGGCGTGACTTTAAAGCATTGAATACTGATACCCTGGCCTAACAGCCACAACGCCGTACTGGTGACTTCTTTGCGGAAATTGGCAGCCACCAACATAATACGCTGGCTATTGCCGAGGTTGAGCTTGACTTCATCCAGATCCGGCGCATCGAGAAATTCGCAGATACGGGTGGCGGCATCCTGTCTGTTTTCTTGAGGGGGTTGACTTGCCCGAGTAAGCGCTTCATCGGCTTCAATTGTCGGGCTGATAGAAGAATAGAAGCGCTGCAAATATTGCTGATAAATCTCGACAATCTGGCCCTTGGTTAAGCTGGCGCAGTAAGAGGCACACTTCAATGCCTGCCACACCACATCGCGGCCACTGTCATCCAGCTTGTTTTCGATAATCACCAGATTGCCTTCTTTATCCAGTGCCAACAGGTCGAGGCGTTCGCGGGTATCGTCAAAGCCATCAAACTCTTTCTGGATAATCAGCAGGTCTTCACCCAGCGCATCGGGCTGGTGGGCCAGCCACTCCTGCAAGTGCTTGCGCTCGGTAAAAACCAGCTCACTGAAGGTTTTGATTTTTACCGGGCTGATGCGGTTGGTTTGATGGTCGACGGTAAACATTGCCCTATGCCTCTATTGCGCCCTGCACTTTTTTATCCACACCAGCCATTTCAGGGGTAACTTTGATTTTTCCAGTCACCGCACTGTTGATTAGGGTGGTTTTATATTCTTTAAGTCTTTCGATTTGTTCTTTTTGAATTTCAATGGATTTTTCAAAAAAATGTGTTTGATTCTCGATGAAAGTCACTATTTTTTGTTGCTCACTAAATGGTGGAATTGGCAAGCCAAGGCTTCCCAGCTTTTCAGTTGGCAATGTTTTTGTACCATGCCCGGACTCTTCCAAAAGAGTTGAAAGCGTTCCATGTAATCCATCTAATAGGCACATAAGAAAAACAGGAAACGAGCCATCATTGACAACCAAAGCTTTCATATCTTGGTTTATTGTCAATTCTTTGCTTGCTATAGCTACGGGAATTTTTTTCGCCAAAATCATGCCACGAACAACTATCAGAATTGCACCTTTCTCTACCAATTTAACGCTTGACTTTTTAACGGCCAACTCTGTGATAGTATCGATAGAGCTCGATATAAATGGCATCTTCATATCTTTTGGGGAAACCCATGATATGTCACCTCCCCAGTAATCTTTATTGTCTTTACTTGGAGTTCCACCACCGTAAAATCTCACCATGTATTTAAGTCTTTTGACTTTCCAATGCGCCGGTATCTGCCCAATCCAATCCACGCCGGAATCTTTCATGGGGGCATTGAGATCAAGCCCTTGGGTGACGGCTGTTTGGATAATGAATTGCTTGCGCTCTTTGAGCAGGGCGATTTGCTGCTCTTTGATGGCAATAGCTTCGTCGATTTGTTTGGTTTTTTTGTCGAGAAAGCTGGTGATTAGTATCTGCTCTCCAAAATCCGGGATAGGCAGCAACAATTCCGCAAAGTCGTTAAATCGAAAATCGGTAGAGCGCTCCCTTATCCCCTTTGCAAGTGATGAAATAAACCCTGATAGCGCCATGTCACGCAGGTAATAAGCATAGAATCTAGGATTGACCTCAACCCCTCCCTTAGGAATGCATACTGCATACACTGGTGTTGCTTTCCCATCAGAGTCAGACACACCAATAGCACCAGCAAAGGCATCCATCGCATGAATAACTAAATCACCTTTCCGGATACCTTGATAGCCGTGCTCCTTCAGTGCATTAGTGAACCCCTCTGTGCGACGAATACTTCTTAGAGTAACAGTGCCATCTCGAAAGCATGTAACAATTTCATCAATATCCCGAACAGGTCTTTCTGCTTTTTTAAATAACCACTTCGCTTTCTCTAATCTCCACGCCGTGGGAATTTTATCTACCCACAGCATTTCAGAGTCTTTGTAAGACTCATACCTCGGCAGATCTGCAATATCAACCATTGCCATTACCCCTGCACCTGCTCAATATCCACACCCAGAATCTGGGCAATCAAACCCTCGGCCTTCTGTTCCAGGCTGATAATATCCTTTGCAACGGCCTCCAGTGAACGCAGTGGTTTATGACGGTAGAAGTATTTGTTAAAGCTGATCTCGTAGCCGATTTTGACGGAATCCAAATTGATCCAGGCCTCACTCACATGGGGCTTTACTTCATCGAGAAAGTACTGATGAATGCTTTGCGGCTCATCCTCTTTCAGTAGTGGGTCTTTATAAGTGAGGGGGATGGACTCACTGTCGCGCAGATCGGAACTCGCTTCATAGGTAATGTATTCGTTTTTCTTATCAGTTGGGTAATAGCCAAAATCCGCTAGCTGCGCTTCGGTGCAATCGTAATCTTCCAGTACTTCATCCAGCTTATCGCCGCTGAGCTTTACCACTTTTTTGATTACTTTAGCGGCTGTTTCGTGATACCAGCTTACGGCATTGAAGATATTATTTTTTTCACTCGCCTTAAGCGCGACCTTGTACTCGTTTAGCAGGGCATCCACTTTTTCTTTAACAATATTAAAATCGTCAAACTCACCTTGCCCCAATTCTTCTGTCAGCCATTCAGCGGTTTCAAACACTTCATACAAGGTCTGCCAGTATTGAACATCCAACAGTTTGCCCTTTGCCTTGGCATTCAGGCTAATGTCGTTATCTTCGCACCAATTGAGGATGTCATTCTCGATGGATTTTAAAAAGCTTTGTTTTCGCCCTTTACCGAAACCCGACGTTTTATACACTTTATCGCCGTGTTCGCTAAAGAGATGCTCCATCACTTCACTTAACTGTTTGTCAAAACGCAAAGGCGCAATGCGTTCGGCGGTGAACTGGGCTTTGCGCCGGTCGGGCCGCTCGATGGTGACTTTGTGATAACCAAAATCTTCGTTGCGAAATACCTGACTGGCAATACCGGTGGAGTCTCCGTTTACGTCCAGCTCACGCTCTATCGTGGCACAATCCAGATAGGTACGGGTGATCTGTGCGATATGCTCCGGCGCAAACTCGCAGTTTTTCTTACCCAAGTTTTTGCGCAGTTTGCGGTACAACAGGCTGGCATCAATTAACTGCACCTTACCCTTACGAGATTTAGGCTTGTTGTTATTGAGCAGCCAGATATAGGTGGTAATGCCGGTGTTGTAGAACAGGTTGTTGGGCAACTGTACTATGGCTTCGAGCATATCATTTTCGATAATGTATCGACGGATATTGCTCTCACCACTACCGGCATCACCGGTAAACAGACTGGAACCGTTATGGACTGACGCAATGCGACTGCCCTTTGTGTACGAACCCGCAGCAGCACCAGTACCCACAGCTGGATCTTTCATTTTGCTGACCATTTCCATCAGGAACAGCAGCTGGCCATCGCTGGAGCGCGGTGTGGCATCGCAATCCTCGATATTGCCCCAATAGTCTTTGAGCTTGACCTTAAAGCGTGAGTCAATCACATCACCGCTGTCTTTGATGTATTTTTGCTCCGAGGCCCAGCTTTTACCGTAAGGCGGGTTGGAGAGCATAAAGTCGAAACGCAAGGAGGCGAATTCATCGGTAGACAGTGTTGATCCGACCTTGATGTTCTCGGGGTTGTTGCCCTTGATCATCATGTCGGACTTGCAGATGGCATAGGTTTCGTCGTTGATTTCCTTGCCGTAGAGGTAAATATCACGTTCACTTTTGTAAGAAGCATCGAGCGGGTATTTTTCCTCAATAAAATTTTGCGATTCGGTGAGCATGCCCCCACTACCACAGGCCGGGTCATACACGGTGAGGGTGAGCGGCAGATTATCTTTGATGGGGTCGAACACCAGGTGGGTCATCAGCTCGATCACTTCCCTTGGGGTAAAGTGCTCCCCAGCCTCTTCATTGTTTTCTTCGTTGAATTTACGGATCAGCTCCTCAAACACATAGCCCATGCCCAGGTTGGTGAGCGCAGGCAGTTTGTAACCATCCGGATCAATTGCCTCTACTGGGGTAAGGTTGATTTTTGGGGAGACGAATTTCTCTACCACGTCCAGCAACACATCTTTATTGATCATGTGCTGGATTTTACTTTTCAGTTCAAAGCGTTCGATGATTTCCTGCACGTTGGCACTGAAGCCTTTGAGGTATTCCTCAAAGTTGGCCAGCAGGATTTGGCGATTATTGGTGGCCGTATTATGCAGGCTGGTGAGCGTCCATTTGGACACGTTGTAGAACACGTAGCCGGAGGCTTCTTTGAGCGGCTCTTCGTCCAGCTCGGTAGCCCGCATTTCTTCCTCTTGGTAGCGAACCTCTTCCAGTACATCGTTTTTAGTGGGCTCCAACAGGGTATCCAGTCGGCGCAATACCACCATCGGCAGGATAACGTCACGGTATTTGCCCCGCACATACACATCGCGCAGACAGTCATCGGCGATGTTCCAGATAAATGAGACAAGTTTGTTGTGTACGCTTTGGTCCATTGTGTTTCCTAGTGATTAAAGCGGGTCTTTAAAAGACCGCTCAAATTCTTGTTTTAAAATCAGAGTTCTGTTCAGTCAGAAATTCGGTTTATCCCGGCGCTTGTTCTGTTCTTCCAGGAGCCAAAATCAGGTTTTGCACACCGTATAGCGCTTGGCTGTTTTGGAGCCACAATTGGTATTCGGGGCCGGTGAGCGTATGGGTCGGTGAGCAGTCCACATGCCATTGCCGCAACAGGTACCCTGCTGTAGCGGCTCGTATCTCGACCTTCATTACGCCACGGTCCATACCGTAATCCAGCTCGATGGCTTCCTGATGCTGGATACGCGGGTGCGGTACCAATTCCAGCTCCACAAAGCGATTCCACTGGCGATCCTGGCTTGCGGTTTCCTGCTCTTCGTCGATGGAGCCTTCAACCAGCGTGGCTTCTTTGATGCGGGTGAGCACAAAATCACGGAATTCGCCGCTCTTGCGGTCGAACCCCCGCACATGCCAACGCAGGCCGTTATCCACCAGGGTGTGGGGCACGATCTCACGCTGGGATTCGCCGCTAGACAGGGATACATAGGTAATGGCCAGTGGCTTGGCCTTGTGAATGGCTTCGGTCACCTTGGCAACAGTGGCCAGCCTGGGTTCGTTCAGATGGTAAGGTGCTTCACAAGCCATTGGCGGTTTGAGCTTGCCGGTAAAGCCGTCGCCATAGCCCTGGCTGATGGTGGCCAGGGTGCGCACCACGTCGTAATCGAACAGGGGCTTGAATTGGTCACCACGCAGGTGGGTTCTCAGCTTTTCGTCGTAACGAATATTTGCGGGTGCCAATTCCCGATACTGGGTGAAATCCTTGGTGGCCTGGGCTGGTGTGATGCTGAAGCGATCTACCAGATCGGCACGGTTGGCTTCCCCCTTGAATAGCAGAGTGAAGTCTATGTGGGCGATGCGATCACGCTGTGCCTGGTTTAAATCCCGGAGCGTGCTATTCATGCTGCATGACCATATATTGAATATGCTACCTAATATTTTTTATTAGGTAGCATCCTACCACAGCGTTTCTGGCTTGGAGTAGATAAAATTGCCCTTTGACTAGGCTGGCTGCTGGCAAGTCACCAAAGGCTGTGGGGCAGCTTTGAATTGGGTTTTTTTACAGCCTGAGGGGATCACCACCAACAATTCAGTGGTTAACCCACAGGAGTAAACCGCTTGGCGCAGGGCTTTATCGGTGGCCTCATCCAGGACTGCCAGTAGAGGGATGTAGTCACGCAGGCGGAGTTTTGGGGTGTTCCGCGGGGCATGGTGTGCATCGCAGATGAACATGAGCATCGGCTCGTTGGCGATCAGCTGTCGGGATGCCCACTCCAAGCTTGCTTCGGTCGCGCCATCCTCCCCGGCACACGCAGCCCCGAATAGGTTGTTCGGGACCATGCGCTGCCAGAGCAAGAGCGCTGATAGCAAGCGCAAATCGCTTTCCCGCTGACCGGATTGCTCCGCGATTAGGCTGGTTATCAGGTCGAATCTGCCATCAGACGAACGCTCACCAGGAGGAGCACTACCTGTCCAGTTGAGTGCATTCATCGTATGCAGAAGGCTTCCAAGGTGAACCTCGTAGAAATTCTTCAACCGCCAGCAAAGCCAACTGAGCTCGTCGGTGCATTTTTGCACGTTGGTGTATGCCAACCAGGGGTCACTGGACTCTAAAAAATCGACTATGGGATGCAGGGTCAGATTGGCATCCACATCAAGCGACATCTCACTGGCACCAGGTTTACTTAGCGGCTGAACATGGATATGACAAACCTGGTAGTCATCCAGATACCAGTAAAACGGTGTAGCCTTTTGTTCGCTGAGGCAGGCCTTGCAAGTTTTTAGATGGGGATTGGCTTTACCAAATGCAGGCCGGTCGAATGATTTTGTTTCGACGATACGGTCAAGATAACGGCTTAAAGCCCTGGCCATCGTATCGGCGTTACCTATTCTGCGAATACTGTGGCCATTTGCGTTACACCACGCACGAAGATACATCCTCAATGTCGTAGCAGATGAGAAGCCATTTGCGGTAGCGAGCCTGGCAAGATAGTCATCGATCCGCTCCAATGGATGCTTAACCGGTCTAATCAGCAAGTTTCGTTCAGTCATCATCAGCTTCGATTAATTCAAGCTTTTTGGTCAGCCTGTATGTTTTGAATTCAGCGCTCTGGAAGCTTTCTTTGTTGTACGATTTTTGCTGAGTCCATCTTGATGAACTCACGATTTCCCTCAGCCGCAATTCCGTCACCGGCATGATAAAGACATTGTTTTGATCTTTAATTCCCCTTGAACGAATCGCCTCCAGGAAGCAGGCTAGATCAATTGGTTTGCCCGCCGACTTCGCCAAATTGGCCGCTCGGATAATTTGGCCCCTGATTGCCCTAATAATTCCAGAACTGTAAGCAAACAGCCGATAGGCGGTTTCAGGCTCACTAAGGGAAAAGCCATTTGCAAATTCATAACTCTTTGAAAAGAGCTCAATAAATTTTATGAAATGCGAAAACTGTCTGGAGACCCTAAAGGTCTCCAGATAGTAACGATAGCCAACACGTGTATCGAGTTGATCATTTTCCTTCACGACATCAAGGCACCAGGGCATCCCAACCAACACCACTGGCACTTTTGAGTGATTCATTAAATCCTTGAACCAATCCGTTATACTGGCAATTACCCCTGGTGAGCGGTTTTGAATCACCGTTTGTATTTCGTCCAGAATAATGAGTTCAACTCCGCAAATTCGACAGTATGTTTTTATTCTTTCAAAGCCTTCCTCTTTGGTTTTAATACCTTTGCCACCTTGAGGATCACCCATCGCTGCAAGCACCTGCTGGGTAAAAGCCTTGGCCGTTTGGGGCGAACTCAATTGGACATATAGCACGGGGATATGGGTGTATTCCTCCAGTTCTCGGCGCGGATACTTCGCAGCGTACTGCTTAACCAGCTCGGATTTCCCAGACCCGGACTCCCCCGTAATCAGGCAGTTGGTATCGCCTTCTTCGATATAACCAACTCTAAGGTTATCTAAGAGATTAAAGATTTGTTTGACATCACCAGTTGCTACAAAGGGAAGCGCATTGCAGCCTGCCATCACCACACCTCCCAGTCATCAGTCGCTTCTTCAGACTGCATATTCTGAATAATCACCGGTGAGGAGTCATCGAAGTTGGATTTGGCCGCAAAGTCCTCTATACCCAGAGAATGAATGCGAGCAGCTTTTTTCGCGGTTGCCTGCGATTTCTTCCTGACATTACGCTCATGCAAACTTTCAATATCGCCAAACAGCTCTACCTTGGCTCTTTGCAGAACCGCATTATCCTTGTAGCTTTTCCGAGTGGTATTAATGCGCTTGCGTATGGCCTTATGAGCGTACATCGACAAGCCTTTTGCATACTTGTAGTTGACGCATGGTACCCGGATATAAATTCGGTTCAGATCATCCCGCACATAAATGTGGCCGATATCAAACGGACTATACTTGACCAACAGCGCAAGAGCGCCTTCCCGCCGATAGATGTCTCTCAGGGAATCTGAATTGTATTCAAGGTTTTCAAATTGAATACCTGATCGGTGTAGAGTTCGCGTATCAGAACACATTAATGCCGTTTCAATACGCTTAACGTCTTCCTTAACCACTGGAAATTCACCTGCGGACTCACTCCAAAGATCCAGCGGTGACCTTTCAGCTTTACCGTGAGGCTCAAGGTGGTAGATGTTCACAAGCCAGTTAAGGAATATCTTTTTGAATTCCGATAATGTGAGCTTTGCCTCTTTCTCTGCAATATATTCGTCTGACCCATTGCCAACTCCATTTGTCTTGCCAGGCAGCGAGTCAATTAACATGGTTTTCATGTGTAAGAAAGAAGCGCTCTACAACACCTTTATAATTCGGGCTTCTGACTGGCGCATATTGAAGCACCGAACCAACCTCACTAATCGCCATATCGAGATTGTCGCTCCAAAATTCAGTGCCATTGTCGGCAACTAACAATTCCATAACACCATGTGCGGGCCAATCACCTTCGATGCCGTAGAATTCAAGCAGATCCTTTTTAGATAATATGGCATTTCCAATTGCCATAGCGGCGGAAGCATACGAAGGCTCTTCAAATGAAACCTGAAAGCCCATAACCATCCGAGAGTAGTGATCTATCAATATAGTTAACGTCGGACGGCCAAGTAGGGTTTTGGTTTCATCGTGTAAAACATTGATATCCAGAGGAGTATGATCAGCCTCAACACGCTCAAGTATGCGGTTTGTTTCCGGTGCTTCACCTACATTTGCACACTCAAGACGAGCTTTATTTTTACCAATTCTTCCCCGGACATACGCCTGATAACTTCGCTTTTTAATATGGTAGGCTACAGTGCTATACGCGGGTATAACCAACAAATCATCTGGATTGCTCAGATTGTGCTTGAGCACCTTAGCTTCCACCATTTGATGAATGCTACTCATTAGAATCTGACCATTTTTGAAATAGAATTTCACCGATTGATCGATTATTTCACGAACTCTTGGATCAACTCTTAGATCTCTGCATCCCTTTTTTGGGTCGTTTGGATACAAGCCCTTAATTTGGCAACCAGCGTTGAAATATTGTTTCAACCAATAATTAAAAGTGTTCCAGGCTGGTGGCTTCTTATCATCTATGTTTTCGGCTACTGCTTGGATTATTTTCTCCAGCTTCCTCTTTGATCTTTTCTGATCGTCAGAATCCAGGAAAGCTCGAACGTATGCGTGTTTTCGAACGGTTTCTTTCTGGTACTTCTCAGGCAGATCCTGAAATACGATCTCACCGTTATAGCGATAATCGGCCATGAACTGAAGTGTCTTATTCTCCAGGCTTTCTTCGAGCTCCGCCTGCGCCTTCACCAACACAGTTTTGTTATCAATATTGGCCAAGGTGACATTTGGGCCGTTGATCCGTCTTATCATCCATATGGCGTCCTGGCCATCAAAGTTTGCACAAAGGGCAATACCGGGTATCCACCTAGAAAGGCTATGCATAGTGCACCTCCGCATCCAATGAGAGGTGAGCTGCTGAAAGATTTGCCGCTATTTGACCATTGGCTATTAGTTTGTAGATGGTCTCTAGGCGTATGCCTAAAGGATTTGCAATCAGGTCTTTCAAATTTTTTGGATGAGGAACGGCATCTCGAAGCAACATGAGGGTGCCTGAGTTATTCGTGAATCGATCACGATAGCGTTGCAGCTTGCGAAGATTTTCCAGCAGGGGCTGTATGCGTATCTGAGACTCATCGACACACACAAATTCATATCCTGCTTGTCGCATTTTAATCGCAGCCATTTCCAGCTTGTGCAGATAAACAGCATCCAGAGAATTGAAATCTTTCTTAACCTCCACATAAGCCTTTCGCCCACCACGAAAATGGACTTCAAAATCCGGTGTGTAGTCTCTGTTTTTAAGTAATTCACTGTTGATTACGAACGTCTTGGGCTGAGGAAAGTAACGTAGAACGTTTGGATTAGCCTCCAAATGAAAACAGTAGTCTTTCTCCAACATCGACTCTACCAACACCATCTGATAACTCTGGTGACTGGGCTCAGCAAATGATTTGGTAGACGGAAACTTGAATATATTTTTAACAGCTGAAGCCTTGATCTTCCGAGCTGGCTGGCGGCGCATAAAAGAACCTCCCGGCATTGAGCAATGATGCCGAATTCATGATTTTTGGGCGCAACCGCGCAATCTACTCCCGGTTCAAAGCTGGATTTCAGGCACGAACCAACCTCGACGGGTGTCGATTAGCGGCAATATACGGGGGCTTGCTCTTGACGGAACAGCAGGGAGGGGAGATACTTTCAGCACGACACCGTAGGTATCACCTACACCTAAAGCCCGGCAGCAAGCAATTGTTGTCGGGTTTTTTGTTTCTAAGTCATTGAATTATCTCTGCTTTATAGAAGCTCAGATCATCGTAACAGCCTGTTTTGCCTTCCTTTAGCCCAAGTTCTACTGCAATTTTATGGCTCTCGCCTCGCAGAGCTTTTCGGCTCCCATTCAGTATCTGGTACACCAAAGCCTGGGAATAGCCTCGCTCCTTTGCCCAGCCACTGATACTGAGGCCGCGCTCGGCAAACTCTTGCTTGACCTCTTCGGGTGATTTCATGGGATGCAACCAAACCCTAAATTGATACATACATAACAATATTATACAGTTACGAACACATTTCAATATTTATGTACTAATTGATAGGTGGGAGCCTAGCTTAATGGGTTTAGACAGGAAACGATTTGGGCAGGCTCTCAATTCGGAGCGTAAGCGCCTAAATCTACAGGTGAACGTTGTAGCACAGGTGTGCGAAATTAAGCCTGGTACTCAGTATTTATACGAACAGGGCAAGCGGGTACCCAATGCCGACTACCTGGATAAGCTATTCGAGTTGGGATTTCGCCCTCATGTCTTACTGCCAAACGCCACATTGGCAAATGACCAATGTGATATCCAACACCTTCGAGAAGCCTTTATCCAAGCAGACCACGACTGTAGAGATAAAGAAGGCCGTTTACTCGATTTGGAGTACAGGCTCAATCGGTTTTTGGATTTGTTGACCGAACTTCAATCCCCCAGTAAAGAACCTGCAGCAAAATGACATTTCTCCGGCAGCTTTCATCATTAATTCTCTTTGGTCGGCTTCTGTCGATGATCAAGCTCAATTCGTCTTTCAAGGTGCTAAATCAGATCACCACGCAAGATGGCTACAATGAATTTGCAGCGCGAACCAGCTTTAATGATTTTCAAAGGCATGAGGAATCACTGCTTTACGGAATAATACTTTCTGCCGCTCAGCGAGAAAAGCAAAACCTGCTCTTCCAACAGCTTCCCAATGAGCGCCAGGTGCACCACTTATTCGTTGGTCGCTATATCCAAAAGGATGGTAAAGCGACTCAGAATCCATTGCTTGAAAGGGCACTTTTGTTATTTGGCTGTGTAATGTCCGCATCAGCAATCTCCATCGCCTTAAAAATCAGCACTGATGTCGCATTCTCGTCAGCATCACTTACAGCAAAAATCGGATTTATATTGACGCTATTTGTATTAGTTTGCATTCCGTTTTTTCACCTGCATGGTCGCTACCTAGCCCCTACATATACCTATTTAAAGTATTTTCATAAACTCTAGAGTCCACCGTGGATCAATCATCTCAAACCGACATAGTAGAAAAACTTTTCTCTTCCCTTTCCGTTGCCATACAAGTAGCACAAGACATTCGAGAGCTTGCATTAGAAGAGATGAATTCATATCCAGTTTATGTACCGACAATCGGTGCATCTGAAGAGGAGCACAGATCTACCGTTGCCAGGCTGGCTGCTCTCAACAGCATGACTCGTATTTTCAGGGAAAACAGATATGATAATTTTCTTACTGCTGGCATTTTGTGTACGTCAGATCAACTTGCCAACAAGTTTGGCGTTTTCAACAATGCAAAAAACACCTTCGTTCACTTAACCAAAAAAGCCCAGCGTATTAACTCAGCTCCGACCAATTATAGGCCAGGAAGCTTTATATCGACATTGCTCCGCAATGAATTGGAAAGCAGCTCATGGAGATTATTATTTGATCTCGCCACACGCGAGCAAATTGTTTACAACCAGATAGACCTAAAAGCATGCCGCAGTAAGGTACGTATTCTACCTAAAGAAACGGATGTATTTAGTTGGACATGGTCCAGTTCACACAAGAGGATAGCCAAAGTAACAAGATCGGATGCCTTAAGGCTAGCAAAAAATCTTGCTGACAGTGAACGAGAATCTGCGGTCGAAGCTTTGGCCCTATGCCCTGACAATGAGTTTGTAAAAGTAATTCCTCTCAAAGAGCAGCTCAGAGCGAACTATGTCTATTTTGAAAATGGAAGTCGCATAACGAAGTCGACACCCTTATCTGGCGTAGTCGTTCTACCACAGAAAAATCTTCCTCGACTGCAATGGCGAGAACCACCATCTCGCCGAGATCATATAGAGCCGAGAATTCAACGCGTATCCCGCATACATGATGAACCTTTTATTCCTGCACTTAGCCTGCACCGCTATCGATAGATTGAGTTTGCATGTTCGAATAAATGATATAGAACTGAATGCTAAGTTTTTAACTTTATACAGACAGTAACGCATACAGCCCGGCAAAATGACAAAACGCGTAAAAAGCATGCCTCAGGACGATGGAAAATTGGTTGCCAACATCACAATCAATAGCGACCATAGCGAAAAAAAAGCCATAAACCATTGAAAATTAACACCCAATAAGCATCTTTCTGAGCAGGCCGGAACACCTCAAATTCCTGGACAAATTATTCAGCGGGTGGATGACTTAGCAAGAGATATATAATATTTAGAGCACGTGAGTCAGAAAACATGACTATTTAAACTACTTCTACGCCCAGCATACGATATGAAACCAGTTACATACACTCAACTATTTGATCTAATCAGGAGCGGAGTATACTCGGGATGCCTGGCAATCATCATCGATCAAAAACAAATAGAAAACACAATGGAGCTTGTTTTTACCCAGGCAAGAAGCCACCTTCAAACAGTGCGCCTACTAAGGTTTGACATAGAAAAGGTTCAAAGCAACCTATCAGATGAACCTAGTTTGCTATTGCTTTCTGGGCTAGAGCAGCACCCCCCTTTAAGTCCTGAAGTTTTTGCGCTCCGCACAATGCTAGATAGGAGAAGAAATAAGGGAAATTTTACAATAATGTGCCTAGATAGAGATGCCTACCGCAGTCATTTTTGCGATAGTAAATCGCCGTTTTATCTCTTCTGCGACAGCATTGATCAATGCGCTATCAGCGATTCCCCAGCCCCATAATTCAAGACGAGCCAAAGATAAGCTTAATAAGTAAAAAAAAGCCCTAGCAGATCGAAACCGGTAGGGCTTTTGTTCAAACTTATGTGCTTATTTGTTCAGGTTAATGTCGAACTGTTCAACTTATTGCGCTAATTTACAGATTAACCCACTTCCGCCAGATTACCTTTGCTCTCCAGCCATTGCTTTCGATCCCCCGCACGCTTCTTTGCCAAAAGCATATCCAGCAACTGATTACTGTCATCGCCTACATCGATATAAAGCTGTACCAGGCGGCGGGTATTGGGGTCCATAGTGGTTTCACGCAGCTGCATGGGGTTCATTTCACCCAAGCCCTTAAAGCGGGTTACCTGGATTTTACCCTTTTTCTTTTCCGCGCTAATACGGTCGAGAATACCCTGTTTCTCCGACTCATCCAGCGCATAGTAAACGTCCTTACCGATATCAATACGAAACAGCGGTGGCATAGCAACATAGACGTGGCCATTGGTCACCAATGGACGGAAATGACGTAAGAACAGAGCGCACAACAGCGTAGCAATATGCAGGCCATCGGAATCGGCATCGGCGAGGATACAAATCTTGTTGTAGCGTAAGCCTTCCAGGTTGTCACTGCCGGGATCAACACCCAGTGCCACGGCAATATCGTGTACTTCCTGGCTGGCAAGAATTTCTCCCGAGTCCACTTCCCAGGTATTTAGGATTTTACCTCGCAGCGGCATGATCGCCTGAAACTCGCGATCCCGTGCCTGTTTGGCGGAGCCACCGGCGGAGTCACCCTCCACCAGAAACAGTTCAGAGCGGGAGGTATCGGCACTGGAGCAGTCGGCCAACTTACCCGGTAATGCGGGCCCCTGAGTGACTTTTTTACGCGCGACTTTTTTCGCAGAGCGCATGCGCTTTTGCGCATTACCGATGCACAATTCGGCGAGTTTATCGCCGTCTTCGGTATGCTGATTCAGCCACAGACTGAAGGCATCCTTGGCAACGCCAGAAATAAACGCGGTGGCTTCACGGGAAGAGAGGCGCTCCTTTGTCTGACCCGAGAACTGCGGATCGGCTAGCTTTGCAGAAAGTACATAGGAACATTGTCCCCAGATATCTTCCGGCCCCAGCTTGAGACCACGCGGCAGCAAATTGCGGATCTCACAGTACTCACGCATGGCATCGAGTAACCCCGCGCGCAAGCCATTCACATGGGTGCCACCCTGGGCGGTGGGGATCAGGTTCACATAGGACTCGGCCGTGACCTCACCGCCCTCCGGTAGCCATTGCACTGCCCAATCTGCGGCTTCGGACGATGCGGCAAAACTGCCGACAAAAGGTTCACCCGGCAGTACTTCCCAGCCCTGATTGGCTGCGGCGAGGTAATCCTTGAGGCCATCTTCGTAGTACCACTCGTCGGATTCGCCATCCTGCTCATTAATAAACGTTACCGTCAGGCCGGGGCAGAGCACCGCCTTGGCGCGCAACAAGTGGCGCAGACGCACCACAGAGAACTTGGCAGAATCAAAATACTGCGGGTCCGCCAGGAAACGTACACTGGTGCCCGTGGTGCGCTTGGGGCAATCGCCAATCACTTCGAGGTCAGAAGCTTTTTCACCATCCTTAAAGCCGATGCGGTGCACCTTGCCATCGCGCTGAATCGTAACTTCCAGCACCTTGGAAAGGGCATTGACTACAGAGACACCCACACCGTGCAGGCCGCCGGAGAACTGGTAGTTTTTATTGGAAAATTTGCCACCGGCATGCAGGGTGGAGAGGATCACTTCGACACCGGGACGCCCCTGTTCCGGGTGGATATCCACCGGCATACCTCGCCCATTGTCGCTCACCGAGAGCGACTGGTCCTTGTGCAGCACCACTTCAATTTTCTTGGCGTGTCCGGCGAGGGCCTCATCGACACTGTTATCGATCACCTCCTGGGCCAGGTGGTTGGGGCGGGTAGTATCGGTATACATACCCGGGCGTTTGCGCACCGGGTCTAGCCCCGTGAGTACCTCAATATCTTCGGCGGAATAATTGGCCATAATTTCTTATAAATTACTGCTGGTTAAATAGGAATTCGACAATGGGATCGCAGTAACGCGCGAACCCTTGGAAACTGTGATCGCCACCCTCTTCGAGAGTTTGGCGCTGCCCTTGATAGAGTGATTCAGCATCGCGATAGTCGAGGGTTTCATCGCCGCGCTGGGCCAAAAGCCAATAGCGGCCGTTCAGCGAACTGGGCAGCTCGGCTTCCACTCGCTCCATGGTATCAACGTCAGCCTCACTTAAGCGATACTCCTGCGCTTCTCCACTGTAGGGCTGTAACACCCGCCCGACATAAGCCGGCATAAAGCGGGATGGACGTACCGCAGGATTGATAAGCACTGCCGGCAGGTTATAGCGCTCTCCCAGGTAAGTACACCAGAAGCCCCCCATAGAGCTCCCAACGAGGCCAATGGGGCTGGGGGATTGTAAAAAACCCTCCAGCAGGCTGTTCAGCGACTCCCGAGCAACATCAGGGTAAGGGGATATTTGCGGTGCGCAGAAAGTAATATGGGGGAAATCGACAGCAAGTCGCTCCCGCATTAACTGGCATTTAAAAGACTGCGGCGATGACAAAAAGCCGTGCAAGTAGATAAGCAGCGGCCTTCCCTTGAGAGTTTGTGTGTGCATAGACGGGGATTATAGCGCCCCTTCACCTCTGTGGGGTCAAGCCCCCTTGCAAACCTACGCCCGGCAAAGCGTAGATTAGAGTAGCGATTTATCCAGGCTGGCGAAGACACGGCGCATGTCCACTCGCAAATCTGACCAAAAGGTAACATTAGTAAAGCGCTGTAGGCGTCCGCCGGGCCCAGCTGAGCCGAGGTTTTCGCCGATATTCCGCCGGTCGCGGAAATGCATGACCGCACTGCCGTCACGATTGTACAAAGTACCCTTCAGCTCTGCGTAGGCGCTCTGCTCGGTATAGATCCGCCAAGCCCAGGGTGAGGGTTCCAGCGGCGCGGCCAGGGAGAAGCGCTGTAGGGAGATGGACAACGTGTAATCAGCCTCCACCTGCTCTAACACCTGCCGGGCATTCCGCGGTTTGAGCAGTTTTTCGGTGAACGCCTGTGCCAGCAGTGCGTCCAGTCGCTGCCGTTCCCTCAGATCCAGCTGGTAATCTTTCTCCCGGTAATGGCGCCTGAAAGGGGAGGAAAATCGCTTCGAATACTCAATCTCAGCGGGTGCGATATAAACCCTGGCACCACCGAGATCCAGGGCGAAAGCCGCCGCGACCTCATCGAGCTGGCTCGGGCGCGCTTGCAACCCATCGCTGCGCTCCGCAACGGCGGTTTGCTGGCCACAAGCCGCCAATATCACTGAGAACAAAAAGAGTGGTAAATACAATAATTTATGCATTTTTTGGCTCCTGATTTGCCGAAATCGCTTTTTGGTAGAGGCCCGCAACAGCAAAATTTCTTTTCACTAAATTTTGCGCCCAGGCAAATTCAGAAAGCGAACCAGACGACTCAGCTGGCCCAGCCTTATGCCGCCTCTTCCCCGTTTCTAGAAAACAATAAACCACTGAAAGTCCCATTCTACGGCGACGGTGTGAAAAAATAGGGAGCCTCGGTAAAGGTTTTCTTATCTCTTTTTTACAAGAAAAACTGGGAGTGACAGAAACACCACTGTAAATTTGCAGCGGCTTGGTTTATATCAATAACCGGATGAGGCGAGATCCACACAATATTTGGAAATAGCAACACGCTCTACGCCAGTATCATAAGAGCCATCACTATGCAGCTCAAACCAGCGATAACCAGGCATTTCCTCATCTACAGCAAAGGGGCCGCTGCCGGGGGTAAATTGCACTGAGGTGGAGGGAGTCGCGTGCAGGCCAACCTGCCCGCGCTGACAGTCGAATTGCTGATGTACATGCCCCCAAACCAGGGCCTTTACCTGGGTGGCCTGATCGATCATTTGCCAAAATGTTTCGCAGCCCTCGCGCAGCATATGCCCATCAATCCACTTGCTGCCCACGGGAACCGGTTGGTGATGCATCATAACAATCACCGGGTGATGGCGTGTCTCCCACAACAGCAGCTCCAAGCGATCCAGCTTTGCTCTGTCGAGGCCCCCGCAGATCTTTCCCGATACACTGGTGTCCAGTAATACTAAACGCCAATCTCCCAAAGTGACCAAATCGGCGCAGCGATTGGGCGCCAGCTTTTTCATTCGGGCGCTGACATCGTGATTGCCGGGGAGCCAGTACCAGGGCATGGAGAGTGAGCGGCTTTTTTGCAGGAAGCGGCAGTAGGAAGCCTCTGAGCCGTTGGCACTGATATCGCCGGTGGCGACCAGAGCGCGGGCACGGGGCTGCCCGGCCCGGAGAGAGGCCAGGACCTCATCGAGAGTGTGGCCTGTATCCAGACCCAGTAATTGATAGTCCGGCCTGCTGCCAATATGTGGATCTGTAATCTGAATTAGACGATGCGATGACGCCCCCTCGGGCGAATTCGACTTATTGTGCTCGCGAATCACTTGCTCACCTTGTGTTCACATCCATGTGCTCTACAGCAGAATTAGAATCTCCGGCCATCCAGCACCAGTTCGAATTCTGCGCGACCATTTGCAAGACAGTACTCCAGCCATTCGCCGAGAAAACGATTGGCCTGGGGTCTCTCATCTGCGCGCTGCATACGGGGATTCGGGTAGGCGGTATCCACTCCTTTACCGCCCACCGGCCCGCGGCCATTGGCTGTTATCACCTCCGCCATGCACGCATCGTGGTAGAGGCGTACAGTCAAGTCCGGCGGCTCCAGCCACTCGCACTCGCTGAGCCTTACCTCGGCCCCCAGAGACACCTCCGTGGTGTATCTGGAACGCTCCACAACTCTCAACACCAGAGTGCCACCGGGTAATTGATACCGCCAAAGTGCCCTCTGCGAAAGCTCTGGCAACAATTTGGTCAAGCGCAGGTAGTTTGCATCGCAATCGGCATGATAAGACGACAGATCGACTCTATACACCGCCCTTTCGTTGCCATTTGGCGACATTCTTAACTGACTGCGCTGCCGCGCTTTTGCATTACCCTGTAGAGCCATTATCAACACTCCAATTCAGTGGCCGCCGTGACTCAGCTCTCAGTTTGCCCTAAACGCAGGTAACAGCACGCAACGCAAAATGACCGATCAGGCAGTTGGCCTTAACTTTTTGAGTTCTGCCCGGTGCAACTGCAACCACTGCATACAAATGATAGTGGCCGAATTATCGATAGGGTTCTCTCCTGGAGCATAGTCTGCCGCCATAGCGCCGAGCACCGAGTCTGTGGGAAACACCCGCAAGCGGATATCTTCATTCTCCTGCTCGAGTCCAAAATAACCCTCTGCCAGGCTCAAGTCCACCAGCGCACAGTAGAGGTGTAACCGCTCGTTACTGCCGCCTACACTAGGCATATAACTGTGGATAAAATGCAGATTCTGCACCTGCAGACCCGCCTCTTCCAATACCTCTCGCCGCGCTACATCCGCTAGCGATTCACCGGCCTCCACGATGCCGGCAACCACTTCCAAGCACCAGGGACCCGCCGGGCGTTCCAAGGCACCAACTCGGAATTGCTCGGTAAGTGCAACCAAATCCCGTTCGGGATCGTAGAGCAGCACCCCCACTGCCGGACCGCGTACAAAAAGCTCGCGCTGGAAAGCGTTACTCCAGCCACCACCAAACAAACGGTGGCGCAAGCGCAGGCGCAACATGGAGAAAAAACCCTTGAAAACCGTCTCTTTGGAAACAATTTCCACATCGACTGCGGAAAATTCCGGGGACAGGGAGGTTGGACTGTTATTTTTTGGCATTGTTCGCCGTCCTTCTCTGCGATTGGGGTCTGCAGACTCTGGCACTATATGGCCGAGAACCAGCTGTTATACTCTGCGCCCACCGTACCAGCCCCTGAATCAAGCGGCCATACGAATTATCTCCCTGAATTTTTAGAGAGTGCACCACCATGAGAGTGCTCAATATCGCCTATCAGCAACTGCGCCGCTATGGCAAGACGCGGGTCAGCTGGGCACAGAAACTGACTTTTGGTCTGATTAAAAATGACCACTATACACAGGTATTCAGCGACCGGGATGTGGCCGCATTTGAGGCGCCTTTTGGAATCCGCGATCTGGGTGTAAGCAAGGCCAACCGCCGTCTGCTGGAGACGATTGAGGCTTTTGAGCCCGACCTGGTCATCGCCGGTCACTGCGATATGATCAGCAACGACACCTTAAAAGCGATCAAGCAACAACAGCCCAACTGCCTGATTGCGCACTGCAATAACGACCCATTATTCGTCCCTAGCAATGTAGAGCGCATCAAACACCGCGCTGAAGTCGCCGATGCGGTGTTTGTCTCCACCGGCCGTCCCGAGCTAAATATTTTTGAGGGTATCGGTGCCCGGGTTTACCACATGCCAAACCCCGTCGAGACTTCTATTGAAAGTCTTAACAATGCCGAACGCACCGACCTTCCTATCGACCTGCTGTTTTGCAGTAATAGCAATAATTTCACCAAGCGTCTGCAAATGGTGAAAAACCTCAAGGATGCCCTGGGGGACTCGCTGAACTTCAAGACCTATGGCAGCTTTGGCGAAGCACCCGTGTGGGGACGAGATTACGATCGTGCTCTGGTACAAACTAAAATGGGCCTGAACTTTAATCGCCAGGATACCCACTACTGGTATTCCTCCGCGCGCATGGCCCAGCTCGCCGGCAATGGTATTTTGCAGTTCACCAGTGACAAATTGCACTTTGATACACTGCTACCCGCCGAGAGCGTGGTCTACTTTTCCGATGAACAGGATCTACTGGCAAAAATCCGCGAGTTCCACAGTGACGATGCCAAACGACGTGCCTGGGCGGCAAAAGCCAGGGAGTTTTTCCACACCGAGATGAACTCGAAACTCTACGCCCAGTACATCGTCGAAGCCACGAGTCTGCAGCCCTTCAGTCACGAATATGCCTGGGCGCGCGATATCAACTTGGACGGCACCTTGAAATAACAGGCCACCGGAAGAATGAAACAGAATACGCAGGATTTATGAGTAGCAAACCAATTCGAGTAGCGCAGGTCCTCGCCGGTGCCGAGCACGGTGGCGCAGAGAATTTTTTCGTGCGCTTGGTAAGCGGCCTGAACCCCAGAAACGAAATTAACGAGAAGGCCTTTATCCGCAACCACGACCACCGCGTGCAGGCATTGCGCAATAACGAGGTGGAAACAGAGGGATTTAAGTTTGGTGGCAAACTAGATTTTCTCGGTCGCAGAATTTACCGGGAGGCCCTGAATAACTGGCAACCGGATATCGTAATGACCTGGATGGGGCGCGCCACCATCATCACTCCCAACTCGAAAAACTACCTATTGGTAAGCCGACTCGGTCACTACTACAACCTCAAGTATTACCGTCACGCAGATTACTGGATCGGTATTAGCAAGGGTATTTGTCAACACATGATCGATGGCGGCATTCCCAGGGAGCGAATTTTTCATATCCCGAATTTTGCCGATGAAACTCCGGTCAGCCCTCTGCCACGCAATAGTTTTAATACGCCGGAAGACAGCCCCCTGATCCTCGCCGCGGGGCGCCTGCATATCAACAAGGGCTTCGATGTATTGCTGCACGCCCTTGTACAAATACCCAATGCCACCCTTTGGCTGGCCGGTGCCGGCCCGGAGGAAGCCAACCTCAAGGCGCTGTGCCACAAGCTCGGCCTGGATCAGCGTGTACGCTTCCTCGGCTGGCGCAACGATGTCACCACCCTGATGCGCACCGCGGATCTATTTGTCTGTCCGTCTCGGCACGAGGGACTGGGCTCAATTGTGATGGAGTCCTGGGCACACCGTTGCCCAATAGTAGCCACCAACTCCCAAGGGCCAGGCGAAGTGATCAGCGATGGACACAGCGGTCTTATCACCCCCATCGACGATGCCGATGCCCTCGCCAAAGCCATCCGTTCGGTGCTGGATAATCCGGAGTTGCGCCGAAGCCTGATTGAAAACGCTTCCGAAGTGTATGCGAAGGGGTATTCGAAGCAGTTTATTGTGGATTCCTACATTGAGCTGTACGAAACCTTGATGCATCGCGGGCGTCCCAAATTATCATAAGCCACGGAGAGATCGGCTTCCTCACCCGTAGGGGTCGCTGAAACTGAAACAGTAAAAACCAAGTCGGCAAAATACAGAGAAATAACCTCGAAATTTGCAGTGTTTAGCCGACTCGCCGCCGGCCTATAGCCGGCGGTAGAACTATTTACTGGGCAGGTTCATCACTATTGAAAAGCCCGCACAGACGCCAAATTACTGATACGCCGGCGGTAAGTCCCTCAGTAACTGGCTGACGCCCTGGGATATCAGGCGTTGGCGCTGTTCGATACTGTCGGGGCGGGTTAGCAGTTCACTGGCTCTGCCCCCCCAAATAGCGGCACCGTCTGGGCGGCCAATCCCCACGCTCATAATAACCAGCGGAGCGTCGGTCAACGGCGGCAATTCGACCACATCCTGGGGGGCGTTGCTGTCAAATTGCTTGTCCCAACTCGGGTTTCTGGTATCTCCAGAAAAAAATTCATCCACAACCGCAACCTGATAATCCACCACCATATCCGCATCCTGATCCTGAGCCACCTGACGGTAGCCGCGCCGCTGCAATTGCGCCGCCACAGTACCGCGCATTTCTTCATCCAGCTCCACCAGCTGCGCCGTTGCATCCACATCGCTAAGCGGCGCTACCCCCCACTTATAAGTGGAAAAAGCCACCGGTTGAGCGCCTGTATTCACTCGCTCCACCTGCATTTCCTGGCACCCGGCCAAGAACAGTAGAGTCATTAGCCCCATGGATAATAGGTAACGCATAAATACTCCTTTGACTTTCATACTTATTTGACAGGTTCAAAATCATTATACAACTCGATTTTGGGGCTCCACTTATACCACTTGGGCTCCGGGCGCGGATAGAGTGGAAAGTGGCTGCCGGATTCCACTTCGAACCCCATAAACGGTGGTTCTGGAGTTGCAAAAGCAATGCCCCCTTTGATCAAAGCCTGGGCAGACTCGGTATTGATATTCAGACCACTTTTCAGCCCAAAATTCACATCCACACCGCTGGCGTTCCAAAAAACGGTGTGCTCACGTACCAGCGGACGATATTGCGGCTGAATGTGCACATAGATATAAACCCTGTCCGCCCACTCCCCCAAGGCAAATCCGGTAACTTCCCCCACCTGAACCTGTCGGTAATAAACCGGGCTGCCCGCCACCAGGGAACCGCGCCGGGCGGCATCGAGTATCACCGTCAGACCCGGCCGACTCATAGTCTCGGCAAGGTCCTCTTTGGGCGCCTGTAGCTCGGCGAAAAATTCTGTTTGCGGCGGTCCACCGCCGGGCTCCAGAGCCAGGTAACGGCCGGTAATAAGAGTATCTAAGTGCTCGACTTTAGTGAGACCAATTTGCGGCGATACCACCCAGATACGCGTGCCCGCGCGGGCAAAGTTACCGCCTCGATGATAGAGCTTTACACGCGCCTTAACTTCAGCGAGGTCTCCACCGAGACGCAAGCGGGTTATTTCACCAACCTGCACCCCTTTGTAACGCAGAGGGGCCCCGACCTTTAGCCCCTCGGCATTGGGCAAACTGATACTGATTTCAATGCCCTCTTCCAGAGCCGCCTCACGACTGCGGTATAGGGGAAACTGGTCACCACTTTGCACTTCGGAGCCCTTGCCGTGATCCTCGCGCCGGATACCGAACGCAACTCCGCCACGCAGCAGCGACATCAGTGAATCCGCCTGCACCTCGATGCCCTTGCTGAGGCTCGCACTGGCGCGCAGTCCGCTGATATTCCAAAAGCGCGTACCCGGCTTCACCAAGTGTGCGTAACGCGGCTCGATCACCACATACACCTCGACGCCCTCACCGTCCCTGCGCAGCTCCATGCCCTGCACCTTGCCCACTTCGATACGGCGAAAATAGACCGGGGCACCCCGCTGTAAGGAGCCCGGATTGCGGGAGGTGAGACGCAAGTGTAGTCCCGGCACTCTGGAGTCCATCTGCGGTGCCGAGGCGCGCGCGGAAAAAGTGCGCTGGGAACGCTGTCCGCGGCGCAGGTCTACCTCAATCCGGTTGCCCTGAATTAATTCATTCAAACCGCCACTGAAATCAAAGGTAGGTGGCGCCAACCAGAAGCGGGTGTTCTCAGTGAGCAAGTCATCAGTGGCCGGGTCCATCAACACTCTGACCTCCATACCATTGATGCGCTTATTGGCTTTCGCCCGGCTGACCTCGCCCACCTTGATGCCCTGGTAATACACCTTAGTACCACCCGGTGTCACATCGACGCCGCGATCGAAATTTAGAGTGACCGCGATACCCGCGTCCGCCGCAGCAAAATTTTTATACAGCTTGAATTCTGTGCCGTTGACCGCCAGTGGAGACTGGCGTTGGGGTTCTGGTGTATAGAAACTAACCCCACCGGCAAACAGGGCGGCGAGAGATTCCAGATTAATGCTGATACCGCTGATGCCACCCTCAATAGAAATCCCGGAACTGTTCCAGAAGCGGCTCCCTCTGTGCACTAGGTAAGCGTATTCACGGCGGATAAATAATTCGATGCTGACCTCACTGCCGTCCTCACCGAGGCTGTAGTCCGCCACCTGCCCCACTCTCAACTGTCGGTAATACACCGGTGATCCCCGACTCAGAGAGCCGAGTCGACGCGATTTGAGCACTACGCGCAGACCGTCGCCACGAATAAAGGCCGGAGGTCTATCCAGGGCGACAAATTCCCGTTTGCGTTTACCACTACCGGATTCCACCGCGATGTAATTCCCCGACAACAGCGTCTCCAAACCGCTGATCCCAGTGATGGAAAGCTCGGGTTTCACCACCCAAAACTCGGTACCCTCCACTAACAGGTACTCGGCACTGCGATTGAGACTGACTTCCGCGAGAACACCATCGGCACCGTTTAATTCTTTTGCGTTGGGCACCAGGCGCACGTCCTGTACAACGCCGATATCCACGCCGGAATACTTCACAACCGTTTTGCCTTTGACTAAGCCATCGCCGGAGTGAAACAGGATACTCGCGTGTACATCTCCCTCGGCCACATCCTGGTAGAGCAACCACACGGCGATCAAGCCCGCAACCAGAGGTAATATCCACACTAATGGCAAACCCCGGCTTCTGCGCACCTGCCCTCGCTGGGCGCCTTCATAGGCGCGTGGCTCGATGACCTCACTGTCCTCGGGCGTGTTGTCAGCCATTCTCAGCCGCACCCCTATGAGCCGTTTCAGGCTCTACCGCGGTTGCATACAGATCGCCATCGTAAGCATCCCAGATCAAGCGCGGGTCGAAAGAGCGCGCCGCCATCATGGTGACCACCACTACCGAAGCAAAAGCGGTACTACCCGGACCGGCCGCTACCTGAGCAATAAATCCCATATCCACCAGGGCCACGAGGATCGAGATCATAAACAAGTCCAACAGCGACCAGCGCCCTATACCGGACACCACCCGGTAAATTTTCATCGCCTGGGAGGGCACAAAATGTAATCGCAGTTGAATCTGTACCAACAATAAAACCAAACCCAGTAATTTCATTACCGGGACCGCGATACTGGCTACAAATACAACCAGGGCGATTCCCCACATACCGCTGTTATAGAGTTGCATCACACCACTGATAATCGTACTGGGCTCCCCGGCACCGAGATAAATCACACTCATGATTGGCAAAACATTCGCAGGAAGTAGCAGCAGGACCCCGGTAATCGTCAGTGCCCAAGTCAGCATCAAGCTACCATCAATGCGACCGTGTACTCTCGAGTCACAGCGGGGGCAGCGACAGCGCCCGCCCCTCGCCGGTAGGATGATCAACTGATGACAGCTCAGGCAGCTGCTCAACCCATTCTTGAGTGCCTTTTGCGGGGTACTCATGTTGCCGCCTCAGGCCGGGTGGGGCGCTGCGCCATGCGCTGCCAAATGGCATGTTGATCGAAGCTGAGTGAGGAGAGATTGGCCAATACCATCATGGCACCAAAACAGTAGAGCCCCGGCTCCACATCCATTTTGCCCAGGTCTCTAAGTTTGATCAGCGCCACCAGAATGCCCAACATATACACATCCAACATGCCCCACTCCTTGATGTGCTGATACCAGCGTACCGCGTTGGCAACCGCACGATCCAGAACCCTCCAGGCGCTGCCACAACAGATAAATAGCAACAACAGAAATTTGCCCAGGGGCGCCAGCACGCTGCAAAACAGCACCAGCGATGCCAGCCAAATAAATCCCGCCTTGTACAGGGAGTAGACACCATTCAACAGGGTATTTTCGGCACCAAAAGAGAAAATGGAGAATTTAAGCAGGGGCAGACTGGCAGAGGGAATAAACAAAAAAAGCCCTGTCAGGCTCAAGGCGATGGTGTAATAGACACTGTGGTTACCATTGCGATGTAGGGTACAGCGGCAGCGCGGGCAAACCAGTTTTTGGCCTGCTGGTGCTAACCCACCAGTCAATAGTAGATCGCACTCGTGGCATGCACGCTGCCAAGGTACAGGCTTTTTGTTGCGCAGCTGATCCATGTGCCAGAGGTCCTTGCCTTATTCTGCACAATTTTTGCCGCATCCAAATGCTTCGATGGCGCGTCTATTGCAATACAGGGCCTTTGCCCTATTCAATGCTGCTCTGATATTGCCAGGCAGTTACCGGTAAACGCACATTCGCGTCGGTTTAACGAAGATATACCAAAAAGCCGAAAGCGTCGCCTCGACGCTTAGACTAGCCGCGGGTACACTCTCGCGACTGCTACTTGGGGAGACTGGCAGCACCATCGGACTATGCGAGCCAAGGGAACCCACCGAGAATCCAGAACTCGAGTGCCGCTCCAAACAACTGACAGAAGCTTGAAGACCGCACCCGCCACAGGAAGTTGAAACAGATGAAAAGAAGTAACCGCAAAGAGCCGCGAGGCCGCCAGTTGCGCCCACTGAAGAGACTCGTCGCCGCCACCCTACTGGGCTTCGGCGCCATGCAGGCCCAGGCCGACACCCTGTGGGATATCTATATGCAGGCGCTGGATAACGACCCCCAACTGGCCGCAGACAGGGCTGGTTACCATGCGGGGATTGAGGCAAAAAATCAGCTGCGCGCCCCTTTGTTGCCGCAAGTAAATGCTCAAATCCAGGCAGCAAAAAATCACGAATTCCGGCAGTTTGGGGCTGCAGAGCCTGTTGATGAAGAGAACGACAACAATATTGAACTGGTCGATTTCCTTCAACGAGAAACAGGAACTTTTGACGACAGAACTTACAATGCCAGCCTAAGCCAAGCAATATTTGACGCCCCGGCTTGGTTCGGTTACCAGCAGGGCAAAAAACTGACCGAACGAGCCACCGCAGAATATAGTGCAAACCAGCAGGCTATGATGATTCGCGTAGCCACAGCTTATTTTGATGTACTGCGCGCCTACGATGTGCTGGAAGCGGCCGTTTCTGAGGAAAAGGCCCTAGCCAAGCAGCTGGAACAAACGCAGCAGCGTTTTGAGGTTGGACTGACTGCCATTACCGATGTGTACGATTCCCAGGCCGCCTACGACAGCTCCGTAGCGCGACGCCTGACTGCCCAAGATGACTTGCTCAGCGACTTCGATGCCCTCTCTGTCCTCACCGGCGGTTACCACGATGAGGTTGCCCCCCTGGTAGAGACCTTCCAGGTAGCGCCACCTGTGCCGGCAGATCGCGCCGACTGGGTAGAATTCGCCCTGGCCAATAACTTCGACCTAAAAGCCTCACGCCTGAATGCTGAGGCAGCGCGCTACAACGCCCGCTCTAGAGCCAGTGAGCATCTGCCAACGCTTACAGGTTCTGTCTCGTACAATAAGCTCACGGTGAAAGGCGATCAAAAAAGCAAATTTTTATTCGATGAACAATTTCGAGATCGGAATCGATCCACGGTATTTCCGCGCGACCAGGATTTTCGCGATACTACCGTCGCGATTACCTTAGACATCCCCATCTACACCGGCGGCCTGCTCAGCGCCAACCGCCGTGAGGCGCGCAACCTGTCCTTCCAGGCCCAGGATCTGCGCAACCTGACCGAGCGCAACACCATCCAAACCACCCGCACGCTACACCGCGCGGTAGTGACCGATGTCTCCCGCGTATCGGCGCGGCAGCAGGCTGTGGTTTCCGCCAAGAGCGCACTGGAAGCCACCCAGGCGGGCTATGAGGTGGGCACCCGTAATATCGTCGATGTACTCCTGGCCCAGCGCACCTTGTTCCTGGCGGAGACAGATTATGCTAACGCGTTGTACGACTACATCCTCAACACCCTCAATCTCAAGCAGGTAGCGGGACTGCTGTCTCCCAAAGACTTGCAAGAGCTGGATACCATGTTGAATCCAGCGCATAACATTTACCGTGTTGCAGAAGCCGGTTCCACCAATCTGCCAGGGCCATCCAAATAAAACGCCCTAACAGTGAGTGGGCACAGGCCCACTCACTGGTTCTGCGATCCAGACTGCAGCCCTTCAATTTCATTCAATAAACGCTGTAAAGCACCGCTATTTTCCTGAGCAACAACTCGGCCACACTGCCCCGCAGTGATGCGCTGCGAATCCTTTTCCAACCACTCGCGCAACTGCAAAACCAGGCCCTCGACATCTTTCACGACCACCATACCGCCAGCATCCGTTAGCAACTGGCCAACAGTGGCAAAGTTATGCAGGAAGGGGCCGGTGATTACCGGCACTCCCCAGGCTGCTGGCTCGATCATATTGTGCCCGCCCACGGGAACCAGGCTGCCACCCACAAAGGCCATATCGCAGGCACCGAAAAAGCGCAGCAACTCCCCCATAGTGTCCCCCAGGAGTATCTGATCGCGGGGGGACAATCCCAGCCCCTCACTGCGCCTGGCCACCCGGAAGCCCCGTTCCTGACAGAGGTGCGCGACGCGGTCAAAGCGCTGGGGGTGTCGCGGCACCAGAACCAGGAGTAAATCCTCAAAAGTCTTCACCAGTTCCCGGTAGGCATCCAAAATAATTTCATCTTCACCGGCATGGGTACTGGCCGCCAACCATATCTTGCGCCCACTGGAACCTCGCCACTGGTGCGCCAGAGCCTGGGCTTCGCTGGCCAGCCCCAAGTCTATCGACAGATCAAACTTGATATTCCCACTGACCACCACCCGCTGTGGTGGCAGCCCCAGGTCCACAAAGCGCTGCGCATCCACATCGTACTGGGCCACCACTCTATCCAGGTTGGCGAGCATGGAGGCCGTGAGTTTTGCAAATTTGCCGTAGCCTCGAGCCGATTTCTCACTGAGACGCGCATTGGCCAGTAGCGTCGGTATTTTGCGCTTTCTGCACAGGTGCAGAAGGTTGGGCCACAATTCGGTTTCCACAATGACCAACATGCTCGGACGCAGGGCTTGCAGGAAAGGAACCAGACATTCGGGCAGATCATAGGGCAGGTAGTAGTGTAAAAGACGCCCCCCCAAAACCGGTTGTAGCGCCTCGCGGACCCGTTCGGAGCCGGTGGGGGTACTAGTAGTCACCAACCATTGCCAATCGGGATGACGGGCGGCCAGCTGGGCAATAACCGGCACTGCGGCCAGCGTCTCTCCCACGGAAACCGAGTGTACCCACAAAAGTGGCGCGCGGCTGAGGCGCGTCGGCACACGCCCCAAGCGTTCCCGCAGACGTTGCCGATACGCGGGCTGGCGGCGACCTCGCCACCAGAGGCGCAGCAAAATAAATGGGACGGCCACTCGAAAAATACAGGTATACAGGACACGCATCGACAAAAGTGCTTCACAGGAAGAAAACAAACGCCGGTAGGGTGTACCACCAGCTGTACGGGGTCGGGCTTCGCTGCATATAATGAGTTCCCTGCCAGGAAGCCAAAACCCGGCCATCATATCACTGGCAGAACATTTTCTTCTTGGTCACTCGGAGCTGGTCACTTGAAAGTAGTGCAACTACTGCCCGCCTTGAATTCGGGCGGGGTTGAACGCGGAACCGTGGATTTTGCCCGTGCGCTGGTCCATGCCGGACATCAGTCAATTGTCATTTCCAGTGGCGGGCGCATGGTCGAACAGTTGCAGCGTGAAGGCTCGCAACATATCACCATGCCCATCCACAAAAAGTCCTTAACCAGTCTGTTACAGGTGCGTCCACTGCGCAGCCTGCTCAAGGAACTGAATGCCGATATTCTGCACGTACGCTCCCGCGTACCGGCCTGGCTTACTTATCTGGCCTGGAAAAAAATGCCGCAAGCCAGCCGTCCGAGGCTGCTGAGTACCGCCCATGGACTCTACTCGATCAATCGCTATAGCGCGATCATGGCAAAGACTGAACAAGTTATTGCTATTTCCCGTTGCGTCAATGATTACCTACTCAAAAACTATCCGAGTGACCTACAGGCACCACCCCAGATTGTCTACCGGGGCGTGGATACCGAAGAGTTTCATCCGACAATTAGCCTGCCCGAAAACTGGATGGAAAAAACCTGTGCCGAATTTCCCCAGCTTGAGGGAAAGCGCTGGCTGCTACTTCCTGGACGTCTAACCCGCTGGAAGGGCCAGGAGGATTTCATCGACTTAATCGCCAAGCTCGCCCCCCTGAATAGCGACATACATGGCGTTATCCTCGGCGGTAGCGAAGCGAATAAAGCCCATTACGAAGAAGAGCTCAAAGAGAAAGTACAAAACCTGGGCATTGAAAATCGTATCAGTTTTGTCGGGCATCGCTCAGATATCCGCTACTGGTACAAGCAGTCCTCTCTGGTTTTTAACCTGTCTCAGCGCCCTGAGCCTTTTGGCCGTACCGTTATTGAAGCCGCCGCCATAGGTACTCCCATTATCGGCTATGACATCGGCGGCCCGGCCGAGTCCCTACAGGCTTGCTTTCCGCAGGGGTTGGTCAATCAAGGGGACTTACCAATGCTCCTCGAACGCACTCGGGAAATACTCGACACGCCGCTGCAAAAACCCCATCTCTCGGAGGATTTCACCCTGGAGAGACAGGCCTCACACACCATGGATATCTATCGAGCGATGCTCAATAGCAGTGCCAGGGCAACGCAATGATAGATTTAAACAACCGGGACCCCTTTGCCAGCGGGGGCAATCGCTTTTGTTACCTTCACCCTCAAGATCCCCAAAAGTGTGTCAAAGTCATGCGTCCGGGGCGCACCCGGGTACTGCTGAACAGAGCGCCCTGGTTTAAACGCTGGCGCGGCTTGGACAGCTTTGACGACAACCTGCGCGAACAAGAAGGTTATAGCCAGCGGGCCATACAACAAAGTCGAGAGGGGCTGTGGCAGCACCTACCGCGCTGGTACGGAATCCAGGCAACGACCCTTGGTCCAGCTGCGGTCACCGATATGATTCTGGACGAGGCCGGGACCCCGGCCCCCACCCTGCGCCAATACCTCAACAAGAATGGATTGGATGCAGAGATCCGCGCGGCCCTTGAAAAATTTGCCGACTGGCTATTGGAGTACGAGGTACTGACCAAAAACCTGATCGCACACAATCTGGTTCTGCGCCGGGAAAATGGGCATTTACAGGTCTATGTTATCGACGGTTTAGGCTGCGCCTCATTTTTACCTCTCCCCCAGTTTTCCCGCTTCTTTGCCAGACGCTATATCCACCGCCGTATTCAGCGGATGTGGCTGCGGGTCGAGTGGGAGGTCTCCGACAAGAAAATACCCTGGAGAAAATTTGAGGCGCGAGGTCTCAAGGGCTAATTTAGCGGCAAGCCACAGCGGCGCAAGAGCGCCCTGGCACACAGGAGATACTGATCTAAAGGTTGGCGCTGTGGCTGAGCCAGCACCTCGCCAAGGTGTTCGCTGACAATGTCCTGATCGATCAACCTCTGCACGGCTGCGCGGACCTTGTTGGACTTGCCCCGACCGGGAACCCGGATTACCCCCACTCGCGCGCGACTCTGCAGGGACTCGAACAACATTGAAACACTGTCTTCACTCACCCAGATCTGCCCTGCCAACGCCATCTGCTCCTGAACCCAACCGGGAGCACATGTACGCCAATCGACCAGGTTGATACGTTCACCGGACAACGCATCCAGCGTGCCCTCTGGAGTGCGCCGGCTGTCTGTAATTTGCCACTCGATAGGCTGGTTTAGCAGTGGCTCGATCTGTTCACTGATCGCCCGGATATCCCAGGCATAATGCTTGCTCGGGCCACCGAGCAATACCAATCCGCGCCCGGCCTGCGGGCTATTTTCAGGCAAAGGTTCCGTGAGCGCACCCTGGCTTAGAATAACGTTCTCGAGAGGTGGTGGCCGATCGTGTTCCGGCACAATCGCATAATCGAACCAGCTAAATGGCAACTGAGGACGATTAATCGATATCGCACGCCCACCAAAACGTCGCCGGGCGGCCAACATCGGCAGGCGACTCTTGCGACCAGTGCCGATAAGGAAATCCGGCTTTGGAAGCTGCTCTAGTTCTTCCATTCGCCCCAGCAATATACGCGATGGGGTTAACCCAGCCGGGATATCAAAGCTCTGTACCTGTCCGGCAAAACTCTTTCGCAAGCCGCAAACCAGCGCCGCGCTCTGCTTCTCATGCGCCCGGTTACCATCGAGAAAACGCCAAACTCTCAGCTGCAAAATGCGTAAACCCCTGTCATTGAAAAGCCTGCAAGCATAGCGTATTGCGCCTTTGTCAGCGAATAAGAGAGTCCCAGAATGCCGTGCTTAGCACAGGGTATGCTGGCAATATCTGGTACACTAGCGCGCATGTTTTATGGGCAACACAGCCCCTTCAGCGACAGGTAATGGGATACACATGAATGTAACGGTATTTGGCAGCGGTTACGTCGGTCTAGTTCAGGCCGCAGTTTTGGCTGAAGTTGGCCACAATATTTTATGCATTGATATTGATGAGAAAAAAGTCGAAGACCTGAAAAATGGGATTATCCCCATCTACGAACCCGGCTTATCCCCACTGATCGAGCGCAACCTGAAAAATGGGACCCTCAATTTCAGCACTGATGCGTCAAAGGGTGTCGAGCACGGCGAAGTCATCTTTATCGCCGTCGGAACCCCCCCCGATGAAGACGGCTCTGCCGATCTTCGCCATGTCCTGGCAGTCGCCAAGTCTATCGCCACTTATATGGCTGGCCACAAAGTCATCGTCAACAAGTCGACAGTTCCGGTTGGCACTGCGGATAAAGTAAGCAAAGCTATCACTGCCCAACTGGCAGAGCGCAATGCGAAAAACCTGACCGTTGAAGTGGTATCAAACCCCGAATTCCTCAAAGAGGGTTCTGCCGTCAGTGATTGTATGCGACCGGACCGAATCATTATTGGAACCAGCAGTCCCTCCGCAGAGGATGCCCTGCGCCAACTGTATGCTCCCTTCAACCGCAACCACGAAAAAATCATCACCATGGATGTCCGCAGTGCGGAACTGGCCAAATATGCAGCCAATTGCATGCTGGCCACCAAAATCAGCTTTATGAATGAGATGGCACAGATTGCCGATCACGTAGGGGCCGATATTGAGCAAGTGCGCCAGGGTATCGGTTCCGATCCCCGCATTGGCTACCACTTCATCTATGCCGGCATCGGCTACGGCGGTTCATGTTTTCCTAAAGATGTAAAAGCACTGATATCGACGGCGTCCCAAATGGGCATATCTCCCGGTATATTGAATGCAGTTGAGGAGCGAAACCAGGCCCAGAAAAGCTATTTGCTTGAGAAAATTAAAGAGCATTTTGGCAACGACCTGAACGGCAAAACCATCGCACTCTGGGGACTTGCCTTCAAACCCAATACCGATGATATGCGTGAAGCCCCCAGCCGCACGTTAATGGAGCAGCTTTGGCAGCTAGGAGCAAAAGTGCAGGCCTTCGATCCCCAGGCCATGGAGGAGTGCCAACGGATATATGGTGTTCGTGAGGATATGCAATTATGCGGCACGAAAGAAGTCGCGCTATCTGGAGCCGACGCCCTCATTATCGCGACCGAATGGCAACAGTTTAAAGCGATTGATACAAAGGCAGTAATTGAAGCGCTAAATAACCCAGTTATTTTTGACGGGCGCAATCTCTATGAGCCCAAGCACATGAATGACAACGGAATAGATTATTACTGCGTAGGCCGCCCCAAAAATAAGTAGCGCTCAAAAATACTGCTTGGGGGGGATAGCCCCCCATTGCTGAACAATAGCCGTTCCAAAACGCTAAAATGCATGTTATCAAATCAAAAAATTAACTGGCCTCTAGCGGTTTCAGGCAACGGCAAAGCGATTATCCTCACCAAAATTACCATCGGCCACATCGCTCAACCATCCCCGATGTGCAGTACTGCGCCCCTGTACCACATCGAAATAAAGCCCCTGCAGGCGACCAGTGATTGGTCCGCGATGGCCACTGCCGATGGATCGCCCATCGAGCATACTGACAGGTAGAACTTCCGCCGCAGTACCGGTGAAAAAAGCTTCGTCGGCGATATAAACCTCATCGCGGGTAATACGCTTTTCCACGACGCGATAACCGCACTCCCTGGCCAACTCAATCACCGTATCCCTGGTAATACCATCCAGGCAGGAAGTCAGCTCAGGGGTATAGATAATCCCGTCCCTGACAATAAAAAAATTCTCCCCGCTGCCCTCGGCCACATAGCCTTCGGGATCCAACAAGAGTGCTTCTTCACAGCCGTTGCGAATCGCCTCCTGCAGAGCCAGCATCGAATTAATGTAATTGCCGTTGGCCTTGGCCTTGCACATGCTGATATTGACGTGGTGGCGAGTATAAGAGGAAGTATTCACCTTTATGCCGCGCTCCAGTGCCTCGGGGCTCATATAGCTGGGCCACTCCCAGGAAGCCACAATCACATGAGTAGTGAGACCCTCTGCACGCAATCCCATCCCCTCAGACCCGTAAAACACCATCGGCCGCAAGTAGGCTTGATGCAGGTTATTTTCCCGCACCACCAGACGCTGGGCTTCATTCAGCTCATCGGCATTGAAAGGCATTGGGATATTCATGATTTTCGCAGAGCGGAATAATCGGCGAGTGTGATCCTGCAGCCGAAAGATACTGGCTCCACGGTCGGTCTCATAGGCGCGTACACCTTCAAACACCCCCATACCGTAATGCAGGGTATGGGTCAGCACATGCACGCGCGCATCGCGCCAGGGCACCAATTCACCATCAAACCAGATAACGCCGTCGCGGTCGGCAAAAGACATAGGGCAACTCCTACAAATCCTGAAAAACAGTTTAATCGGGCAGCAGGGTAAAGCCGGGCTTTAACCGAGTAATTGCTGCCAGTTTGTTAGAACGGTCTTTCTTTCCGCTGTGAAGCGGTCATCGCTCACTGTCCCTGGCAAATGTTGTAGTGCCAGGCGATGACCTTCAGATCGGTAGGCTTTGTAGGCGTCGATCAGATGCCCGACCTGTTTGGCCGGCATCAGGCCCGCGTCGTTCAGACTTTCGAGAATGCGAATATTATCGGTATACCGCACGATCGAGGGCGCAGCTTGTGCCCAGGCCAGAGCCGCATATTGAACCAAAAATTCAATATCGACAATACCGCCCGGGCCGTGCTTCAGATCGAAATTCTGATCATTGCTCTTATCCAGATGGGTGCGCATTTTATTGCGCATTGCGATCACTTCCTCGCGCAGTTTCCCCTCATTTCTCGGCTCGCAAAGCAATCTAAGGCGCAGCGCTTGAAAATCCTCACAGAGTGGGCCACTGCCCGCAACCGGACGTGCGCGCACCAGAGCCTGGTGCTCCCAGGTCCAGGCGCTCTCGCGCTGATATTTTTCAAAGGCCGTCATGGAAGTAACCAGCAGACCCGAATTACCCGAGGGGCGAAGGCGGGTATCCACCTCATAAAGGGGTCCGCTCAAGGTGCGAGTTTGCAGGATATGAATCAGCCGCTGCGCAAGGCGGGTGTAGAAGCGCAGGTTATCAATGCTGTTATCGCCGTCGGTGTAACTCTGCGGATCCGCATCGTGCACAAATACGATATCCAGATCCGAGCCATGAGAGAGTTCCAAGCCACCGAGCTTGCCGTAGGCCACGATAGCGAAATGCATATCTTCCGCCGTGGCCCCGGCCGGCTGCCCGTATTTACCCACCATCTGCGCCCAGGCCAAACTGAGGGATTGCTGCAATATTCCCTCGGCCAGCCAAGTGAGGGAGTCGCTGACCTGCATCAGCGGCAATGCACCGCTAACTTCCTGAGCGGCGATACGAAGGCTCTGGCTCTGCTTGAAATAGCGTAGCGCCTCCATCTGCAGCTCCAGATCTTCGGGGTCAATCCGCAACAGCTCGCGGCGCACTTCATCGGCAATATCTGCCGCCGTGGCCGGCGCCAACAGACGGCGGGAGTCCAGCAGTTCATCCAGCAGAATCGGATGGCGCGCCAACTGCTCGGCGATTCTGGGGCTGGCGCTACACAATTGCACCAACTGGCTGAGCACCGGTGGATTTTCATTGATCAGCACCAGATAAGCGCTGCGACGCAATATGGAACGCACCAGAGGCAGCACCCGGCCGAGCACCAAAAGTGGCCGTTCCTGTAAACTGGCCGCGGCCAATAACAGCGGCATAAACTGGTCCAAACGCGCACGCGAGGGTGCCGGCAGAGCCGCTACCATAGAGGAGTCATTTAGGTCTTGAAGCAGATCCAGCGCCTCACGCGCCGGGCTAAAGCCGATATTTTCCAGTGTTTGCTGGTTGACCTCTTCACTGCCCCCCTCACTGCAGCTACCCCATAGCCCCTGCCACTCCTCTGCCACGCGAGGTTCCGCAATCTCTTCCGGCGGCGCGATAACAGTATCGAACTCACGCTCCACCACATTGCGTACCCCTGCGAGCTCAGCGTACAGTTGATCCCAGCTGTCGCGGCCGAGGGCGAAAGCGAGCCGCTCACGTTCCGACTGATCCTGCGGCAACGCCTGGGTCTGCTGGTCTTTATAGGCCTGCAGGGCGTGCTCTACACGGCGCAGCAGCAGGTAACAATTTGCCAGCTCATCGGCTACACCGGGCTCCACATGGCCATCGGACTCCAACAGAGGCAGCAGTTTTAATAAATTGCGCTCACGCAGCGCCGGTTCGCGCCCCCCGCGAATCAACTGAAAAGCCTGGGCAATAAACTCCACCTCACGAATTCCACCGCGGCCCAATTTAATATTGTCCGTGAGTCCCCGAGCCCGTACCTGCCGCTGGATCAAGGCCTTCATTTCGCGCAGAGCATCAATCGCGCTGAAGTCGATATAGCGGCGATAAGTGAAGGGGCGCAATAATTCCATCAACTCTGCCGCGACTTCACTTTTGCCAGCCACTGGGCGCGCTTTAACCATGGCATAGCGCTCCCATTCGCGCCCCTGGGTCTGGTAGTAATCCTCCAGCGCGGCAAAATGACTCACCAGGGGGCCACTATCGCCGTAGGGGCGCAGGCGCATATCCACGCGAAACACAAAACCATCGGCGTTAATCGCGTCCAGGGATTTAATTAAACGCTGCCCCAAGCGCTGGAAAAATTTCTGATTTTCCACGCACGGTTCACCGTCGGTGTGGCCCGGCTCCGGATAGGCAAAAATCAGATCGATATCCGATGATAGATTCAATTCACGGGCACCCAATTTGCCCATTCCCAATACCACCATGGACTGTGCATTCCCCAGGCGATCGCGGGGCTCACCGTAGCGCTGTGCCAATTGGTCGTGATGCCATTGCAAGGCGGTGTTGATCGCGAGCTCCGCCAGATCGCTGAGACGCAGGCAGGCTTTTGGAATATCCCATTGGTCGGCAAAATCCCGGTAAATAACTTCGGCGATTGTGCGATTGCGCAGCTGCCGCAGGGAAAAATCGAGACTTTCATCGCTATCAAAGCTGGCTAACGGCAGGCCCTGGTCATCACTCTTCAGCAGATCTATCAACAACTGCGGTTGGCGGCGACACTGTCGATAAAAAAACTCGGAGCCGATAAAACTGCGCGCCAGCCCCAATCGAAGCGCCCTATCGCGCAATAGTTCTTTCGCTTCCCCAGCCAGCTCCGAACCCGCCTCTTCACTCCAGTCGCACCACAGGGATTGCAGTTGGGACTGCAGGGGCTCGGGGCAAATAGCGCTATCAAACATACGGAATCAGTCCTTATTTCCAAAAGTGGTGAACACTACAAGGGGCCGCTGGGCCCACCGCTCTCGGTCAAAAAGCGATATCTGGCGGCGGAGCCACACGCAACACTTCCGCTACTGTGGTCACACCGGCCGCCACTTTTTTGGCTCCCGAGAGACGCAGGCTATTCATGCCATCGCGCATAGCCTGACGGCGCAACTGCTGCAGATCACAATCGGGGGTCACGATCGTCTGCACCGCCTCGCTGAACGGCAGGATTTCATAAATACCCTGGCGTCCTTTGTATCCGGTGTTGCGACATTCAAGGCAGCCTTCTGGCCCGTATACCTTATCGGGCATTGGCGCTTTCCACGGGCGCACCAGGGAGTGCCAATCCGCCTCATCAATTTTGTCTTCACGCTTGCACGCGGGGCACAGTGTGCGCACCAAGCGCTGGGCCATCACGCCCAAAATGGTGGACTTCAGCAGGTAATGGGGCAACCCCAGGTCCAGCAGGCGGGTAACCGCCGTGGGGGCGTCGTTGGTGTGCAGAGTGGAAATCACTAGGTGGCCGGTGAGGGCCGCCTGTACGGCCATCTGTGCGGTTTCCAGGTCGCGGATCTCTCCCACCATGATGATGTCTGGGTCCTGGCGCATCAAAGTGCGGATACCCGCGGCAAAATCGAAACCGATAGCATGGTGCACTTGGGTCTGGTTGAAGCTCTCTTCCACCATCTCGATGGGGTCTTCCACCGTGGAAACATTAACGGCACTGGTGGCCAACTGCTTGAGGCCGGTGTAAAGGGTTGTGGTTTTACCCGAACCCGTTGGACCGGTAACCAGCACGATGCCGTTGGGGCGCGCCAGCATTGTCTGCCAACGAGCCAGGTCGGAACCCGCGAGCCCCAGATCGCTGTAGGAACGTGCCAATACTTCAGGATCGAAGATTCGCATCACCAACTTCTCGCCGAAAGCAGTGGGTAGGGTGGACAGACGCAGCTCCACCTCACTGCCATCGGGTCGCTTGGTTTTGATGCGGCCGTCCTGGGGCTTGCGCTTCTCCGCTACGTTCATCCGCCCGAGGATTTTCAAGCGGCTGGTCACCGCCGCATTTACTTGGTCGGGCAATTCATGGATCGGATGTAAGACCCCGTCGATACGAAAGCGTATGCGCCCCACCTGGCGCCGGGGCTCGATATGGATATCACTGGCGCGCTGATCAAAGGCGTGCTGTAGCAGCCAATCGACAATATTAACAATGTGCTGGTCGTTGGCCTCTGGGTCTTTGAGGCCGCCCAGTTCCAGTAACTGTTCGAAGTTATTTGCCGCAGAGGTACCCTGCAGACCACTGGCGCCGGAAATGGAGTTGGCCAGGGAGTAAAATTCCACACAGTAACGTTTGATATCCGCCGGATCTGCCACCACGCGGCGCACCCGGCGCCCGCTGGTGTGTTCCAGCTGTTCTTCCCAACCGTGAGTGAAGGGTTGCGCGGTAGCCACCATCAGCTCTTCCGCACCGGCCTCAACACACAGAATTTGGTGGCGCTTGGCAAACTGAAAGCTCATCACCTCTGTGACGGCATTCACATTCACTTTGAGCGGGTCGATATGGTAGAGGGGATGAGCGGAACTCTCCGCCAACCAGGCACTGAGCAACTCGTGGCTCAGAGTACCGGGGGCCTTCTGGTTTCCCAGATCGCAGCTGGCGATATAGCTAAGGGGGTGCATCTGTGCCTGCTCAGCGGTGCGCGGCGACCCCACGATGCGGTTCGCGTCCAACCTGCTCACGTAACCTTGGACGACAAGGTCTTCCAGTAGTCCGCGCAAATCCAGCAACCTGTCCGCCGCTCTGCTCTCAGCCATCGGTAACCCCTTATTCTCATATGACGACGCATTGTAGCCCTATCAACTATTGGGGACAGTGCATCGTTAACGCACTATTACCGAAGTTGCCCCGATTGGGGTACCATGCCGCCGATTTCGTGTCCTGAGCAATGGAGCTAACCATGGCCCTGTCGAATATTGCCAATCTGTTTGGCCGCTCACCGATCAAGCCGATCGAGAAGCATATGGCTACGGCCCACGAGGCTTCAGCCGACCTGATCCCCTTCTTCGAGGCCCTGATAAAAGGCGACCTGGAAGAGGCGGAACAAATTCAGTTGCGTATCTCTGCTACAGAGAATCGCGCAGATGACATCAAGAGAGACCTGCGTCTGCACCTGCCGGACAGTTTGTTTATGCCTGTTTCGCGGTCCGATCTGCTGGAACTACTGCACGCACAGGACGAAGTAGCCAATACGGCTCAGGACATCGCCGGGCTGGCGGTGGGCAGAAAAATGCAGATCCCGCAGAACCTGCAGTCTCTGATGACCACCTTTGTAGAGAGCGCTGTGGCCACTTCTGCCCAGGCACTGCGCGCCATCAATGAGCTGGACGAGCTGCTGGAGAGCGGCTTTGCCGGGCGCGAGGTGAACATCGCCAAGCGTATGACAGAAGAGCTGGATGAATTGGAACGCAAGTCAGACAAATTGGAAGTCGAGATTCGCGCTGCACTGTTTTGTATAGAAAAAGACTTACCGCCGGTGGATGTCATGTTCCTCTACCGGATAATTGAATGGATCGGCGAACTGGCTGATCGCGCCCACAGCGTGGGTAACCGTTTGCAGTTGTTGTTGGCACGTTAGGGGGTTCAGCGTGGAAATTCTTAGTCAATACGGCCATATCTTATTGATTCTGGCCATTGTGGCGGGCTTCTTTATGGCCTGGGGCGTTGGCGCCAATGATGTCGCCAATGCCATGGGTACCTCAGTAGGCTCCGGCGCACTGACTATCAAACAGGCGATTGTCATCGCCATGATTTTTGAATTTGCTGGCGCCTATCTGGCCGGTGGGGAGGTTACCGCCACCATACGTAAGGGCATTATCGATTCGGACGTCTTTGCCTCACAACCTCAGCTACTGGTGTACGGTATGCTGTCGGCGCTACTCGCAGCGGGTACCTGGCTGCTGGTGGCCAGTATCCTAGGTTGGCCGGTATCCACCACCCACTCTATTGTCGGCGCCATTGTGGGCTTCTCCGCGGTGGGCATATCCGCCGATGCCGTATCCTGGGGCAAGGTGGGTAGCATTGTGGCGAGCTGGGTCGTGTCGCCACTGCTGGCAGGCACCATCTCCTTCCTGTTGTTCCGCAGTGTTCAGCGCCTGATCCTCGACACCGAAGATCCTTTCGCCAACGCCAAACGCTACATCCCTTTTTATATGTTCGCGGTAGGCTGGATGATCTCCATGGTGACCCTTACCAAGGGTCTGAAGCACGTTCTCAAAGATGCGAATATCAAGCTCAGCTTCATACAGGATGCCGGCATTGCGGCGATTGTCGGCCTGATCGTCGCGGGTGTTGGCGTCAGCATGCTCAAGCGCATTAAGCGCGACCCCTCGATCGAAGCAGAAAATCGCTTTGCCAATGTGGAGCGGGTGTTCGCCATCCTGATGATTTTCACCGCCTGCGCCATGGCCTTCGCCCACGGCTCCAACGACGTGGCCAACGCAGTGGGCCCGCTGGCGGCGGTAGTGAACACCATCCAGAGTGGTGCCGTCACCGCTAAAGCCACTATGCCGTCCTGGATTCTCCTGCTCGGGGGCCTGGGTATCGTGGTTGGCCTCGCCACTTACGGTTTCAAGGTAATGGCCACCATCGGCAAAAAAATTACCGAGCTGACCCCCAGCCGCGGATTCGCCGCCGAGCTCGGCGCCGCCTCCACGGTGGTGATGGCATCCGGCACCGGCCTGCCCATTTCCACCACCCACACATTGGTGGGTGCGGTGCTCGGCGTCGGCTTGGCGCGGGGCATAGGCGCACTTAACCTGCGCATGATCACGACCATCGCGGCCTCCTGGGTCATCACGCTGCCCGCGGGTGCGGGTATAGCTATTCTATTCTTCTACTTTTTTAAAGGGCTATTTGGCTGATCTCAGCCAGGTCTATCGAACTAAAAAAGGGAAGCTGAGCTTCCCTTTTTTAGTTCTGCCTTTTCCCCCAGGTAACTCTTCTGAACACGCCTCAACTAACCCTCGCTACCATCTATTGAAAGAATACCGGGACACACGGATTACCGATTTTTCAGGGCCATGTACTGGCTTCCAGGGCGTGGAGCGCTTCCATTTATCCCCCTCGCACGCAATACTCACCGGCCAATACTCGCCATGTGAATTTGGCTCTGAGAACGCTTTAACATGCCACTCCTTATCATTGTCACACTCTTGTGGGCCTTCTCTTTCAGTCTCATCGGCGTCTATCTGGCGGGGCAGGTAGATAGCTACTTTTCAGCGATGACCCGAGTTTTATTGGCCGCTCTGGTTTTCCTTCCGCTGTTGCAATGGCGTCGCTGCAGCGCGCGCAACGCCGTAACCCTAATGGCTATTGGAGGCCTACAGCTTGGGGCCATGTACCTCTTTTATTACCAATCATTCCTTTTGCTGAGTGTACCTGAAGTACTATTGTTCACCATATTCACCCCCCTCTATATCGCCCTGCTCTACGATCTGATAGAGCGACGCCTATCACTGTGGAATCTGGCCATTGCCCTGCTTGCAGTATTCGGGGCAGCTATCATCCGCTGGGATTCTCCCAGTGGAGACTATTGGGCTGGTTTTGCCGTGGTCCAGGGCGCTAACCTGTGCTTTGCCGCTGGCCAGGTGGCCTATCGGCAATTTATGCGGCAGGATCAGTCACTTCCCCCGAGACAGACATTTGGATGGTTTTTCCTCGGTGCGGCCCTCGTTAGCGTGATTGCCTGGCTGATCCTGGGGCGCCCCCAATATCCGCAGAGCGCAACGCAGTGGACTGTGCTGCTGTGGCTCGGGCTGGTCGCCTCCGGCCTTGGCTATTTCCTCTGGAACAAGGGGGCTCTCCAGGTTTCCGCCGCGACACTCGCCGCCATGAACAATGCTTTGGTACCAGTCGGCCTGCTGGTAAATCTGTTGATCTGGAATCGCGATGCAGATATCCCCAGGTTGGCTCTGGGTGGATGTGCCATTGCCGTGGCGGTTATTCTCAATGAGCGACGCAATAAGATAAGGGACAATCCCAATGGCACCTATCGCAGTACCTGAGCTAAAAACCCAACTCCAACAGCTAATCGCCTGCCCAAGTGTCAGTGCCACAGACCCGGCTCTGGATATGGGCAACCGCCCGATTGTGGAAATGCTCTCCGCATGGCTAGAAACTTTGGGCTTTGCCGTTGAACTGATGCCCCTCCCGGGCAGCCCCCACAAGGCCAATCTGATCGCCACCCTGGGCGCACGTGAAGGTGCCGAAGGTGGCTTGATACTGTCTGGACACACCGATACGGTCCCCTACGATGAAGGGCTTTGGCACTCAGATCCCTTCAAACTCACGGAGCGTGATAACCGCCTCTACGGTTTGGGCAGCAGCGATATGAAGGGTTTCTTCCCTCTGGCTATTGAAGCGGCACGATCCTTTTGCCATCAACCGCTGCGCCAACCCCTGACGATACTTGCCACTGCCGATGAGGAAACCTCCATGACCGGCGCCAGAGAGCTCGTCAAGGCGGGTCGGCCAAAGGGGCGTTACGCGGTGATCGGAGAACCTACCGGTTTGCGTCCGGTGTGTATGCATAAAGGCGTGATGATGGAGTCGGTACGCATCACCGGACAATCCGGCCACTCCTCCGATCCAAGCCTCGGCGCCAGCGCCCTCGAGGCCATGCACGGCGTGATTGCAGAGCTGCTCAGCCTGCGGGGAGAGTGGCAGGAGAAATATAATAACACCGGGTTTGTCGTCCCCGTGCCCACCTTGAACCTGGGCTGCATCCACGGCGGCGACAATCCCAATCGCATCTGCGGCGCGGCGGAGCTGCAGTTTGATGTGCGCCCCTTACCGGGCATGGCTCTTGAGGAATTGCGTGCGGAACTGCAGCAAAGGTTGCAGGCCCGCATCCCCAGCGACAGAATTCAGATGGAAATAGTCCCACTCTTTCCCGGCACCGAGCCCTTTGAGCAAAGCCGTGATTCCGAGCTGGTCAAGGTTGCCGAAAAGCTCACGGGTTACAAAGCCGAGAGTGTCGCCTTCGGCACTGAGGCCCCCTACTTGAAGAGTCTGAATATTGACACTATTGTGCTCGGCCCAGGCGATATCGACCAGGCACACCAACCGGATGAATACCTCGGTTTGGACCGTATAGAGCCGATGGTGAAAATATTGCACAACCTGATCGGCCGCTTCTGCCTCTAAACCGGGCTATACCGCAGACCCGTATTCGGCTGCGCCCTTAAATCGCAAACACTTCGACAGACGGTAAGGCATTAGTGAGCGACGAAAACGCCTCTCTCAACTGGTTCCGCCACGCGGCACCCTATATCAACGATCTGCGTGGTCGCACTCTGGTGGTCGGCATTCCCGGCGACGGCCTGGAACATCATAATTTTCGCAACCTGGTTCACGACCTGGCCCTCCTCGCCAGTCTAGGTGTGCGCCTGGTAGTGGTGCACGGTTCCCGCGCACAGGTCAGCCGCGCCCTCGATGAACGCGGTATCGAGAACCGTTTTCACGGCAGTAAGCGCATCACCGACAGGGAAAGTTTGGAAGTCATTAAAGCCGCAGTGGGGAGATTACGTTTCGATATTGAAGCCGCTTTTTCCCAAGGGCTCCCCGATTCCCCTATGGCCCGCTCGGCATTGAAAGTGATCTCGGGAAATCTGGTCACCGCCCGCCCCTGCGGGATTCTCGATGGCGTGGACCTCGGCTGGACCGGCACGGTCAGGCGTATGGAAATCAATACGATTGAACAAGCTCTGGACCAGGGCGCGCTGGTATTGCTATCGCCACTGGGCACCTCTCTGACTGGTGAGCTATTTAACATCAACTACCTGGATCTGGCCGCGGAGGCCGCGCGCGCATTGCGCGCCGAAAAGCTGGTGCTATTTCGCGAGCCGGCCCAATTGCTACTCAATGACAACCCGGTCAATGAACTCAGCATTGTTCAGGCCGAGCAGGCCGCCACCCGGGTACAGAGTGAGACCCTGCAGTGCGCTATTCGCGCGTGTAATTCCGGTATTGCCCGAGTTCACCTTCTTAGCTATTGCCAGAATGGCGCCCTGATCCAGGAACTCTTTCGCCGTGAGGGTGCAGGAACCATGATCTACCGGGATAGTTATGAGGTCGTGCGCCGGGCCCGTATCACCGATGTGGGGGGCATTCTGGGCCTGATCCGCCCGCTGGAAAAACAGGGGGTGTTGGTACGGCGCTCACGGGAAAAACTCGAAGCGGAAATTGAGCACTTTACCCTGGTGGAGGTCGATGGGACGCCTGTGGCCTGTGCCGCGCTCTACCCCATCCAGGAGGAAGGCGGTCCAACATCCGCAGCGGAAATCGCGTGTGTGGCCAGCCATCCGGATTTTCGCGGCGGCGGTCGCGGCGCCAAACTAATGCGCCACCTGGAGCGCCAGGCTCGCACAATCCATATTTGCGAGCTCTATGTCCTCACCACCCAGACCGAACACTGGTTTATTGAGCAAGGCTTTGAGCAGGTGAATGTCAGTGATCTGCCCGCCTCGCGGAAATCCTTATACAACATTCAGCGCAATTCCCGCATCCTGCGCAAGCGTTTGGGCTGGGATAACGACGCTTAGGCAAGTTCGACACCACCTTATTCGAAATCGTTATCCTAGTAACGCACTCAGTGGACCACTAATGGGTGAAAACATCCCGAATATGGGCTTTTTTTGCTAAGCTGTCGCTTTAATTTGCCTAGCCGGATGCTTGAATCATGCCCAGATATCGTTCCCGTACCTCCACCGCCGGACGCAATATGGCCGGCGCCCGAGCCCTGTGGCGCGCCACAGGCATGACCGATGCAGATTTTCACAAACCCATTATTGCTATCGCCAACTCCTTCACCCAGTTCGTACCGGGTCATGTGCACCTGAAAGATATGGGGCAACTGGTCGCGCGGGAGATCGAGCGCGCCGGCGGCGTCGCCAAGGAGTTCAACACCATCGCCGTAGACGACGGCATCGCCATGGGCCACGACGGCATGCTCTACAGCCTCCCCAGTCGCGAGATTATCGCCGACTCAGTAGAGTACATGGTCAATGCCCACTGCGCCGATGCCCTGGTATGTATTTCCAATTGCGACAAGATCACCCCCGGAATGCTGATGGCCGCGCTGCGCCTGAATATCCCGGTGATCTTTGTTTCCGGCGGCCCGATGGAGGCCGGCAAAACCAAATTGGCCGATCACAAACTGGATCTGGTGGACGCTATGGTGATCGCCGCCACCGATACGGCCTCCGATGAGGAGGTGGCCGAGTACGAGCGCTCTGCCTGCCCCACCTGTGGGTCCTGCTCCGGCATGTTTACCGCCAACTCCATGAACTGTCTCACCGAGGCTCTGGGGCTCTCGCTACCGGGCAACGGCACCCTGCTGGCCACCCACGCAGACCGCAAAGAGCTCTTTCTGCGCGCTGGGCGGGAAATCGTTGCCCTGACTAAGCGTTACTACGAAAAAAATGACGAGAGTGCCCTACCCCGTAACATCGCCAACCGCACCGCCTTCATGAATGCCATGGCCCTCGATATCGCCATGGGAGGCTCGACCAACACCATTTTGCACCTGCTCGCCGCTGCCCAGGAGGGGGATATCGATTTTCATTTAGAGGATATCGACCGGCTCTCCCGCGAGGTTCCCCAACTGTGTAAAGTCGCTCCCAACATCGAAAAGTACCATGTCGAAGACGTCCACCGGGCGGGGGGCGTTATGGCAATTCTCGGCGAGCTGGAGTCCGCCGGACTGATCGATACCTCGCAACCCACCGCCTACGGCGGCTCCCTCGCCGATGCGCTGAACCGCTGGGATATCAGCCGCACCGATGACAACTCTGTGCACGACTTTTACCGCGCCGGCCCCGCAGGCATTCCCACTCAAACCGCTTTCAGCCAAGCCTGTCGCTGGCCGACCCTGGATGCCGACCGCCAGCACGGTTGTATCCGCTCCGCAGATCACGCCTATTCAGCGGAAGGGGGCCTGGCGGTACTGTTTGGCAACCTGGCCCCCAATGGTTGTGTGGTAAAAACTTCCGGCATTGACGAGTCATTGTGGCAATTCGAAGGCCCAGCCCACGTCGTCGAAAGTCAGGAAGCCGCTGTTGCCCATATTCTCGATGGCAAGGTACATAAGGGTGAAGCGGTGATTGTGCGCTATGAGGGACCCAAAGGCGGCCCCGGTATGCAGGAGATGCTTTACCCCACTAGTTACTTAAAATCCAAGGGGCTTGGGGAGCACTGTGCCCTGATCACCGATGGCCGCTTTTCCGGCGGTACCTCCGGTCTATCAATCGGCCACGTATCCCCGGAAGCCGCCTCCGGTGGCAACATCGCCCTAGTCCGTAATGGCGACCCAATTCGAATCGATATACCCGCACGCAAAATTGAGATTGTTATTAGTGAAGACGAACTCAACAAACGTCGTCAGGAAATGAGCGGGTGCGGTCAGGCGGCCTGGAAGCCGAGTGAACCGCGTCCGCGCAAAGTCAGCAAGGCGCTAAAAGCCTACGCATTACTTGCCACCAGTGCCGACCGGGGCGCGGTGCGGGAAATTGATTAGGTAGAAATACCTGGGATTTAAAAAAACGGCCCCAGTGGGCCGTTTTTTTATTGCGCCAATTTATAGGCAATACGATTGCGCACGCCATAGCGCTCAACCGGCTGGCCATCTTCCACTTGCGGCTGATATTTGAAGCGCTCTGCCGCTGCCAGCGCCGAGCGGTTAAATACGCTGGTGGCATTACCGGCGCTATCATAGCCAGCAACGACCCTGACATTACGTACCGCGCCGGTTTTGGTTATCACAAACTCTACAATCACGTACCCCTCTATGCCTCTGCGCAGAGCCGCACTGGGGTAACGCGGTGCGGGCTTATAAACAGGCAAAGGGTCTCTCGATACCAAATCAAAAATGCCTTCGTTAATAACAACCGGAGGCGTCACTGTTGTATTGGTATTTATAACCTTTACATCTTCTTTCTCTCTGGGAGGCTGAAGCGTTGGCGGAACTTCCTGAGGGCTTGCCGGTGCCTCATACTCTTTCATGGTAACCACTTTCTTCTCGGTAATATCGATAGGCTGAATCGTCGGTAATGGCTTTGCTAGAGGCTCCTCAAAACGAGTGGAGATCAACTGGCTCATTAAAAAAATCAACCCGAGGGTGGTCAGGGCAGCGTAGGCTAAGCCCTTCGCATAACTAGAAAGCAAGTGGGTAGGGAAAAATTCGGGGCTGGAAATTGGCGTGCAAGCTCTATCCATAACACCTCTCCTATTGTTATTAGGGTGCGTAAAAGGCATCCAAGTGCCGTAATGGAAAAAGCTGATCAGCTGACTCTAATCATTAGCCAATTTATATAAAAATGCAAATAGTTCGTTAATACAGGTTTTCTCAATTTTTTGTATTGGAAATCAGAAGTAAAAGAACATAAAAAAAGCCGTGCATTTCTGCACGGCTTTCTCGAGGACCTAAAAAGCTAACTCAACAATTAAATTGCCAGCTGCTTTTCACGCTCCTGTTCACCTTTCACAAAGGCTATCCACTGCTTGGCAAACTTCTCAGAGCGTTCATCTTTTTCAGCCTTTTTAAGACTTACTAAAGCGGCGTCATAGCGCTTCAAGTTGGCATTCGCCATGCCCATCACGACATGCAGGGTATCAACACGCTTGATATTGCCTTTCTTTAGAGCTTTTTTACCCATGGAAATGGCTTTCTCATTCTGGTCCAGATCCAGGTAGATACCAGCCAGACGCGAGTAGATTTCACCCTTGTCGGAAAGACTAGCGGCCGCTTCCAGCTGGGGGATCGCTTTTTGCAGCTCTTGAGCCATCTGGTAAGCCTGGGCAAGTGTCTCCAGGTTCTTGGCTGTACGTGGAATCTTCTTCTCTTTGATGCCCTTGGCAATCACCTTGGCCCCCTTATAAGGCATATCATGCCCCATAAAGAGATAACCCATGTTCAACAGGTCCCGATCCTTCTCCAAAGCGCCGGCAAGATAAGCCGCCTCCATCATATGCAGCTGGTCTTTATCGCGTTTGAGCTCGCCATACATCGCAGCCAGTGTTTTGTAATACACAGGCTTCGGATAATGCTGCACCAGCTTTTCCAGAACACCGGCTACTTTTTTATAATCACTGCGCTCGAAGTAAATGTACTGCTGAAGACCGTACCACCCCTCTTTCGGTACCTTGCCCTCTTTCTCGTACATGGACACCGCAACATTAATATCCGCGAGTGCCTTGCTCTGATTGCCAACCTGGTTATAAGCCTGGGCACGCAAAGCGTAGGAGTCGGCAGTAATACGATCGGAAACTTTGAACCATTGGTTCAGGTAATTGATCGCCTGCTTGTAGTCCTCTGTGACGAAGTAGAGCTGAGCAAGAGTGAATAAGGTTCCCACTTCAAGTGCCACCGGTAGGTTTTTCTCACCCTGGCTCAATACTTTCTTAAAGTACGGGATTGCCTGCTTATAACGCTCAGTACTGTAGTAAACGACACCGAAGAAATTGTACATCTGCGCTACTTCATAGCCGTTGTACCGCTTCTTACTCGCATCCATCTCCTTCAGCGCGACAAGGGCGCCCGCCCAGTCCTCTGCGTCGGCAGCTTCCTGGGCTTTTTCCAGCTTTTTATACGCGGCTTCGCGCATAGCCGGTACTTTGCGGCTCTTCTGTTTGCTGGGCTTTTTTTGCTCCTGCGCCAGGGCAGAAGCGAAAGGTGCGGAAACACCCGCTGCTTCGAGCACGGTGACACTGACCGCCGGTGCCAGCACCAGGGGTAGTGCCACAGAGGTGCGCAGAGCGAGCTTGGACAAACCTTTGCGAATGCTTGTCAACTTCATAGTGCTTCCCCCTTAGTCCTTAGCCATATTAAAGCTAATCTTAGTCCGCACATTGGGGACTTCAGTCGGCTTGCCATCAACTACCCGCGGCTTGTACTTATACTTCAGCGCAGACTTGAGCGCGGCCCTGTTAAAAACAGAGGTCGGCTTGCCGTCCAGGGTAAAAGCTTCGACCACTTTGGGGTCGCGCACAGAACCGTTGGTGGTCACCGTGTATTCAACAATCACAAAGCCTTCCATACCTCGCTGAAGAGCGCGGCGTGGATACTGAGGCTGAACCTTGACGATCGGCAGATAATCACCCTCACCAAAGCTAAAGCCCGTAAGCTTGACACCACCAGAGGCTTTCGGTGCAGAAATGCTGATGCCACCATCGATGTCCGGTTCTTCGAACTCCGGCTCTGGCATTTCCGGCGGCGGAGTCTCAGGATCCTCCGGTTTCACCGGCTTGGTCGTATCGTACTGTGTTTCAATCTTCTGCTCAGGCATCACCACATCGGCAACTTTGAACTGCTCCTTGTCCTCTGGAGCCTTCATGTTTGCCGCAATCAGCTGATGCATGGTGAAGATGAGGCCAAAGGTTGTGGCTACTGCCAGCGTACCTGCCCCAAGAAGTCTTACCGGATTCATAGCTGTTAACTCTTTTCTGTCGCGACCGAAACTTTCTTGATACCGATCTTCCTGGCCGCTTCCGCAATCAGGGCAATCTTCTCAATACTCGCTTCCTTATCGGGCTGAATCACCAACCACCCTTTCGGGTTTTCCGAGTAGAGGCGTTCCAGGACAATCTTTACCTGGCGCTCATCAACCTTATCTTTGGCAATCCAGATCTCATCACTATCGTTGATCGCTACCAGAATTGAGGCGGCTTTGAGTTCTGCGGTTGTCGCTTCCGGCTTCACAACATCAGCACCCGGCTCCTTGATAAAGGTCGCGGTGACGATAAAGAAGATCAGCATGATAAACACCACGTCCAGCATGGGCGTGAGGTCGATAGCGCCGGCTTCTTCTTCTGCCGTATTTTGTCTTTTGCTCATAGCAACTCTCTTAGCGAACTTTTCCGGCGGAAGCCCAGAGAGGGCCCCCGGCGAAAATTTCTGGCTTGGCTAAACCTTCACAGCAAATAAGCTCGCCTATTCGCTGATGTGTGCCTAGTGATCCATGGTCAGATGATCTTCCAAAAGCTGGGTCTCACGCTCAGCCTTACGAGCGAGATAGGTGTTGGCAAATACACCAGAGAGGGCCGCAACCATACCCGCCATCGTCGGGATAGTTGCCATGGATACACCACTGGCCATCTGTTTGGCGTCGCCACCACCAGTAATCGCGAGAACATCGAACACGTTGATCATGCCCCAGACCGTACCCAGCAGCCCGAACAGAGGTGCTAGGGCAACACAGGCCTGGATCATGTCCATATTGTCCTGAATCTTCTCGGATACCCGGGAAATCATCGCGTAACGGATCTGGTGGGAAGACCAGGATTTGCGCTCGTTGCGCTCCTCCCACTGGTCTACCGCACCTTGAACGTCGCTCTTTAACGCTTTGTTAAAGTAAAAAACACGTTCAAAAATCAGCGTCCACATAAAGAAGGTCAGGCCGGCGATCAGGAACAGTACTGGCCCGCCCGACGCCATAAAGGCGTTGACGGCGGCCCATGCGTCATTTAATGCGTGCATGTTGCCGCCTCCTCTTATTTACGCTCGGCGTTTTCTGCCACGATACCGGCACTCTGCTCTTCCAGAATGTGCAGGACACGCTTGGCGCGACCGTTGACTACGGTGTGCATCAGTACAGTGGGGATAGCCACTACCAGACCCAGAACGGTGGTGATCAGGGCGGAAGAGATACCACCAGCCATTGCTTTAGGATCACCGGCACCGAAGATAGTGATCGCCTGGAAGGTAATGATCATACCGGTAACGGTACCCAGCAGACCCAGCAGCGGGGCTACCATGGCAATGATCTTCAACAGGTTGAGACCAGACTCTACCGCCGGGCGCTCTTTCAATACGGCCTCTTCCATCTTCAGCTCGAGAGTCTCGCCGTCGACACCTTTGTTCTCTTCCGCAACAGCCAGTACACGACCCAGTGGGTTGTTGGTGTTCGGGGTAGAGGAACGCAGCTGAGCACTTACTTTGGCACTAACACCGGTCAGTACGATCAGGCGGAAGATGGCCAGCAGCATGGCGAATACACCAACCGCAGAGATGATGTAGCCAACGATGCCGCCCTGGTGCCAGCGCTCAACGAGGTCGGGGCTGTTGATCATAGCTTTCAAGTAGGAGCCGCCCGTAGGACCAGTCGGGTCAACACCAAAAGCACTGAACCCAGCGGTGGAAGCCTGCAGGCTTTCCGCCATGCTTTGGAACTTGGCATCCGGCTGGCGAATCAGTTCCGCCATTTTGTAGGCGTCGTTCATTTCCAGGTACTTGCCGTTGGAAACCAAGTTAAAGTTACCAACACGAACCACCTCCTGCTCAGCCTGCTCGCCGCTGGGCTTAATCACCGTAGCGTTGAACTTAACAACCTTGCCGGATTCTACGGTTTCACGTTGCAATTCAAACCACAGACGCTCGATTTCCTCGATAGTCGGCAACTTGGTTGCACTGTTCATCTTGGCCAGCAGGCCGTCGATAAACTCGGTACGACCGGGGTACTGAGCGGAAACCAGAGAGGAACCAACGTTCGCACGCAGATCTGCCGCGGTAGAAGACATATGGCCGAACAGTTCTTTCAAAGAACCCAGGCGCTCATCCAGCTGCTGACGCTTCTGGTCTACAGCCACTTCCTGTTCCTGGTATTTCTTTTCCAGTTCGGCAGAGCGTTTCTCTTCAGCGGTGCGGGTGTCTTTGGCTTTCTTCAGCAGGCTCTGCTGGTTGGACTTCTGACGGCGGAACTCGGCTTCGCGCTGCCTGTGCTCCTTGGACTCGGCAACCTTGGATTGCTTAACCATCTTGAGCAGGTCGTCGAGAGAGGAGGCTTTTTCCTGTGCAACAGCTGAGAAGCTGATCAGGCCAGCCGCTGCTGCAACTAGTACACGTTTGGCGATAGAGGATTTCATTGCGCTGCCTCCGGTGCCGCGATCGGCATAGTCATGATATCGATAGTGGCCTGCTTCTTGGCGATCTTGAGGCCGTTCATGAGGGCGCGGCGGTATTCGCCAGCATCAATCTCAACCCAGGCTTTTTGGCCTTTGTCGTAGGCGAGAGAAATCTTGGAATCCGTGGTCTGAGCCAGCAGGGCAATACGGCCAATTTGCAGCACTTTCACTTCGCGCTCCTGACCGTTGACGTTCAGGGAATCGCCGTAAGTGTCGATCTTACGCGCGTATTCCGCTTCGAAATTGTACAGTTCCAGTACCTGGCGGAATTTTTCCGCAACGGTAATATCGGAACGGTCCATATTGTTCTTTACGCCTTCGAGGTTGGCCATGCGCTCGTCCAGTTTGAACGGGGCATCCAGTTCAATGAACTGTTCCAGGCCGTCCAGCATACGCAGAATCAGCGGCTGGATCTGACGCTCAATTACCGTGACGTTGGCAATGGAATCATCCAGCTCATTGATCACTTCGAGCTGATTGGCCAGCTGTTTTTCCAGCTGACGGTTATACACTCGCAGACCATCGATTTCTTTATTAACCACCTTGAAGTCCTGCAGCAGGCCGCTGGTTTCTTCGGCAATCTTGTCGATGCGCTTTTGCGATGCCTGGGCCGCAGTGGTTTTCTGCTGGCCGACGGCGAGTACGTTATCGAGAGTATCCGCAGTGGCTACGCTGCCGTAGAGCGCGCCGGCAGACAACGCAGTGGTCAGCGCCACAGCCATGAATCGCTTGGTTTTCATTAGACCCCCCAGTGGGTTCAATATTTCACAACATGGTCGCGATGAGTTAGCTGCCACAACGCGGTGTCCTTTTGTTTTAAAAACATTGGTTAGAAGACAGCTAAGAGCCGCACATTGTAAACAGCCGATTTGATTATTCAAATGCCGATTGCCAGCATCGGCCCGCATGGGTAGCAAGGTAACACCCAGGTAACAAAACCGGGTCGCTTGCACACATTAGCGGCGAAGTTCCTTGTGTAAGCTGTCGCAGAATTTAACAGATTGATCAACTTTTAATCAAATTGTTTTTATTTAAATCTGTCGTACTGAACTAATGCGTAGTTGTACTCATTCTTGTCGGAGGCTGGGTAACACTCCCGTACAACCTCGACCCATGAGTCATTAAGTGTAGGAAAGAACGCATCGCCCGCCACTTCCGCATCCACCTCTGTGATGTAAAGGCGGGCCGCCCGCGGCATAGCCAGGCGGTAAATCTGCGCACCGCCAATCACCATCAGTTCGCTGGCGCCAGTCTCAGTGGCATACCCACCGGCAAGCTCGAGAGCAGACGCCAAAGAATCCACAACCTCAACCCCCTCAGCCTGCCAGTTGGGGTTGCGGGTAATCACGATATTGGCGCGGCCAGGTAGCGGGCGGCCTATAGACTCATAAGTCTTGCGCCCCATCACGATAGGTTTCCCCATCGTGGTGCGCTTAAAGAACTGCAGGTCGCCGGAAATGCGCCAGGGCAGCTGATTTTCCCTACCGATAGCGCCATTGCGCGCCACAGCCGCAATCAGTGCAATAGGTGTATCCACCGATTCCACCTCCTAAACCGCTACTGGTGCCGGGATATGCGGGTGCGCCCGATAGTCCTGCAACTCGAAATCCTCAAAGCGGAAAGCAAAGAGGTCTTTAACTTCGGGGTTGAGGAGCATTTTGGGCAGAGGTAAAGGCTCCCGCTGCAACTGCAACTCCACCTGCTCCAGATGATTGGAGTAAAGATGCGCATCGCCAAAGGTGTGGATAAATTCACCCGGCTGCAAATCACACACCTGCGCCAGCATCAAGGTCAAAAGGCTATAGGAAGCGATATTGAAAGGCACCCCGAGAAAGATATCGGCGCTGCGCTGATAGAGCTGGCAGGACAACCTGCCATCCGCGACGTAGAACTGAAATAGGGCGTGACAGGGAGCCAACGCCATACGTCCCTCGCGGGCATTGTCCGCAGGAGAAACGCCCTCATCGGGAAGGTCGGCCGGATTCCAGGCGCTAACCATCAAACGGCGGGAGTCCGGGCGGGTTTTCAGCTGCTGCAGCAGCTGTTCAATCTGGTCAATCCTGCGCCCATCTGGAGTGGGCCATGAGCGCCATTGGTGGCCATAAACTGGCCCTAAGTCGCCATCCTGGGTGGCCCATTCATCCCAGATCCGCACTTTGTTTTCCTGCAGGTAGCGAATATTGGTATCGCCCTGTAAAAACCACAGAAGTTCATGAACAATCGAGCGCAAATGACACTTTTTCGTAGTAATTAGAGGAAAACCTTCGGCCAGATCAAAGCGCATTTGATAGCCAAACACGCTCAGGGTGCCGGTGCCGGTACGGTCACTTTTCACTGTGCCATTTTCACGCACATGGCGCATTAGATCGAGGTACTGCTTCATTTCTATCTAGGCTCCGCCATTTACCTGGGAACGTGTTTCTTTATTACTCGCCTTTCCGCGCCCCTGGGGCAGCGGCTGAGTGCGGTAGCTCCACACCAGCAGGGCGATACCGGCAACAATCATCGGCAGACTCAAAAGCTGACCGCGGGTCATCCAGCCGAACAGATCAAAGCCTATATGGCCGTCCGGCTCTCTTACAAACTCCACCAGGAAGCGGAAAATGCCGTAAAAAAGTACAAACATACCGCCAACGGCGAGGCGTGGGCGCGGCTTGCTGGAGAACCACCAGAGCAACGCAAAGAGCACCAGCCCTTCGAGAAAAGCCTGATACAGCTGTGATGGATGCCTGGCCAACAACTCCGGATCCTTGGGAAATACCATGCCCCAAGGGCCTTCCGTTGGGCGGCCCCAAAGTTCCTGACCGATAAAATTACCGAGCCGCCCCAACCCGAGACCGATGGGCACCAGCGGGGCGACAAAGTCGATTAGCGCCGGGAAGGTTGTGCCAATTTTACGGGCATAGAGCACTGTGGCTAACATCACACCGACCAGCCCTCCATGGAAACTCATGCCACCTTCCCACACTTTGAGCAGGGAAAGCGGATTTTCCATCAGCTGCGGGAAGTTGTAGAAGAACATGTAGCCGAGCCGGCCACCCACAACCACGCCGATCGCGCAGTAGAGAATCAGATCCTCCACCTCCGACTTGATCACCGGGGACCAGGGCCTGGTGCTGCGTCGCAATGCCAGCCACCAGGCGACAATAAAGCCGAACAGGTACATAAGGCCGTACCAGTGCACTTTTAAAGGGCCAATAGCAATGGCCACTGGATCGATTTCTGGATAAGTCAGCATGGGAGAATCGAGATTGTTGGCGAAGCGCGTATTATGGTCGCAAAGCGCCCCCCAGCGAAAGAGGCGCGCCATCAGCCGCCTCCCAGGAATACGTCATCTGCCTATTGCTGTTTGCCTACCACTGCCACCCGGACTACCCGCTTCTGCTGATTGCCAATCGAGATGAATTTTACGCCAGAGAAACTGATCCAGCGGGGCCCTGGAGGGGCGGCCAAATGATCGCGGGGCGGGACCTGCGGGCGGGGGGTACTTGGGCGGGTATCGCTCGGGGGCGGGTGGCTGCCGTCACCAACATCCGCGAGCCCGACCGGGCGGAACCCGGCGATGTTTTGTCTCGCGGAGAAATCCCACAGAAATTCCTGACGACTTACAGCTCCCCCGAACAGTTCGCACAGGGCCTTGAGGGCGTGCGATATCGCGGATTTAATGCGCTGTTATTCGCCCAGGGTGCCAACCAACCCCTGGTCTGTGCCGGCAACCGCCACCGCCCTTTTGCCTTTTCTTCCGGTGTGCACGGTATCTCCAACGGTGCGCCCGATGCCCCCTGGCCCAAGGTTGAAAAGGGCAAAGCCGCGCTGGCGGAAATGATCAGGTGCGTCGATGGCCCAATCAACCAAACGAACTTTATTGGTCCCGCCCTGAGCCTCCTCCGCGATACCTCCCCAGCAGCGGACGCGGGACTACCCAATACCGGCGCGGGCCTGCCTTTGGAACGTGCCCTGTCGCCAATTTTTGTGCGGATAGTGCAGAGAGAGAATCTCCTGCCAAACGATGTTGCCGATGGCGACATCGCGCAAGGTTATGGAACTCGCGCCAGCACGATTATTGCGGTTCACCGCAGCGGCCTGACCCAGCTGTGGGAACAGAGCTTTACCCAGGGGACACGTTCCGGACCACTACGCCACTTTTCCATCCCCTAACAGCCCTCGGCAAGCCCCTGAAATTAGTAAGGTTTTTGAGGGCTGACCGAAAAGTTGGCCGTATCTATTCGTCCAAGCACAGAGTGACTGGTTGATAAATTTCCACCAATACCAGAACGCCATTGAGCAATTTACGATTTTTTCGGCGCTCCGACAGCAGTAGCCGCGGCACCTATTCTCAGAAGAAAGAAACGCCAAGCAAATTCTGCATTTATTGCCATACTTAGATTCACAGACTGGAATTGGTTGAGTTTCGCGCAAGTGTGACGCCAATTACTGTCTCAATAAGAGGACGTCGCGCGGGACGCATGACAAGTGCGAGCCATCGCTAGACACCAAACAGTCTCAGGATGGGTTCGCTTCAGGTTCGGAAGGTATGAACGATCTGGCGCCCGGCATTATCCACAGGACAACACCGGGCCCCTGCTGTATCGCCGAGGTACCATGTCTTATTTCAACCCAGAGCAGCGCAATCACAAATCCATTCTGCCCGTGCTGATTCTCGGCAGTCTCTGCGTCTCTATCCTTTATTACGCCTTTTCCGCCAACCAGAAAACGGTGCCGGTGTTGCCGGAGAACGCGGTTCGCCCGCACTTGGTGCATTGGCTGGAAGAGAACCCCGACGCATGGCCCGCCCAGGATCCTATCTTCAACCCCGCTGCAGTGCGCAGAATTTACCAGCGCACCAACTATCGCCTGCTTTGGTTCGATAACTACAACCTGAGCGACAGCGCCAACGACCTACTAAAACAGCTGACCGCGGCCAGCTCCGGCAACCCCAGCAGTATGGTGGACTATCGCTATCACCTCGGTTATTTCGACCGCACCTTGCGGGACACACCCCAGCGCCTGCAGATGGCCGCGGTGCTGGATATCTTGTTGACCGACGCTTTTGTGTCCTATGCCCAAGATACCCAGCTCGACAGAATCCATCCAAAGAGCCGCCCGCGCCGGGGCGTAACACCTGTTCTGCGCGAACACCAGGGCTTTCGCATGGTGGCCTACGGCAGGGCCCCACAACAGACGAGCAATGAGCCCAGTGGGCGCAAATACTTCCGCGGCTATGACCGGGCGCGCAATATTGGTAGTAAACCGCGCAGCCGCTATTACTCCCGCGAGTACAATACCGACCGCGAACGCAAGCTCTCCGGGTCCACTAGAACCCGCAATGAGCAGCGTACCCGCTACAACTCCCACAGTGAAAACGCTGGTAGCAACGCCGGTGCCCGCAGGGACGGCAGCCGGGTTTACTACAATCAGGGCCGCAATAGTAATGAGCCCCGCCGGGCTTCTCCATCACGTTCAGAAAACAGCGAGGGACCTTACTTCGAGGAAAGTACGCCTTACGGTAGCGATGTCTACGCACTCAGAAGCGCTCTTGAACGGCTGCGCAAAATCTCCAGCAGTGGTCGCTGGCGCCCGATACCTCCCGGACCGGCCATGACCATGGGGGCCCGTCACCCCCACGTGGGCCGCCTGAGAGATATCCTCACGCTCTATGGAGACTACCAGGGCCGCTACAGCTATGGCGGAGTTGACCGCAATCGCTTCGACCGGGGCCTGCACGAGGCGCTACTGCGCTTCCAGAAGCGCCACGGGCTCAAACCGGACGGCATTGTCGGGCGCGCTACCCGCAAACGCCTGAATCTCTCACCCACCGCGCGCGCCAGGATTGTGGAGATGAACATCCAGCGTCGCGAGGAATTGCCCGCCACTCTTGGCAAGCGCTTCATCCAGGTGAACATCCCGGCCTACCGCCTGCAATACGTGGAGGATGACCGGGTGAAGCTGGCGATGAATGTTGTGGTAGGCAAGAAAAAACACGCCACTCCAGAAATTACCACCAGGGTCAGCAAGGTGATCTTTAACCCTACCTGGACAGTACCGCGCAGTATCCTAGTCAATGAGATCCTGCCCAAGGCACGTAAAAACCCTGCGGGTATGGAGAACATGGGTTATCGGGTGGTGAGTGGCAGCGGCGAACACCTGCCTCTCACCAGCAATAACTTGTCTGCCGCCGGTGCAGGCTCTTATTTGATGCGCCAAATGGGCGGTGAGGAAAATATCCTTGGGCGGGTTAAGTTCGAAATTCCCAACAAGCACGATATCTACCTGCACGACACCCGCGCGCGCACCCTGTTCTCCCTCACGGACCGGGACTATAGCCATGGCTGTATTCGCCTGGAAAAACCACGCCACCTGGCCGAGGCCCTTTTGCGTCCCCAGGGGGACTGGGACCAGTGGCGTATCGACCAACTCACTGTCGGAGAGAAGACAACCGATGTCGATTTAAACCGATTGGTGAAGGTCTATATCACCTATTGGACCGCCTGGGTGGATGGACAGGGCAAACTGAATTTCCGCCCGGATATCTATGGTAAGGACGGGTTAACCGACAACCAGTTCTGAGCACTTCGGGGCGGTCCGATGGACCGCCCTTAGCCTCCCACCTCCACACCCTGTATTCTTTTTTTCTGAGAAACACCTATAGGTCATTCCTCAATAATATGAAGGGCCCGTGAGTCACAAGTTATCAATGTGAGCGGTGCGATCGATCTTTTTGGTCGCTTATCGCTTACAGGGGTGATTTATGGGTGCTGACAACCATTCTTCCTTTCACAGAACGCCAAATCACCGTGGTGCAATGGCCCTCGTGCTAACCATTGCTCTGGGCATTGATACTGCCCCGGTCTTGGCGAGCAGCGGCGAAAAACTGGAATTGCCCGTGGCAGGGAGAGACCCCTTTTCACCTTACGGCAGACAATACAGTCTGCTCAGCGAGGAACTGGCCCGCTATAGGGGATTGGCCCAGGGGAATCAATGGCGCCCTCTGGATGCCGGGCAACCGATAACGCCTGGCAGCCGTGGCCCCCGAGTGGCCCAGTTGCGCAGCCTGCTGATGCTCTACGGGGATTTCCGTCCCGCTGATTTCAGTGACAAAGAGGCAGAAGAAGCACTCCACGGTGACGTCTACGATAAACCGCTGCAGGCGGCTGTCCGTCGCTTTCAGCGCCGTCACGGCCTGAAAGCCGATAGCCTGGTGGACGAGCGCACCCGCAGCCGACTCAATACGAACCCGGAAAAACTCGCCCGTATTCTCGCCGCCAATATCGCCCGCTGGGAGGAACTTCCCAAAGATCTGGGGCCCAGATACATCATCGTCAATGTACCCGAATTTAACTTGCGCCTGATCGACGGCGAGCGGGAGCAATTCCGCATGAAGGTCGTCGTGGGTAAACCTAAACACAAGACTCCGCAGTTGACCACGCGCATGACCCGCCTCGAATTCAACCCGGTGTGGCGGGTTCCACCCAGCATCGCGCTGCGCGAGCTACTGCCCAAGGGCAGCTCGGCGCTGAGCGCGAAGGGTTACCGATTGATCAATCACCGCGGCAGAGCCGTTCCCTTCACCCGCGGTAATGTCGCCGCAGTGCGCCGGGGTCAAGTCTCCCTGCAGCAGAAGGGCGGACCAGGAAACGCTCTCGGACGCGTCAAATTTGTGATCCCCAATCGCCACGCCATCTTCCTACACGACACCACCAGCAAACACCTTTTCAAGAAGTCCCAACGCGCCTTCAGTCACGGCTGTATACGCCTGGAAAAACCCCTGAAGTTTGCCCGCATGATGCTCGCGGAACAAAACCGCTGGAACAGCGCGCGTATCGAGCGCGCATTAATGAGCGGTCGCACCCACGGCGTCGCATTAAAGAAAACCCTGCCGGTTTATATCGCCTACTGGACCGCCTGGGTGGATGAAAAAGGCCAACTGCAGTTTCGCCCGGATATCTACCAGCGCGACAAACCCGGCAAAGGGGCAAACCGTGGCTGAATTTAATCACTCCAGCGGGAGTTCACTATGGCTTGGTATCCCCGCCACCTTTGGCTAGTTGCCCTACTGGCAGTGGCCATCGCCTCCGCTGCCCCAATCAACGGTGCCCTCGCCACCAGGGAGGCTGCGGCCCTGGATACGGCCAGCATGGGCGACCAGTTGCGCAGCGAAGCCAGCCGTTACCGCGCGCTGGCCAAATACTGGCGTCCAATTCCTCAAAACGGCCCTCTGCGGGCGGGGGATAGGGGTGAGCGGGTATTACAGCTTCGCAAACTGCTGGAGCTCTATGGGGACTACCACGGTCAGCCCGGCCCTGTATCCGCCCCACAGAAGGACCCTATGCGTTTTGATAGCGCACTGCAATCTGCGTTAAGACGTTTTCAGCGTCGTCACGGCCTGACACCCAGCGGCGTCGCCGAAGGGGAGACCCTCGCAGCCCTGTCGGTTTCCCCCATGGAAAGAGCCGCGCAAATGACGAGGAATGCGCAGCGCTGGGACAAGCTCCCCCCTCTTACTGAGAGCCGCTATGTACTGGTGAACGTGCCTGACTATCGCCTGCAATTGGTAGAGGAAGGCCGCATCAAACTGGACATGAAAACTGTGGTAGGTAAAAACAGTAGCCGCACCCCAAATTTACACACCCATATCACCAGTGTGGTGTTCAACCCTACCTGGACTGTGCCACGCAGCATCCTGATCACAGAATTGTTGCCCAAGGCAAGACACAACCCGGCCGCTATGCACCGGCGCGGTTATCGCATTATCCAGTACCGCGGCGGCAAAACCTCTCCAATCACCAGTGAAAGCCTGGACCGAGCCGCCGGCGGCCACGCCACCCTGCGCCAAGTGAGTGGCCCGGGTAACACCCTAGGTAAGGTGAAGTTTGTTATCCCCAACAAGCAGGCCATATTTCTCCACGACACCCAGGCTCAGAGTCTCTTTACAGAGCACCAAAGGGCTTTTAGCCACGGATGTGTTCGCCTGCAGCAACCCGAGGAGCTCGCCTATACCCTGCTGCAATCCCAGGGGTGGGACAGAACCCGCATAGCCCAGGCTGCCATTGGCGATGAGCCCCTCAAGGTTTCGATCAAGCCCGCGCCCAGGCTCTACATCGTTTATATGACAGCCTGGATAGACACGGAGGGTCGCCCCCAATTCCGCCGCGATATCTATCACCAGGATAAATAGCCTCTCAGCACTAGCCACCCTCGCCAAATGGCCTTTCTGCACTCGCATAAAACTTGGCAGTCGCAAAAAAAACGAATTTTTACGTTTTGTCTGTAGATGACAACGCTGTCTCTGGTTTTTGTCCACATTGTCAGCATCCAGGCACGGAGACACGAAAACCGCTAGTACGCCAGCAAAAATTTACCCGTCGGACCCTTTGAATATTTCCTAATTAGCAGGTCGTAATTTGTAACGAATGGTTATTTTTTGTACATTTTCCGCCGTACCCGGTTGCCCCCACCCAAGGGCGCACCGAAGAGAGTTAACGACGAGGCGGAATTATGAAGAACCCATCCAGACGTCGATTCCTGGCAGTGACCTGCGCAACTGCGGCGGCGGTCAGCGCCGGACCGACTTTCGCGAAAGTCGGCAGCTCCCGCACCCTGAAGATGCGCAATCTGCACACTGGGGAGAAGCTGGAGACCGCCTACTGGACAAACGGTAGCTACAGCAACGGCGGCTTGAAACAGTTCAACAAACTATTGCGTGACCACAGGGCCAACGAAGTGACCCGCATGGACCCGAAGCTATTCGATATCGTGTATAAGCTGAAGGAGAAGTTCAATTATAAAGGGACCATCGAGATTATCTCTGGATACCGCTCGCCCAAGACCAACGCTAAGTTGCGCGCTGCCGGCCGCGGTGTTGCCAAGCGCAGTTACCACACGCGCGGCATGGCTCTGGATATCCGGATGCCCGGCGTGTCTCTGTCAAAGCTGAGACAAGCCGCACTGAACCTAAAGGCGGGCGGTGTCGGTTACTACCCGAAGAGTAACTTCGTACACGTGGACACAGGCCCTGTACGTCGCTGGTAAGCGATGTCAGATCCCCAAACAGCAAAAACCCCGGCGAAGACCGGGGTTTTTGCTGTTTGGTTAAGCGGGTCGACTCAGTCTTCCACAGCCGGTAGCGAGACTGGCATCACATCCTTTTCTGAGACCGGCACATGCACAGTACCCGTCATCAGGCCCGCCATCTGCTCCAGTAACTTACGCGCCCTGCCCAACTGCCCCAATTCCGCCAGCTCAAACGGATCCTCCATCTTTAACAGCAGGGCCTCAAAGTCGGAAAAAGTCTGTTCCAGCGCTCTGACCTGGTGGCGATCGAGCAATACCTCCGCCATACCGCCACCGCCTGTGGGTATCCAGTTCGACTGTAAGGTCGCCATAATCGCCAGCAGAGCCTGCTTCGAATCCGCGGCGCGGCCACTTTCCACATCGCTCTCAGAGCCCTCGGGTAGCCGGCGCATTAGCTGCTCATCAATAACCTGGGTGTGGGCGGCGCGGATCTGCTGCAAACGGGCCACTGGCCCGAGAGACAGGTACGCACGAGAGAGATTGTTGGCCGAGGTGGGCCAGCGGCGCGCCAACCCAGCCATATCCTCTTCGATACCCTTTACAATCAGGCGGGTTAGCTCGCGGCGGCGGTTGGCCGCCAGGGCCTCCGGCTTCTCGCCATTGCTATCGGCGACAAAATCCTCAGACATACGCTCGCTGGTTGGGCCCCAAAGCATCACCTCAAGGGCATGAAAACCGGTGCTCGCCTCCTCGTGCGCGGTGAGGCGGTGCTGCTTGCGCAGATTCACCAAGGTCAGCTCTATGGCGGTGTCGTTGACGATACCGCTGTCCGAGTAACCCGGCACCGTATCCAGGTAGCCCGGCTGGGCGGGCCAACTGTCCAGCGCAAGCAGCAACTTGCGCCCCTGACCGCGCAGATCCGAGGGTGAGAAGGCCAATTGAATATAAGGTAGAGTCGCCGCGAACTCGCGATGCGCATCCAACCAGGCGAGCCTGGTCTCCTCCAGTTGCTCCTCGCTGGGCTGCGCCAGCAGAGCCTGAACCGCCCGCTGTAGGGTTTCCACCGAGGCATGGGCGTGGAGTACCTGGGCCTGTCCCGCCTGCCAGATAGCCAGGGATAGATCGGCCGCGGCCTCTACATCGACCTGCTGGCTTGCTGTGGGGCGCTCGACTTTCGCCGGCTCGGCGCTTCTCTGCTCGCAACCGATTAAGATGAGCAGGCTGCCCATCAGCAGGGCGGCAACCATGTACCGAAGGGTATATCCGTTCACTCCATTCCTCGTTTTGTATTGGTTTAAAGGCCGCAACTTTTCATTTGCTAACAACGGTTATCTAGCCCTAGTCGCGCAGGCTGATGATCGGCCAACCCCGGGACTGCGCCTCCGCGCGCAAACGGGCATCGGGATCCACCGCCACCGGGTGTTCAACTTCAGTGAGCAGGGGTAGGTCGTTAATAGAATCGCTGTAGAACCATTTCTCTCTACTCGCGTATTCGGGGTTTTGCGCCAGCCACTGGTGCAAACGCAAGACTTTGCCAGCCTGGTAACAGGGGTCCCCCGCCACCCGGCCGGTAAAACGGCCCTCGTGCTCTTCGGGTTCGGTCGCCAACAGGGTATCCACCCCCAGGCGCGCGGCGATCGGCTCCACCACAAAACGATTGGTGGCGGTAATAATCATGATGTGATGGCCTTTGCGACGGTGCTCACCAATCAGCTCTTGTGCCGCCGGCAACCAAAGTTCACTGATCACCTCCTGCATAAACTCGCTTTGCAGATTCTCTAGCTGACCGCGCGAGATTTGTGCGAGCGGCTCCAAGGCAAACTCCAGATAGGCGAAAATATCCAACTCGCCTCGCTGATAGTCCTGATAAAAACGGTCATTACTTAAGCGGTAGTGCTCACCATCCACATGCTCGCGCTCCACCAGGAACTCACCCCAGGCGTGATCGCTATCGCCGCCGATTAGCGTGTTGTCGAGATCAAAAATTGCCAGGTGCATCGCCGGTTCCCCCATAAACTATAGATTCGCAAAGGCTATTTCGCCGCCAGGGTAAAGCAACCTCCACTACCGTGGCGGACGATTTTACCGCGCACTCGCCCCGATCACACGGACTGCGTCACTGAATTGCTGTAAACCCACCTCTGTGGAACAATGCGGGACAAGTAAGCGCGGCGCACGGCCGCACACAACAGTATTGAGGACGGTATTTTGGGCGACGGCAAACCGGCACAAGCCGGACGAAGAAACCGCCGTAGGCCTGCCAAGCAGTCAAATCGCACCGATAACCCCAGCGGCAATAACCGTAACCGGGGCCAGGGTGGCGACAACAGCAGCAATATAGACGCAGAGGGTTTCCGCCCCAATGTCGGTATCATTGTGCTGAATGCCCGCGGTCAAGCACTGTGGGCTAGGCGGGTTGGTGGCAAGGACGCCTGGCAATTTCCCCAGGGCGGTATAAATCCGGGCGAAACGCCTGAACAGGCGCTATACAGGGAACTGTACGAAGAAGTCGGACTCACTCGTGACCAGGTCAGTCTAATCGCCTGCACCCGCGGTTGGCTACGCTATCGGCTGCCACAGCGCCTGATCCGCCGGCGCTCAGAACCCCTGTGCATCGGGCAAAAACAAAAGTGGTTTTTACTGAAACTGGAGGCCGAAGAATCCTGTATCGGCTTCGACAACGGCTATAAACCGGAATTTGATCACTGGCGCTGGGTCAGCTATTGGCACCCGTTAAGCAAAGTGGTCACCTTCAAGCGCGAGGTTTACCGGCGCGCGCTGGCCGAACTGGCCCCACAACAGATTCAGCTGGAGAGACGTTGGTTACGCGAACGGGGCGAGTAACCCACCCGCGCCCGGTGCGTTCCGGCACCATTGGGCTCCGGACTGCCCTGGGCCCGTAATCTTCTTTGTTGACTGGCGAGGAAAGGCCATTGCTCGGATCTCTGCGAAGTATCGTTCAGGAAGTTAACTCCGCCAGGGACCTGCCCGCGGTGCTGGAGATTATTGTGCGGCGTGTGCGCGAAGTCATGCACACACGGGTCTGCTCTGTATACCTGCGCGATAAAGAATCCGGCAATTATGTTCTGATGGCCACAGACGGCCTGCGCCCCAGTGCCGTGGGCCAGGTTCACTTGGCGCCGGGTGAGGGGCTGGTGGGCAACGTGGTCACCCGCGAAGAACCCATCAACCTGGAAAAAGCCGAAGCCCACCCCGCCTTCCAATATTTCCCCTCCACCGGGGAAGAGCGTTTTAGTGCATTTCTCGGCACGCCGATTATCCACCACCGCATCGTACTCGGGGTCTTGGTAGTCCAGCAGGAGGAACAGCGCCGTTTCGATGAGGGAGAAGAGGCGTTTCTGGTCACCCTCTCCGCACAACTCGCCGGGGTAATCGCCCATGCCGAAGCCACTGGTACACTGGCCACCATCCGCCGACAACGACAGGAAACCCATTTCTCTGGCATCGCCGCCTCACCCGGCATTGCCATAGGTCGCGCCCATATTGTCACCCCAAGGGCCAACCTGGCCACTGTGCCCTATTCCCTGTGTCTGGATATAGAAGCGGAATTAGTCTTATTCCGACAGGCGCTCACCTCCGCCAGAGAGGAAATTCGCGAGGTAGGCGAGCGGCTCAAGTGCGAGCTCAACCGCGAAGAGCGCGCACTCTTCGACGCCTACATCAGCATGCTCGACGACAATTCTCTCGCCGTGGAGGTCTGCGATCGTATTGAGCAACAGCTGAGTGCCCCCAGAGCCTGGGCCGAAGTCATGCTCGAACATGTGCGTCGCTTTGAGGCCATGTCCGACTCCTACTTCCGCGACCGGGCTGCCGATGTGCGCGATTTGGGCGCGCGGGTCCTCACACACCTACACCAGCAACAGCAGAGCGAGCGCGACTACTCCGAGAACACCATTCTTGTGGGGGAAGAACTCACCGCAGCTGTTTTAGCCGAAGTCCCACGCGAAAAGCTTATCGGCGCCGTCTCAGTAAAAGGTTCCTCCAACAGCCATATGGCCATTATTGCCCGCGCCATGGGACTACCAGCGATCATGGGTGTGCAGGACCTGCCCTACGAAACCATCCACGGCGTGGATATGGTGGTCGATGGCTACCGCGGCGATCTTCATATCCATCCCGGCGCAGAACTCAAGCGGCGCTATGACGAAATAGTGGAAGAGGAGCAACAACTCGCCCACAGCTTCGACCACCTGGCCGACCTCCCGGCGGAAACCGCCGATGGACACCGGGTGCGCTTGCTGGTTAATACCGGGCTCATGGCCGATGTTGCACGCTCCCTGGAGCGCGGTGCCGAGGGTGTCGGCCTGTTCCGCACCGAAGTACCCTTTCTGTTGCGCGACCGCTTTCCCTCCGAAGAGGAACAGCGGGAGATTTACCGGGAACAGCTGGAGGCCTTCGCCCCCCTACCGGTCACTATGCGCACCCTCGATGTGGGCGGCGACAAGGCACTGGCCTACTTCCCAATCGAAGAGACCAACCCCTTCCTCGGATGGCGCGGCATCCGCGTCACCCTGGACCACCCGGAAATTTTCCTGGCGCAAGTGCGTGCCATGATGAAGGCCAGCCTGGGATTCAGTAACCTGCGTATCATGCTCCCCATGATCAGCGGGCTCAATGAACTCGAAGCCGCACGCAAACTGATTGAGCGAGCCTATCAGGAACTACTCGAGGAGGGCTATGAAATAGAAATGCCGCCACTTGGGGTTATGGTGGAAGTCCCCTCCGCCATCTACCTGATTCGCGAACTAGCCGAACGCGCGGACTTTATCTCGGTGGGTAGCAACGACCTGACCCAGTACCTGTTGGCCGTAGATCGCAACAACAGCCGCGTCGCCAATATCTATCATGCCTTACACCCCGCGGTATTGCGCGCGCTGCAGGAGATTGTCAATACTGCCCACGCGGAGGGCACCAAGGTCGGCATTTGTGGGGAACTGGCTGGGGAGCCCGGTGGCGCTCTGTTGCTGGTGGCAATGGGGTACGACATGCTGTCAATGAACGCCACTAATCTACCCCGGGTAAAAGCCACCCTGCGCGCAGTGCGTCAGGCGGATAGCAAGTTACTCTTGCAGCAGGCTCTCAAAATGAGCTGCCCAGTAGAGATTGAAAAAATAGTTAAAAGTTACCTCAAAAAAGCTGGCTTAAAGGTGACCTTACAGCCATAAATACATTTATCCAGCCTTGATACTTTCAATCAAAATATCCAAATTACATTCGAATAACTCAGAGGCGCCTAGCCTTTGAGAAATATTCCATGCTATTTCGAATTTAGCTGAAGCAACCCCCCCCGCAAGTAAGCACACACTAACGTTCAATGGTAGAATCCTCACGTAGCTCTAACTCACTTGAGCGTGCCTTTGCTAAACAATTTACTCAAAAAATTTTATTGTTAGGAAATATTTTCGTGCTAAAAAAAATAGCGCTTCTTACTCTGGTTATCACGGTTACTGCCTGTGTTTCTCCTACCTCCCTCGAGGAGCAATCTGTAGCCCCAAATTACCAGACTAAAGAATCAGTTTTGATTTCAGTTATCGACCAACGTCAACGAGTTCTTCAGGGAAAAAAGAAAACTTTTGTTGGTAAAGCTCATGTATCGTTTGGGATTCCAGTCGATTGGCACGTGAAACAAGTGCTTGCTACAGAACCGGGTGATAAAGAGAAAAACTTGGGGCAATTTTTACAAAGCCGACTTGTTCATGGCTTAAATACTTCTGGTTGGAATGCCATTGAAGTTGATCTGGATGAGAGCCCTGAAGAGGAAACTATCAGGCGACTGATGAAAGAAAACAATGCGGGCAAAATGATTAGCTTGGTACTTAATGAGTGGTACTTTAGCGTCAATCTTAATTGGGTATCCGCCTTTAACTTTGATACTGATACCAATGTACTGGTTTATGATTTGGAAGAGGGCCAGCTTCTAACAAAAAATATCAAAGAGCGTGACGTTATTGAAGAGAAGGCTAGCCAATCTCCCCAAAATAATGTGCTACTGGCTTATAAGGCTCAGCTAGACCAAATAGTAAATGATGAGGAAGTACGCAAAGCTATGTCTTTTGACTAGAAAGTACAGAAGCTTTGCCAAGTGATCAGCAGTCATTTGTACAGATTTTATTATTAACTATTGAAAAGACCACTAAAAATAGTGGTCTTTTCTTTTATCGCAATAGACTGGAACTCAGTCCTCAGACTCCGAACGATATGCGTCGGCATCCAACATATTATCCAACTCACTTACATCGCTGGGCTTGATACGGAAGAACCAGCCATCATCGTAAGGGGAGGAATTAACGGTTTCCGGGGATTCTTCCAGAGATTCATTCACCTCGACCACCTCACCGGATACCGGGGAGTAGATATCGCTGGCGGCTTTAACGGACTCAACCACACCGGCCTCATCGCCAGCGGCCAGGTTGCTGCCGACTTCCGGCGTCTCAACATACACCACGTCGCCCAATGCATCCTGAGCGTGGTCGCTGATGCCGATAGTGACAGTGCCATCCTCTTCCAGTCGAGCCCACTCGTGGCTGGAGAGGTATTTCAATTCATTGCGGATTTCGCTCATGCTGTGATCCCTTGATTAAGCATCTCAATAGAATGTCTTGCTGCGCGTACACCTACAGTGCGGCGCTTAAATAACCGATTTACCGTTGCGCACGAAACAGGGCTTAACCACCTTGACCGGCTGCATTTTTTTGCGGATTTCTACTTCGGCGGTATCACCGACACTGACCGGTACTCGCGCCAGAGCAACGGAGTAACCCAGGGTTGGCGAGAAGGTTCCGCTGGTGATGATACCGCGCTCTTCGCTACCGTCCACCATCACATACTGGCCCGCGCGCAGGACCCCGCGCTCTTCCAATACCAGGCCGACCAGCTTGTGTTCAACGCCCTTCGCCTTTTCCTCTTCCAGCTCAGCGCGACCTATAAAGTTGCGGCTTTCCGGCGCCCAAGCGACGGTCCAGGCCATATTGGCGATGAGAGGGGATGTTTCCTCGTCCATTTCGTGGCCGTAGAGGTTCATACCCGCCTCGAGGCGAAGGGTATCCCGTGCACCCAGGCCACTGGGTGCGACTCCGGCATCCGCCAGGGCGCGCCAAAAACCGCTGGCGTCTTCGCCGGGCAGCATAATTTCCAGGCCATCCTCGCCGGTGTAACCGGTACGCGCCACAAACCATTCGCCGCGTGCCACACTCTGGAAGACTTTCAGCGCATCGATCGCAGCGGTCCAATCGATACCCAACACCTCTTTGGTCTTGCTGATCGCATTGGGGCCCTGAATAGCGATCATCGCCAATTGTGGGCGCTCAGTAAGGGTGATATCAAAAGATTCCGCCTGCTTGTTCATCCAGGCTAGATCTTTCTCACGGGTGGCGCAGTTTACAACCACGCGATAGCCGGGGTCTCGCAGGTACACGATCAGATCATCGATCACGCCGGCCTTTTCATTCAACATGCCGGTGTACAGGGCCTTACCTGGATTGCCATCGAGCTTGGCCACATCATTGGCCAGCAGGTAGCGCAGGTAATCGCGGGCATCGGCACCATCGATGTCGACCACCGTCATGTGGGAGACATCAAACATCCCCGCATCGGTGCGCACCTGGTTGTGCTCATCCAGCTGCGAGCCGTAGTGCAGCGGCATATCCCATCCACCAAAGTCCACCATTTTGCCGCCCATAGCGACATGCGTGTCATACAGAGGCGTTCTGTTTCCCATTGTAAATTCTCAGTCCGTCAGGTTCCGAAGCGGCGTATTCTAGCGGCTTGGGTACTGGCCTTGCCAGCTGGCTATGCGCTGCGACATTTCTGCTCAGCTAGCCTAGCAGCCACCGGGATCAAAACCTGTACAGGTTGCCAGTGGCCGTCAAAGATTCCGCCGAGACGATCTGCAACCCCAAAATGAGACAAGCGGCGAGCGGAATTCAGTCGTCACGGCCTTTACCGGCCTCCTCAGTATCCTGTTCGCGCTGGGCTGACGTATCCACCTTGAGGCCGTGTCTCTTCGAGCGCCAACGCCACAGGCGCTTAGCCAACTCCTGGCGATCCGGAGTCTTATCCGCCTCATCGACAATTTCCTCGCCAAGCAGCGTCTCGAGGAGATCCTCCAAAGTAACCACCCCCTCCAGGCCACCGTACTCATCCAACACCGCACTGATCTGCATCCGCCGCGACAACATTTTCTGGAAGGCTTGATAGATGGTGGCGGTCTCCGGCAGCATCAACATTTCACGGCGAAACTCCGCCAGCTTGCGCTCCCCCTCCCCCTTCGCATGGGCGAGCAGTAACTCTTGTTTGAGTACAAAGCCCACCACACAGTCCTGATCGCGGTTTTCATATACCGGAATGCGGGAAAAGCGCCCCCTTTCCACCTCCTCATAGGCCTCGGCGAGAGTGGCGTCCTCCGGCAGGGAAAAAACCACCGTACGCGGCGTCATCACCTCGCGAACAGAGTGATCGCGCAGGGTAAAAAACAGATTGCGCAGAATACTCGACTCACGCTCCTCAAGCTGGCCCTCCGCCTCTCCTATCTCCGCCATAATCGCAAATTCATCGCGGCTGAACCCTGTAAGAGTAGGCCCGTGGGATAAGCCCCGCGTCAACCACTCGGACATTTTCACAAACGGATAGAGCAGCCAAACCAACCCGCGCAGCGCATAGGCGATAATCGGTGCCAGCTGGCGCCAATAAACGGCCCCTAGCGTTTTCGGGATAATTTCTGAGAAAACCAGAATCAACAGAGTGAGAATTGCGGAGGCAATACCCAGGTACTGGTTGCCAAAAACCGCCGCAGCCTGGGCGCCAGCCCCGGCGGCACCGGCGGTATGGGCAACAGTGTTCAAGGTGAGAATCGCAGCCAGAGGCGCGTTGATATCGCCTTTGAGCTTGCGCAACAGGGGACCCGCTTTGTGTCCCTGTCGTTCAAGCAATCGCACATAGGGCGTGGTGACACTGAGGATGACCGACTCGGCAATTGAGCACAAAAAGGAAAAACCGAGAGCGATAAAAATATAAGTGATTAAGAGAAACATATGTGCCTGGTTACAGCAGAATTAGGCTCCAATTCTTGCGCACTGTCCGCGACACAACAAGCCTAGAGAGCAGTAAAGCCCCAACAAAACAGCTTGCAACGGGTCGACGCCTTCCCCGTAAAGATACAGGGAGAGGCATCCGCCCAGTGCCATTCTCGTTTGGGCTAGCAATACTCTGGGAGCCTTCCAGCTGAAAAACCAGATCGAATCTGTCTCGAGTTATCCCGTCAGTACTCGCGGTCTCCAGATTTGAGTGGTAAATCTCCAGGCTCTCCCAATATTCGCCGAAACGAACACTGTAGACCCTTTGGGGGTATAAGTTGTCGGCAAGCGCGTGAATTACCAAGGCGTTCAACGGGTGCTCACGACCCAGAAGAATACACGCCAAATATCCAACGTAACGGCCTACAGCTGCCACCCGTTGATCTTTTTCGATCCAAACCCTGCGATTTCAATCACTCGGCTCTCACAATCGTGTCCGCATACGGTCGGCCGATACTGCAATATAAAGACCCCGCGCATCAGGCGGCCATTCGGTGAAAGCTTGGGACTGAAACCTAACACCTCGTTGGCCGTGGATAAATTGGGAGGCTTAATGCGCCGGACTCCTAGGAATACATCGAAATCTGGGCGGATATCACTGTTTTGGGAATCGGCCACAATGGCCAGGCGTGATTCCTCCGGAGACACGTCATAACTCTCTGAACCCTGGATCCAGCAAGGAATTTGCCAGCCAAGCTTAACGAAATTTTAAAGCCTGAGAATCTGGGCGCCTCATTCCGTGGCGTTCATAACACTAAAAAAGAAATCCAGACTAGATAACTCGATTCAAGGCGAAAGTCCGTCAAAACCACGTTTCACCAAATAGTAAATCTGCTTTGAACCTTCACGATGTCTTTTGCAATATTTGCTCTGCATAGCACCTCACTTCCTGTGAGGGTAAGGAGCCCCCGAGTGTGTCCCGGTGTAAAGAAGACAGCACCATTAATCCCATCGCCGGAAAGGCCAAAAATCTCCTGATCCTTCCGCTAAGTACCTGGGGTAAATGCACCGCAGAGCGCTTTGGTATCCCAGACTTTCAAAAACAGCCACCCAAACCAATCTGTAGGGCAATAGGTCATGGGCTTTCCTGTTAAAAATAGGCCAAATCGCCACTGTGGGCTACGACCGGTGCCGCACAGTATTTTTTGCAGCTTGCCGGCGCTACCGGCATGGTCCGAGTGGGCATAGGTAATAACGATCAGATCTAGTGCTTTAAAAGTAAGTCCCTTCGGGCGAGAAATTTTCCAAATTTTTTCTCTGTACCGGGCAATCCAAAGTCCACCAATTGTTTTCCCTTTGAGCTAAAAATCAGGTGCGCGTTCCCCCCCATGGGGAGTACCGGAATTCTAATAATGCCCAGGTTTGTCATTGGCTATTGCTTGCTACCCTTGCACAGCTTGGATTGTCTACGACGGAACAAACCTGCGTGCCCCACTCAATGCACAGTACACCAGGGCAATGAACAGGCCGCTGAGAAGGCCACCGATATGGGCGGCATTGGCAACACCCACCCCAGTCAATAAAGTCATAATGCCCAGGGCGCACAGTAGCAACCATACCAGGGCCACTGTGAGGATACCTGTGGGTATATCGCGCCACTGGGGCTGAAAACGCTGCACAACCAGGGCGAATCCTACCAGGGCATAAACAACACCGGACATACCGCCAAAAAGCACCCGGGGCTCCCAACAATACTGGGCCAGATTAGAGGCAACAGCACCGAACAACACCAGCGCTACAAAAAGAAAACTACCCCCACGGGCCTCAATGGGCCTGCCGAGAATCCAGATACCCAGAGCATTGAACAAGGCGTGAGGCAGGGAGAAGTGCACAATGGCCGGGGTAAATAATCGCCACCACTGCCCCTGTTGTATATGCCAAGCCAAAGAGGACTGCGAAAACGGCGTTTGAGAAAAAAGCGCACCGCTGCTCCGATCGGGATAAATCAGCAGGCCACTGCTTAAATTATTTATTTGCAAAAACCACCCTAAAAAACACAGGGCGATCAACAAAAGGCTGATCGGTGTTTTATCCAGGGGAAAAGTCGGCAGCACAAAGGCTGAAGCTTTGGGCTGCCCATCCGACATAGCGCCCTCAGGCCCCTGCTGGGTTTCAATCGTTGCGTTTGTGGTTTGCGGCCCTTCACTTGTGGGCTCACCATTCTCCACACGCTGCATTTGTACGCGATCGAGATCTAGCTCACCTGAATCCCAACGCTGTAGCAGCGGCTTCAGCATATCGGCTAAGCCTGCATCAGGACTGAGCAATAATTGCTGGTTTTTTTCCTCGGTAATACGCAGGGGCAATTGGTAGCGATGAATAAATCGCGCCAGCGCACTGAGATCTTTAGAGGAGGGGAAAGAATAAACGGTAATCCACTGGCTCAATTCAGAAAACCTTTTTTGCCGACCTGCCAACGAACATCATATTCCAGCAGATTTTATTTCTATACCCAGCGGCCAACTTGAAGCTTTTAAGTTAGCCGCTGGGGAAAATACAGATTGAATAGCAAGCCCGCACTAAACCGCCATAGCCCGCATAATGATCCGTTTCTTTAACATGGGGCTGGCATCTACCATACTCAAGCCGGTATTGCGCAGCCAGCGCCAGTGGAGGTCGCCGGCTCCAAACAGGGACTTGAAAGCGCTCATTGCCTTGAGTGTAGTGGCATTATCGCCACGGCGACGACGCTCATAGCGCGCCAATACCGAGGCGTGCGCCGGCTCCAGGCCGCGAGACAGGGCGCGATCTATTTCATCCGCGAGCACACGAACGTCCTGAAAGCCCAAGTTCACACCCTGTCCCGCCAGTGGGTGAATACTGTGGGCTGCATCCCCGACCAAAACCGCACCGGGGCCGTGGTAGCGCTCCGCGTGGCGCGCGCGCAGGGGGAAGGAAAAGCGTTCACTGACAGATTCCAGCTTGCCCAGCCGGCTCTCGAATGCCTTCTCAAGATTCAGGGCAAAAGCCTGGTCATCCAACATCATCAATTCGCGCGCGAGCGGATCATCTGCCGACCACACCACCGCACAGTGGTTATCATCGCCCAGTCCGGCCAGAGGTAGAAAGGCCAGAGGGCCACTCTGCAGAAAACGCTGCCATGCGGTGTGCCGGTGGGACCTCTCAGAGCGCGCGACACAGACCAGTGCTGTCTGATGGTAATCCGTATCCTGGCAGCGGATGCGCAGCAGGTCACGCACCTTAGAGCGGGCGCCATCTGCACCGATTAGCAGGCGTGTACGTACTATTTCGGCCTGCTCCCGCAATCCCTCGACCCCATCGGACTGTTCGCCCCGCGGCTGCAGGTGCCAGAGGCCGCAGTCGCGCCACCAGCTCTCCAGACGGAAGCCATTCACCAACTCCACATTGGGCAGAGCCTCGAGTCTCGCACGCAGGGCGGCGATAATAATACTGTTCTCAACAATATGCCCCAGATTGGGCAGCTGCACATCGCGACTGTTAAAACGTACAGAACCGGTGCCATCCGCATCCCATACACGCATTTCCACATAAGGGCAGGCACGCTGCGTGGAAATTTCCTCCCAGACCCCGATCTCATCGAGCAGCGCGCGGGAGGCATGGGTAAGGGCTACAACCCGCGGCTCGTAGTCCTCAGATTGTTGCGGTGCGGTCTCAGTAGAGGCCTCCAACAGGGCCACGCGCATCCCCGGGTGACGCACAGCGAGCAGCGCGGCCTGGGCCATACCCACCATCCCCGCACCGACAATGGCAAAGTCCAAACGGTGTCTATTCATATCTAGCCAATTCCACTGTTTTACCGAATGATGTGCCGAGTATTGTGCCGTGCTGTGCAGAGCACCGTTAGAGCCCAAATCCCGCCGCCTGGCCAATAAACTGCTGCCGCAGCGGAGGTATCAGTGTAAGACCAAGCAACCCCATTTGGCGCACCACTTGTTGAAAAGGATTCCCCGAGGAGAACAGCGCCGGAATACGGTCGCTGAAACCCACGGTTAATCGCTGATCGCGCCGGCGGTTTTCACCATAGGCGGCGAGGCATTCCAGCTGTCCCACAGCGCCCTGCTGCAACCGCGGCTGTGCCAGCGCCTGTGCCAGGGCATAGCAATCCCGCACGGTCAGATTAAATCCCTGCCCGGCCACTGGATGCAGAAAATGCGCACAATTACCGAGTAACACCACGTTGCGCCGCCACTGTTCCCGGGCCAAAGACAGGCTGAGCGGATAACCCTGCAGGGCACCCGCTTTGATAAACCGGCCGGCGCGCCAACCAAATTGCTTTTGTAAGCGCTGCAAACGCGCATCTTCCGAAAGCACACAGATACCCTCAGCCTCCTTCTCCGCGCAGGCCCAAACCAGAGCCGCGCGGTGAATACCCTCGCGCCTTGGCAATGGCAGCAATGCCATAGGACCGGAAGGGGTAAAACGCTCAAAGGCGACGCCTTCGTGGTCCCGTTGTAGAGCAACAGTAGTGACCAGCGCCCTCTGTTGGTACTTTACCGTGTCAATTTCCATTCCCAACTGCCTGCACAGGGGGGAATCGACGCCATCGGCGACTACCAACAACGCGCAACCCAGTACGTTCTCAGGACCACCTTCAGCGGCGTTCCAGTGCAAATTCGCGCCGCCATTATCCATATGCACCCCTGTCACCCGAGCCGGCGCCAAAAGCTCGACCGGCGTCTCTGCCAGCGCCTTATGCAGAATGGGCCCCAGTGCCGCATTTTCGATAACTGCCCCCAGCATCCCCTCAAAACTGGCCTGTTCCTGTTCACTGGCAGATAGTGCTGCACCGAAAGCGTGGCCCCGATCACTGACCTGAACGCGCTTGATTGGCGCGCAGTACTCACGCAGGGCGGGCCACAGCCCCAGCTGTCTGAACAGTTGTAGGCTGCCGGCGGCAATTGCGGTGGCACGGGTATCGAAGCTGGGCAGCTCAACACTGGCAGCGGCATCGGGCAAAGCCCTCTGCTCCAGTAGCCGAACACTGAGATGTGGACAAAAATGCGCCAGCATCAGTGCCAAACTGGCGCCCGCCATACCGCCACCGACAATAGCCACATCCACCCGCTGTTGCGGCTCACTCATTGCAGTCTCCCCCGGCCCGGCGACCGGAAAGAGTCCGGGAGCGGGGCCACTAAATCTCAAATTAAACTAGCGGGTCAGAAAATCCCGGCCGTGACGCATGGTGTACTCGATATCGCGCACGACTTTCGGTGCGCCATCGGACAGAACGGATGCCCCTTGCTCGGTCAGGGCAACATCGTCCTCTATGCGAATTCCCATACCGCGAAACTCTATGGGTATTTGCTCATCGTTCGCGGGTATATAGATGCCGGGCTCGACGATCATCACCATCCTCGGTTCCAGTTGGCGCCAGGCACCCTGGACCCGATAATCGCCCACAACGTGAACATCCATCCCCAGCCAATGGCCAACCCGATGCCTATAAAAGGGCTGGTAGGCACCGCAGTCCAACAAGTTGCGCAGATTATCGCGCAACAGTCCCAGATCCAATAACCCGCGGGTGATCACTTCCACGCTGGCAGTATGCGGATCGTTTCAGTGATTGCCCACGCGCACCCGCTCTATCGCCGCTCGCTGCGCCGCCAGGTCAACTTCATAAAGTGCCTTTGGCGCAATTCCCATAGTTGGTAATCCAGGTCCACCATTTCCGGGGACCTCTTATTGCCAGGAGCTTCCTCTATGGCTTGCCGATGAGCCCGCAGGCGCCGATCCAGATGTGCATAACGCCCCATAGGAAAATAAACGCGCTCACGCCCTCCCAATAATCCGGGCAGATTATCGTCGAGGTCACTGATAGGGAACGCATCGGACAGGCCAAACTGGCTCAGGGCTCGCTCGGGACCCAGACGTGGCCCCTCCCAACACTCTTTTTCTCTTTCTCGCTCACGACAAAACAGCAGAGTCTCACCCTGGCTGCGACCGAGCAATAAGACCAGTAGGGCCTCAGGCTCGGGAAAACCGGTCAAATAGAGAAAGTCACTATCCTGGCGACAAGGAAAGTAGGTATCACGGGAGCGCAACTGCTCAGTGGCCGAAGCAATAATCGCGATGCTGTTAGGGGCCAGTTCTGCCAGTAATTGGGTGCGACGACGTGCGTACTCCACCATACCAACCCCCGTATATTTTTCGCCAGAGGACATCAGTGGACGGTTGGGCCGCCGCTAGCTTTATTTCCACGCACCTCGGTAAAAATATTGAGCACCGCAACCCGCACATACTCTTGTAGCTCAATCAGCTGCTGCTCCGCTTCTTCGCTAGCATCAACGTGGTCGGCATCCACCTGTGCAATTGCGCCAATATCTTTTAGCGCCTCCTCACTGGTGGGTAGCAGCTTCACTTTAGCGCCACCGATGCCGAATCCATGTAGAAAACCCGCACACCAATGCCCGAGAGCGAGGGTGCGCGAAACGATGTCTTCATCGTCACAGAGCACTAACTGAAAAGAAAAATCTGAGCCTCCCAATTGCTTGCCGCTCTCCTCCGCTAACTGCAACAAATCCCGGTCCAAATCGGCAGGCACAGCCTCCACATCGAGCAGGGCCGCCAACTCACTCTGCCAGCGTTTTTTATCCGGCTCGGCTCCGGCGGCCAAAATTCCACAGGTAAAGCCGTGTAACTCGCTGGGGTCCACCTGGCCACCCGCGGAGAGAATGGCATTGGCAAGTTGCTCAAATCGGTTGTTTTCTGAAGTCATGTTTACCGCACAGTTTTCTAGATCGGGATATATTCAAGCGCCGCTGTGACAGCGGCAAGTGTGAGAACTGGGGGTCCTCAAGGCAATTTTGTGATTGCCCGCGCAGGTGGAGCGATTGACCCACCATTTCGCCGGCAATATAGTAGCGGAATCCCTCGCAGTCTGTCGTGTTGCGAACCCAGACGTAGACTCAAACGCAGGAAATATGGATAAGCTGCAAGCGTTAGAAAGCACCGTAGATTCACTGATTGCCCGCTGCCAACAGCTGGCCGATGACAATCGTGAATTGCGCCGGCAGGAAGCCGACTGGCTGCGTGAACGCCAGCGCTTAATAAAAAATAATGAGGCCGCCCGCTCGCGGGTTGAAGCCATGATCAATCGTCTCAAAGGGCTAACGCAAGAATCCTGATGGCTGACTCTGCATTAACTTCTGAAACCGTCACTGTTTCCATTCTCGGCAAAGAGTACCGCGTTGCCTGTGCAGACAGCGAGCGCGCCGGACTCCTCGCTTCCGCCCAACTATTAAATGAGCGCATGTCTAGAATCCGCACCGCGGGGACTGTCATTGGCGCAGAGCGCGTCGCCGTCATGGCCGCCCTAAATATTGCCCATGAGCTCATTCAGGCAAAAGCAGAATTAAGCAGTATCCCGCTGCAAAAGGAAATTTTAGATCGCCTGCAAGACAAGGTTCACAATGTATTGGGGGAAACAGACCCGGAGAGTGAACCTCAGTCATAACTCAATGTGGGCGGCGCGACCAAAACATCTGAATTTCCGGTTAACAGCCCCCCTTTTGACAAGTTATAATTGGTACATACCCTGGGGTGTTGGCCAGCAGACTATGTCCTTGAGCCGATAATCTTACCCCGGTGGTTTCCAGCGGGTGCTGGTGTGCAGGTCCGCCATGCAGCGGAAAGCCTTATGTACTCCGGAGACCGCCACCTTGAACCTTACGGTTCAAGGCTCCGTCTACAGCCGCACTCTCGGGGTTTCCAATTCTATTCCAGTATTTCCCTACCCATGAACGAAAATAAAACCCAGCTGCGCCGGCGCTTGCGCGCTGAGCGGCGGGCACTCAGCGCCTATCAACAGCGTTTACACGGCCGCGCGGCCATTACGCTGTTAGGCCGAATTCCACAAATGAAGCGCGCCGGTCATATTGGTATTTACTGGCCTATGGATGGCGAACTGGATGTTCGCTCCCTTTTGCGGCGCTTTCCCGAGAAACAATTCTATTTGCCGGTATTACCGGAGGAGCCGCATCCCCATCTGGGCTTTAAATACTGGAATGGCGCTCCCCTACCTTTTCGCAACCGCTTTCATATTCCAGAGCCAGTGCGAAGCCCCAGTCGCGCAGCGGGTTTATTGGACTTGGTCCTGGTTCCCCTGGTCGCCTTCGACCCTACGGGGGCCCGCCTCGGCATGGGAGCGGGCTTCTACGATCGCACTTTTGAACACAAGCAGCTGTTGCCGGGGAGCGGCCCGCAATTAATTGGCGTCGCCCATCAGTTGCAATGTGTCCAGCACCTGCCCACGGATAACTGGGATATTCCTCTCGATACAGTGGTGACCGAGCAGCGTATCTATCGCTGCCGCTAATTCGACTTAAGCAACGGGTTTCACCGTGAACCGCTCAACAAAAAAGGCCGGACACCCTAGGGTATCCGGCCTTTTTTGTTTGTGCTTGGGCAGAGCGCCCCCCGGCCATGGCCTAACGGGTAACCACTCCCTGTTGCAAAGCAGCCGGCGGCTCCTGTTCCGAGGCAAACACCTCGGTCAAACCACTAGTGCTCAGCAGAACGCCCGCGACAAAGACAACCACAGCGATTGTCAGCGCATCGGCTTTCATTGGGACCATCCTGTACGATCTATTTTTTTGTTATGTGCGTTTCACTTCGCATATGACCGGTGCCATAGTAAAAGTTCCACGACCAAAGAAGATACTTAACAATCGAGGGAATAGTAACTGTTTGTTGAATATTTTCTGCGTTTTTTGTCGCATTATTGCGCAGGGTGGTTCGACATAATCAAAATTGTGGTCTATGTAGCAAAAATTTATTGAGATAAATTACTCTAACCTTTTCTTCTTAAGGTTTAGTTGGCCAGGAAAAATCGATAAGCCGGATTTTTAGTTTCATCCCAATAGGGAAATTGCAGTCTCTCGAGTAAATCCAGTAATTTCGCACGCGCTGAAGGCGCCACCTGCAGGCCCACCAAGACCCGCCCATAGGCGGCACCGTGGTTGCGGTAGTGGAATAGTGTGATATTCCAGCGCCCCGCCAAGTGCTCAAGAAATTTCCGCAATGCGCCAGGGCGCTCGGGAAACTCAAAGCGATAGACCACCTCATCGCGCAACCCTGGAACCCGCCCTCCCACTAAATGGCGGATATGTAGTTTTGCCATTTCGTTATCGGTGAGGTCGGTGACGCTATAACCGTTCCCTTCAAGCCTCTCAACCAACTGACTCCGGTCGCTGTCGGCGGATACCTGTACACCAACAAAAATATGTGCCTCCCCCTCCCCGGCGTAACGATAGTTAAATTCGGTAATGGCCCGATCCCCCAGATCTCGACAAAAACGCAGATAGCTGCCCGGACGCTCCTCAATGCGCACCGCCAATACTGCCTCGCGTTTTTCGCCAATTTCGGTGCGTTCGCTGATATAACGCAGCCGATCGAAATTAATATTGGCACCGCTACAAACAGTGGCGAGGGCTTCGTTGCGACTGCCGCTCTGCTCAGCGTACTTTTTCAATCCCGCCAGACCTACGGCCCCAGCCGGCTCGGCAATGGAGCGAGTGTCCTCAAAAATATCCTTGATCGCCGCACAGATTTCATCGGTGCTCACGGTGATCACACCATCTACAGTTTCACGCAAGATGCGGAAGGTCTCTTCACCAATTTGTGCCACCGCGACGCCATCGGCAAATAACCCCACTTGAGCCAAGCGGACACGCGCATCACTCTCCAGAGCGGCCTTAAGACAGGCCGCTTCCTCCGGCTCTACGGCATAGACCCGAGTCTCCGGACGCACATATTTGATATAAGCGGCCATACCTGCAGCGAGCCCGCCTCCACCGACAGGGATAAAAACCGCCTCAAGGTTGCCGGAGTACTGACGCAGTAACTCCATCGCCACAGTGCCCTGCCCAGCTATGACATCCGGGTCGTCATAGGGGTGCACAAACACCAGATCGCGTTCCTGCATCAACTGCCTGGCCCGAAAAGTTGCCTCATCAAAGGTATCCCCATGAAGAACCACTTCGGCGCCACGCATACGCACGGCATTGACTTTGATCAGGGGAGTGGTCTTGGGCATGACAATGGTGGCACGCACCCCCAATTGCGCCGCGCCCATGGCGAGGCCCTGGGCATGGTTCCCCGCAGAGGCGGCAATCACCCCGCGCGCGCGCTGCTCCGCCGGCAATTGCAGCAGCTTGTTATAGGCACCGCGAATCTTGAAGGAAAATACCGGTTGCAGATCTTCCCGCTTGAGTAAAACCCGATTGCCGAGCCGGTGCGACAACTGGCGCATAGGCTCCAAAGGCGTCTCGGTGGCGACATCGTAAATGCGCGCGTCTAAAATGCGCTTGATATAGGATCTAGGCATGGCGTGTATCAGCTGCCGTTGCGGTTAATTTCTGTGCGCGACTCAGGCAAGCGTAGTAGCAGGAGTGGACGGTCAAGTAGCCGCCGCGCGCAACACCGGCAGGCCAGTCTAATCCCTGCCTAGCACGATTTCTATTTTTTTATATACATTGCGCTTTTTTTTATCGAAAGATAGAGATAAAGCAAAAATAATTGCACAGGAAACTATCCAGCGTATGACCCAGGATGAACTGAAGCAGGCCACCGCTCGCGCCGCCATTGACTATATCTCCCCGCGCCTGGAGGCCGATTCCATCGTCGGCGTCGGCACTGGCTCCACCGCCAATTTCTTTATCGACTACCTGGCAGAGGTGAAAGGCCAGTTTGACGGCACCGTTGCCAGCTCCGAAGCTTCCGCAGAGAGGCTCAAGGCCCACGGCATTCCCGTGTATGAGCTCAACAGCGTCGATGGCATCCAGTTTTATGTGGACGGTGCCGATGAAACCAACCCCGCACTAGAGCTGATTAAAGGCGGGGGGGCAGCCCTGACTCGTGAAAAAATTGTCGCTGCCTGTGCCGAAGAGTTCATCTGTATTGCCGATGACAGCAAGTGGGTGGATACGCTGGGGAGTTTTCCCCTGCCGGTTGAGGTAATTCCCATGGCGCGCTCGCTAGTCGCGCGCGAGCTGGTCAAACTTGGAGGGGACCCGGTCTACCGCCAAGGTGTGATTACCGATAATGGCAACGCCATTCTGGATGTCTATAACCTGAAGATTGAGCGGCCCACAGCCCTTGAAGACGCCATCAACAATATCACCGGTGTCGTCACCAACGGGATCTTCGCCAAGCGCCCGGCAGATGTATTGCTGCTCGGTACCAGCACCGGAGTGAAAACCATCACCGCTTGATGGTTCAGAGATATTATGGGAAAAAATAATAAAAAATTGTTGCTGGCACTGCTTGGTGCCATCACCCTCAGTGCGGGCTGTGCCACCAGCCCGCCCAGTAACCTCGACAATATCTGTTCTATTTTCCGTGAGAAGAAGAGCTGGTACAGGCAAGCCAAAGCCTCGGAGGACAGGTGGGGGTCACCCATAGCCACTATGATGGCAATCCTGCACCAGGAATCACGTTTTGTGCACGATGCGCGCCCACCTCGAACCAAAATACTCGGTTTTATCCCGGGTCCACGCCCTTCGGATGCCTACGGCTACGCCCAGGCGCTGCGCAGCACTTGGCGCGGATATCAACGCTCCAGCTTCAACTACGGCGCGGATCGAGATGATTTTAGCGACGCTATCGATTTTGTTGGCTGGTACAACAACACCAGCGCGCGCCGGTGCCAAATTCGCTCCAATGATAGCTACCACCTCTATTTGGCCTACCACGAAGGGCACGGCGGTTTTAACCGGCGTAGTTTTAAAAACAAGGCTTGGCTTAAAAGGGTTTCTCACAAAGTCTCAGCGCGGGCACAGCGCTACCAGCAACAGCTGAACAGCTGTGAACATTCGCTGCCAAAACGCAGGAAGTTCCTCGGTCTTTTTTAACCGCTGGCCACTGCGGATAAAAATTGTCGCAGTGGCGGGGAATCGCGCCACGATCTCTCTGAAACTGGCTACCCTGAAACTAATGTCTCAGCGTTGATCGCACCAGAGCTGTCAGCGGCCAATGGATACCGTACCAACGCCCCGGCACTGCAGTGTGGCTGGGCGTTCCCTAGAGAAGCAAAAGCGCCCCCAACTTTCAGGAGTGCCCAATGAAATCCCCTTTGAAGTATCTCGCCCTCTTCGCCCTATTACTCACTGTGCCCTTTGCTGTCGCGCAGTCTCCATCCCCACAGGCAGAGGCCCCCAAAATATCCATCAGTGAGCCCCAGCTCAAGCAGTTTGCCAATGCCTACCGCTCAATTGTTATGTTGAGCCGAGAATATGCACCCAAGCTTAAAGCGGCCGCCGATATCAAGGAGGCTGAGGCCCTAAATAAGGAGGCACAAGGCAAAATGGTCGCAGCTATTGAAAAGGCTGGATTGTCAAAAAGTAAATACCAGGAAATCGCCAGCAGTATTAAATCAAACCCCGCTCTGCTGGAAAAGGTCAATAAAATACTGCAGCAAAGCCACAGTCCAAAACCGCAATAATCCTGACAGGGCGACCTCACTAAATTCTTAGTCGGCCTGTTTACCGGGTGAATGCGGCACAGAGATGTGCCGCTGCCTGCGTTGAAATACCTCAGTTTGTTCTATCGGCACCAGCTTTATACGGGCGAAAAGCTCTTGAAAGGGGTTATTCATATAGCTTTTCTGTGAATAATGGGCCGTCTAACTCAGTGTGATCCCCAGCACCTGACATATTGTGGGCAAATTCTTTTTTACCCAGCTGCGATCAAAAGAGCCCCAATCCCGCAGTAGGTAATAGCCGTCATTGTGGCGCACACCCTCCTGGACAAATTCCACCTGAGTGCCGTGACCAGGTAACCCTTTGGCGATGATGTCCTGAACAGTACGTCGTGGCCAGCCGGTCGCTTCCTCAAGTGCAGGGTTATTGGGGCGGGGAATCTGCTCAATCAAATAAGCAATCAACATGCGTCGGCAGATTGTCGGATTCAATGGGCTTTCGACGGGCGTTGATGGCATCAGGCCACTCCTTTATTGCAGATTCTGATTTATTCTTAGCGTAAGTGACCATTCAGTCCAAATAGGTGGGTACCCCTGGACTCTGAACCCATAAATAAGCGTTCACTCTTAAGGCCACTGTATGGCTTTTAAATCCATTTATACCCCCTACGACCTGAGAAAAACATAGTTAGCTAGGCGTATAAATATACTGGCAATAAATCAATAACCCCATTTCAATAGCTTTTCGCCCGTATAAAGCTGGTGCCGATAGAACAAGCTAAGGTGTTTCACTGAGCCTGTGCCCCTCTTAAATCATATAAATTCACTAGCAGGCTGGTTTATAAGGCTAAGGGCGGCGAATTTCTGAGAAATAACACGAAGTCGTTCAGCTCCAACCCCCTGTAATTGTCCTTGTAGCCTGTCGCAATCCACTCTTTCTTACATCTACCGGGGATAAACCTGACTTTCACGCTAGCTTTGCGCATAATCCCTGCTCAGATTTAATAATTACATACAGCAAACACAATCATGTTGAGGGCTGAGACAGTGGAAAGCGAGACTCCCAAACTCCGCGAAGCGGACCCAGGTATCCTCGCCGCGGTAGTGCGCGCCCAACTGGTGGGCGCCCAGGCAGCAGGGCTGGACTGCCAACAGCTGCTTAGGGATAGCGGGATAGATCCCGCCCAGCTTGAAGACTCCGACAGCCGAGTCGGGCGCGAGCAGATGGCTAGCCTGCTGCGTCTGGAGTGGGATTTACTGAATGATGAGTCCGGAGGTTTCCTGGCTCGTCCCTGGCTGCCCGGCACCTTCGCAATGATGGGGCATGCCTGCATCAGCTGCCCAAACCTGCGCCGCGCCCTGCTCCGCTCCGCGCGCTTTATCAGCATGGTCAGTGACGACCTGCACATCAAGCTGGTGGAAGACGGCGAGGAAGCCAGACTGATTATCCACCATAGCAACGACAAACAACTGCCCAACCAGATCTTTGTGGAGTCTATCGCGGTTATCTGGTTGCGTTTTTTTAGCTGGCTGATCGATCGTACCATCCTGCTCGAGCGTGTTTTACTGGCCTTTCCACCGCCAGATTACAACGAAGATTACAGCGATATGTTCCCCTGTCGGCACTACTTCAATCAGGCCGAAACCTGTTTAGTGTTTAATACCCGCTATCTACAAATGCCTTTAGTGCGAGACGAGCAGCAGCTGGCGGACTTCCTTTCCAGAGCGCCAGAGTGTCTGCTCACCCAGTACAAATCCGATCATAGTTTTACCGGCCGTATCCGCCGCATGCTGCAGCAGCAAAACAGCATAGAAAATCTCTCCCTCGACGATGTGGCCGCTCGCCTTTACACCTCGCCACAAACACTGCGCAGGCGCCTTAAAGATGAAGGAAACAGTTGGCAGGATATCAAGGATTCAGTGCGCCGCGATATGGCGGTTTTTCAGCTAAAGCAACAGGAAACCGCAGTAGCGGAAATTGCCGAACGACTCGGCTTTTCTGAGCCTAGCGCCTTCAATCGCGCCTTTAAGAAGTGGACCGGCCTCGCCCCCGGTGCCTACCGAGAAAAATTTCGCAGCTGCTAAATAGCCCTGTTTTTTGCCGATTAATGAATCCGAAAAACTCTTTTCCTCATTAAAAAGCCCTGCCAAAAAGCAGGGCTTTTTTGATTTCCTCGGGAATGAAAAGATTGACCTACTGAGTAGTTACCACCCGTACACTAATTCGCTCATTCTGAGTTTTTTTCTGCGTATTTTGCTCAGGTTCATCTCCTGCGAGCGGCTTCGCCGATCCCATTCCAGTGGCTGTAATACGATTGGCCGCAATCCCTTTTTGTAATAGTATTTCCCGTACTACATCTGCTCGCTCCTGGGAAATTTCCTGCTCCCGGATTTCATTACCCTCGCCCTGCACATGCCCCTCAATTGCGACGGTGAGCTTGGGGTTTTCCTGCATTATTTTGGCCAGTGCACGGATATCAGCCGCATTGGGATTTAGGATTTTTGCAGTGCGCGCCTCAAACTTCACCTCCAGGGGAAATTCCTGGTTGGGATCACGATCGAAACTCTTCAGATAGTCGCTGAGGTTACTGGTGAACTTATCCGGCCCCAGCTGCGCCTGGGCATTACGATCCGTGAGAGTAGTATCGTCCCCCGATTGCGAAGGCGATTCCATAAAAGCCTGCTCCTGAGGGGTTTCGAGGGGCTGATCTGCAGGTCTCTCCTGCCTGCCCTTATCCATACACATATTTAAGGCGTAAAGGGCTACCAACACCAATAACAGCGGAAAAAACCAGCTGCTGAAACTGACGGGTTTCTTTTTTTCTCCACTTCCATGAAGCGCCTGCTCCCGCGGCTCTTGAGGCTTGGCGTGGCCATGGGTGACCAGAGAGGCTCCCAATTCATCGAAGCCCTGTACATCCAGGGCATCCAAAAGCGCATCGGGAATTTTATTGCGCAAAAACTCTCGCTGGCCAATTAAAAATGAGGCCAGATCGGAAACATCCATTTTCTGCGATTTTACCTGTGCGCCTAACAGCGCTGCGACTAGGGGAAGTACTAGTTTTAGGAGTCTCCCGCCTCCATTACCGGGCACCTCTGTGGTGGCGACTTTTGTGACCTCCTCCACCCGTGTACCAAACACCTTTTGCAGCATCTCAGTACCAACCGGCAGTGTAGATGCAAGCTTTTCCCTATTCGAAAACTTATTTGTAATATCTGTGAGGTCCGCCGCTTCACTTCCAGTGATTAAATTAAACAAATAAGCCATACCAGTCTTACTACTGGCCTTGTTCAACATGCCCGCCAGGACAAATGCGACACCTGTATCCAGTGCTGATTGACCTTTGTCTGCCGGAAGGTCGAGTTCCGAAGCCAGGGTACCAATACCCGAGGCACCCAGCTGACTCGCCGCCAGTTCCAGTAGATTCTCCGCCATAGTCAACCCTCACTGCTTATTAAACGCAAGCCGCCCCAAGGTAACGCCAGTGAAAACTCAACACAGGTAAAAAGTTTTCATTGAGGGCTTTAGCCTGTTTCAAACCTCGACCAAAAAGGCTATTGCGATCTTAATACGCACCAATCAGCCCTTTTTCTTGGCCGAAAATAAAAAATAAAGCGCCTTATTTGAGTGTACGGCAGTCCAATCATCGAGTTAGTTTGATTTGAAATAAATAAAGTTAAAAACTTAACCGAGTTATTAATTGCTGCTGACACCCGCGTCACCGTCCCTGGCGTCTTTCATCATTGCGCCAACGCCTCACACAACTATGGTTGTACCCACAAGCAATAATAAAGAGGCCATAACCGTGCCCACAGAAGCCTATATCTACGATGCAATCCGCACGCCACGCGGCAAAGGAAAACCCAGCGGCGCGCTGCATGAAGTCAAACCTATCACCCTACTTTCCGGCCTATTGCGCGAACTACAGCAACGCAGCCAGTTGGATACCGCTCAGGTCGATGATGTCGTGATGGGATGTGTGACCCCCATCGGTGAGCAGGGCGCCGATATCGCCAAAGTGGCCGCTCTTAGTGCCGGCTGGGATTGGGATATCGGTGGCGTCACTCTCAACCGTTTTTGTGCCTCTGGCGCCGAGGCCGTGAATTTAGCCGCCGCCAAGGTTCGTTCCGGGTGGGAACAACTGGTCGTGGCCGGTGGTGTGGAATCCATGTCGCGTGTTCCTATGGGTAGTGACGGCGGTGCCTGGGCTATGGACCCGCAAACGGCCATCGAAACCGGTTTTGCTCCCCAGGGTATCGGGGCAGACCTAATCGCCACCCTGGGAAGCTTCTCACGAGAAGATGTGGATAACTTCGCCCTGCACTCCCAACGCAAGGCAGCTGCGGCATGGCAGAGAAAGGCTTTCGCCAAATCCATTATCCCGGTGCGGGATCAGAACGGTCTGATGCTGCTCGACCACGATCAACTGGTGCGCCCGGAAACCTCCATGGATGGGCTGGCCAACCTCAACCCCTCTTTTGCCGCAATGGGCGACCTCTGTTTTGATAGCGTGGCAATTTCCCGTTATCCCCAGGTGGAATCCATCGACCATGTGCACACCGCCGGTAACTCCTCAGGCATAGTCGACGGTGCTGCTGCCATTCTTGTTGGCAATGAACAGGCCGGGCGGGACCTAGGCCTGACACCACGTGCACGAATCATCTCCGCTGCCGTAGTCGGGACCGATCCCACCATCATGTTGACAGGCCCTGCCCCCTCCGCACAAAAAGCCCTCAAGGCGGCTGGTCTGAGCGCCCAGGATATCGACCTGTACGAAGTCAATGAGGCCTTCGCCGCGGTGGTACTGCGCTTCCAGCATGAACTGGATATCGATCCGCAAAAAATCAATGTGAACGGTGGCGCCATTGCTATGGGTCACCCTCTCGGGGCTACGGGTGCCATGCTCATCGGGACGGTACTCGATGAATTGGAACAACGACAATTGCGTTACGGCCTGGTGACCCTGTGTGTGGGTGGCGGCATGGGCGTGGCAACCATTATCGAAAGGGTGTAGGGGAGCAAACATGAAATCTATCCGCCTGGAAACAGACAGTGACAACATCGTCCATCTGATTATGGACAATCCCAATGCCTCGGCGAATGTAATGGACCGGGATTTCAGCGACTCCCTCCAGTCCGCAATTGAGCAACTGAAGCAAAAAGATTTCTCCGGCATCATCGTGCGTTCGGCCAAAAAAACTTTCTTTGCCGGTGGTGATCTCAAATCCCTCTACGCCGCCAAAAAGACTGAAGCCAAAGCATTTTTTGCTTCCTGTGAGGCACTCAAAGCTAACTTGCGTTGGCTGGAAACCCAGGGCAAACCCGTCGTGGCAGCGATCAATGGCGCCGCACTCGGCGGCGGTTGGGAAATTGCCCTTAGCTGTCATCACCGCATTGCCTTAGAAGATCACTCAGTAAAAATTGGATTACCGGAAGTCACCCTCGGCCTGCTGCCCGGAGGCGGCGGCTGTATACGGATGCCCCGCCTGCTGGGCATTCAAAATGCGCTGCCTTTCCTCTTGGAGGGCAAGCAGGTGCGCGCTAAGCAAGCCCAAGAAAGTGGCCTAATTCAACAAACAGCCACCGATACAGAGGACCTATTGAATAAGGCCCGCACCTTTATCCAAGAAAACAGCCACGAGTCACTACAGCAACCCTGGGATAAACCCGGCTACCGTATACCCGGCGGGGATGCCAAAAACCCGAAAAATGCCCAGCTTTTGATGGTCGCACCGGCCATGCTAGAGAAAAAAACTCGCGGTTGCCTACCCGCCCCCGAGGCAATTTTGGCGACCGTGGTCGAGGGTTCCCAAGTAGATTTTGATACCGCGACTCGTATTGAGTCCCGTTATTTTGTCGACCTTGCTTGCGGTCAAGTAGCAAAAAATATGATTGGTACCTTCTGGTTTGCCCTCAACGAATTAAAAGATGGAGCCTCTCTACCCCAATCCGCGCGCCAATCGGAAACAACTCCCATTCGAAAAATCGGCATCCTCGGAGCTGGAATGATGGGCTCGGCAATTGCCTATGCCTGTGCCAGTAAAGGTATTGAGGTGGTCCTGAAGGATATTTCCAAAGAAGCGGCACAGAATGGCAAAGGCTATGCCGAAAACGCCCTGCAAAAGCGCTTAGCCCGCGGTCGCACTGACGAAGCACGCATGCAGGCCATTTTGTCCCGCATATTCCCTACTGACAATGCTACTGACCTAAGCGGGTGTGAACTGGTCATTGAAGCTGTATTTGAGGACCGGGGGCTAAAGGCCCAAGTAACTCGCGAAGCTGAAACTCAGCTAAATAGCAGCGCGATCTTTGCATCCAATACTTCGACCCTACCGATCACCGGCCTGGCCGAAGCTTCCGAGCGACCAAATAATTATATCGGCATGCATTTTTTCTCCCCGGCAGACAAAATGCCACTAGTTGAAATTATCTGCGGTGAAGCAACCAGCGATGAAACGCTGGCACAAGCCTTCGCCTTTGTTTTGCAAATCGGTAAAACTCCCATTGTTGTCAACGACAGTCGCGGTTTCTTCACCTCAAGAGTATTTGGCTGCTATACCAATGAAGGAATAGGCATGCTAAGTGAAGGGATTAATCCAGCAACTATTGAAAATGCTGCATCCTTGGTTGGGTTCCCGGTAGGGCCTCTGGCTGTAAGCGACGAAGTATCACTTACCTTGATGGGAAGAATTCGCCAACAGACAATAAAAGACCTACAAAAAGAAGGTAAAAGCATCCCCACGCACTCGGCAGAGGCCGTTATTGATCATATGCTGGAGCTCGGCCGTTCCGGCAAGGCCGCCGGTGGAGGTTTTTATTCATACCCCGAAGAGGGGAAAAAACATCTGTGGCAGGGACTACAACAGGAGTTTCCACCGGCCAAGCAACCCCCAGTCGAGGATATCCAAGAAAGACTGCTGTTTATTATGGCGATCGAGACATTGCGTTGCTACGAAGAAAAGGTATTGCGCAGTGTACGGGAAGCCAATATAGGTTCTATTTTTGGTATTGGCTTCCCCCCTTGGACTGGTGGGGCGCTGCAGTACATTAACCAATATGGTATTGAAGCCTTTATACAGCGTGCGCAAAGGCTCACTGAAGCCTATGGCGACAGATTTTCACCGCCAGAAATTTTGATGACACTTGCCGAATCCAAACAGGACTTGAACGATATCAAATAATGTACCAAGCGACATAAAACACCAAGAACCGCTGATCACTGTGGCAAATGACCGGATTGTCAAAGTTAGACAACACACACAGCAATAGCCCAGTTACAGCGGGTTTGAAATTGCATAGCAGCTCCAAACCCCTAGGTGTTACGTGCAGGTCTACAATTCCAGATAATAAAAAATAATGATGGAGTAAAGGATGATACCGAGGACTGTTTACAACGAGGATCACGAACAATTTCGCGATACCGTACGGAAATTTCTCGAGAAAGAGGCCATCCCCTTCCACGGTCAATGGGAGAAAGATGGACAGGTAGATCGTGCCCTGTGGAATAAAGCTGGAGAAATGGGCTTTTTATGCCCTCAGATATCGGAAGCTTACGGCGGCCTGGAGCTCGACTACGGCTACAATTCTATTATCGATGAAGAAATCGCCCGAGCAGGGCTTTCGGGCATTGGCTGGGGCCTGCATTCCAACATTGCTGTACCTTATATTATTAACTACGGCACAGAAGAACAAAAAAAGAAATACCTTCCTAAGTGTATCAGCGGCGAAATTGTCACGGCCATTGCTATGACGGAACCCGGTGCCGGCTCCGACTTACAAGGCGTAAAGACAACCGCAATCAAAAAGGGCGATCATTATCTACTTAATGGCTCTAAAACATTTATCACCAATGGACAACATGCCGACCTCGTTATTGTCGTTGCAAAAACGGACCCCTCCGAAGGGGCTTCTGGTGTTAGCCTGCTATTGGTCGATGCCCAATCTGCAGGGTTTCAAAAAGGAAGTAATCTAGAAAAAATTGGGATGAAAGCCCAGGATACTTCGGAGCTTTTCTTTGATGATGTCGAAGTACCGGTAGAAAACCTCTTGGGTGCAGAGGGGCAGGGCTTTATTTATTTAATGCAGGAATTACCTCAAGAAAGACTGAGCGTTTCAATATTTGCTGTATCCAATTCCGAAGCGGCTTTACAGTGGACAATTGACTACGTACGTGAACGCAAGGCGTTTGGCAAGCCAATTGCCGCTTTTCAAAACACTCAATTCAAGTTAGCAGAAATGGATAGTGAACTCACCGCTCTTAGAGTCTTTGTGGATCGCTGCCTGGAACTGCACTACGAAAAAAAATTGGATATTGCCACTGCTGCTAAAGCCAAATTGCTCACCACTGACTTTCAGTGCAAATTGTTAGATGAGTGTGTACAGCTACACGGTGGCTTTGGATATATGTGGGAGTACCCCATTGCCCGCTCTTGGGCTGATGCCAGAGTCCAGCGTATCTATGCGGGCACCAATGAAATTATGAAACTTATTATTTCCCGCGAAATCTTGCGAGAAATCTAACTCCTGGCTGATTACCGGCAAGCAGTCTGCTTGCCGGTAACTTCCGACTGCGTAATACACCACAATTTATTTTTCGCATATTTTGGGTGTGGAACTTTATTAGGGCAGTTCTATTGCGCCATAGCACTCTTATCAATACAGACAAATAATTTATGGACGACAATAAAACCCCTCTTCAGGGGCTTAACATCTTGGACTTTACAACCCTTCTACCAGGTCCATATGCAACTATGTTATTGGCCGACATGGGCGCAGAGATTCTGCGAATTGAATCCCCAACACGCCCTGACATGTTGCGCGGCCTACCCCCGATACTGGATACTGAAAATCCAGTATCCGCTGCACACGCCACAATTAATCGCAATAAAAAATCCCTGGCGCTGGACCTAAAAACCCCTGAAGCAAAGGAAATAATTCTCCGCCTCCTAGAGAAATACGATATTGTTGTCGAGCAATTCCGTCCCGGTGTAATGGAAAAATTAGGACTCGGATACGAAATACTCCGAGCAATCCGTCCAGATATTATCTACTGCTCAATCACCGGCTATGGGCAAAACGGCCCCCTAAAGCAGAAGGCCGGCCACGATATCAATTACTTGGCTCGTTCAGGCCTGGCCAGCTACTCCGGTCGAAATAAAACTGGCCCCAGCCTCAGCGGTATGCAAATAGCCGATATAGCCGGAGGCTCCCATCACGCAGTGATGGCAATTCTCGCCGCAGTACATAAGCGCACACGAACCAATTGTGGTGTATATATCGATATCAGCATGACTGACTGCGCCTTCGCCCTGAACGCCATAAGTGGCGCTAATGCTCTGGCTGGCAGTTGTGACCCACAATTGGAAATGGAACTGCTCAATGGTGGCAGCTTTTACGATTACTATCGCACAGCAGATAATCGCTACCTGGCTGTAGGCAGCCTGGAACCACAGTTCGCCAAGGCTTTTTTTTCTGGAATAGGTCATCCAGAATGGATTAGTCGTGTACTGGAAGCCGATCAACAGGAACAATTAAAACAGGACATCACCGACACAATAGTTAAACGTAATCTTAGAGAATGGACAGATATTTTTGACGGTAGTGATGTCTGTGTGGAGCCCGTACTCAAATTCAGCGAGGCCGCCGAAAGCAAATTGATTCAAGATCGGAAAATGCTATGCTTAGCAACTACATCTCACGGAAATACCATCCGGCAAATAAATACCCCCTTTAATTTTAATGGCAAAAAAAACCAACAATATATAGCCGGAGGCCCCCTGGGTGAACACAATCAGACTATTTTACAGGCTCTCGGATACGAACCAGACGAGATTGAGCAAATTTCTTCTCAGGACATAGCTACCTGAAGCAATATTTCCATATTGAGTATAATGACAGCCCCCTTAGCGGATCCTGCTTTCATAGGAAGCCTAGCCTATCTAACAAGCTATTACCTACCGCCAATAGGCTAACGCAAAATAGCTTTTTAAAGGGGGAAACGGGAAACTTTAGAGAACAAACATAAATTAATTGGCGAAGCAAATATCTGAAAATACCAATGCAATATTGAGAACTACAGATGAGGATTAAGGGTATTACCATACAATCAACAATTTTGATAAAAATTTTCAGTTGTTTTGGCTAGGTTGATGCGATCGATAAATTTTTTAAGCAGAGCTTATCTCGCTTAACAGATTACGAGTACTCCTGGATAGTTCGACTCGTAGTAAATAGGCTCGAATCATTAAAATGGGCAAGACCACAGGGTTGAAAGTATTACATTCGAATTGAGTAAATTTACAGCTACACGTTTATATCAAACCATTTTGCTTTAACGGCCAGGTAATTGTCCAGATTTATAAAAAATCATTTGCGGACTATAAAAATTGATAGATTTCCCTAAATCCGGATCTTGCCCCCCTTTTCAAGCCAAAACTAACCATTAAATCAGTGTCTTTCCATTTTTACCGGGGAGGCGATAGACTCTAAGACTTGGTCACTTTCAAATGGAACACCAGTAGAATTGGAATATCTGGTCAGCATATTGAACCAGCTTAAAAGAAATATTGCCCGGCAAGCCCTATCATAAGATCCATAATGCTCCACAAAGGCTCGCACTGAATCCTCTGTCATTTTTGCATCATTTGTAATTTCATCACAGGCTTTGCAAAGTATCTGATACCAAGTTTCCAATGGGCTGACATCCTCAGAGAGGACTATATCTACAATTTCCTGTGGCAGCGATGCCGTCTTTTTGTGAAAATTAATTTCATACTGTGAGTTGTTGTCTTTACAAACTCTATAAAGCATAACTTCCCGATCGTCATCAGGCAGGTAATCATCACTAAACAGTGCTGAAACTACGGAATATATTTCAGGGGCAATTCCAGTTCTGGCAAGCATAACAGCAATATTTACCGGCGGAAGTCCACTCAAAAGCTCTTGGGTCTTACCATCAAAATCTTGCACCGAAGCCAACGGTATTCTATTCATACAACACCTCACCAATGACTCATCAGACAACCTAAAGGACATTAACCTAGATCATACACATTCCTTAGAGTTTAGGATGAATTCAAGATTTAGACACCCATTACCAATTCCGACTCTACCTGAGGCCATCTTCGATTCTTGGATCATTATCTATATCAGATAATGAAGGTAGTGCGCTTTTGAAAAAGCAATACTATTTATCGCACAGAAATTTATTAGGCTATTTTTATAGCCCCCTTTAAATTATTGGTTATCGGTAAATTCTCATCGACACACATTAAAAGAGCTAACTGAATATACTTCCGCAGTAATTAATAGATGATTGCATAACCCTGCCCTATCAAACTCCATGCTTACATCTATGGCTGACCACATACAGCATCAGCTTAAGATGCTGTAAGCCCCTAAATTACACCATTTCATTCCATATATTCAAAATATGTAAGTAAGGGTAATTAGAAATTTAGTACTACAGGTTTTTAAATAGGTCTTCACTTAGACCATAGACAGTTTATCCAAGGGATATCATCCCAAAATACTTGGATCTGGACACCATAATGAAGGCTTCTTGCATCTTCCTAGATAGTTTACTATTCTATGTATCTTCAAGAACTCTTTACAAGCCCAAGTACTTTTTCAACATCCCATTCTAGAGCCTATTACGCCAATGAACTAAGCCCTGCACAACACTGGAAATGAACCCGTTTTCTATTGCGGAACTATTTTATCCTGTGCAGGTGGCGTAATTTTAACAGGCAATTCTAAAACCCAATAAATATATTGCGCCACCCATTCCGATCGTCGGAGGGCCATATGACGGCTATTTGTACTCTTGAGAATCTCTCATTGGCATTTGGAGGTACACCTTTATTCCTAAAAATAAATTCAGAGTTACCTGCCGGCATAACCGGTCTAGTGGCACCCAATGGCGGGGGGAAATCCACACTTCTAAAGGTACTCTCTTCCCAAATCCCTATTGATAACGGTCATTTTACATGGAAAAAACCAAACCATCTGGTGCGGCAGTTTTATAACCTATCCAGTTTCAAGATTGTTGATTTCCTGGAGAAGGGACAACTTTGGAAATTATTTACGCGTATTGAACAAGGTCTTGCTACTGAAGAAGACTTCGCAGCCGTTGCAGATTACTGGCATATACCCTTAACCTGGCAGCGGCAGCTGGAATCAGTAGAAATTACAGCACCGCTGGATACCCCAATCGAACACCTTAACGGCGGGCAAAGAACGAGATTATTTCTCTCCCATGCATTCTCCAAAAAAAATCACTACCTTCTATTGGATGAGCCCAGTAATCATCTTGACCGGGAAGGCAGGGAATGGTTACGCAATAGCTTAATGCAACACCCAGGAGGAGCTTTGGTAGCCAGTCATGATCGAGAACTATTGGAATATGTAAACCAGATATTCGAACTACACCAACAAGGTCTTAGACTTTACGGCGGTGGGTATAGCTCTTATCAGCACAGACGCAATATTGAGCAGGCAGCTTTGTTACAAAAGGCCCAAGATAATCATAAAGAGCTTCGGCAGATAAACAGGATAAAGCAACTCTCTATACAAAAATTCGCAGAAAGACAGCGGCAAGGTGAAAGTAAGCGAAACTCCCAAAGTAAAAGTTTACTTGATGCACAGAAGAATCGTGCGGGTCGAGGTTTTGGGAAAGTAAAGCGTCGACTTGAGCAACGTCAATTAAATTTGGAGATAAGGCAAGATGCATTACAAGCTAGATCCAGGAAAGAAACCTATAGATTAAAGCCACAGAAACTTGATATCAAAACCGATGATTTACGCGGGGGAAGACGACTGCACCTGGAGAATATATGCCTTCCCCGTGGTAGCCATAAAGATCCAATTTCCCTGACCCTTCAAAGTGGAGATCGCTGGCAGGTCACAGGAAGCAACGGAAGTGGAAAATCAACCCTTCTTAAGATTATCGCGGGTCAACTCAAGGCTAAAAAGGGAGTTTGCCAGCATTATGGCAATTATTGTTATCTGGATCAGGACCTTAGCTTTCTCAACAAGAGTTTATCTGCTTTGAGTAACCTTAATCACCTATATCCTGGCCGTAGTGAGGGACACTGGCGCACAATGTTAGCGACTATGCGCCTAAGGGGTGATTTGGCGTTGCGTCCTCTAAAAGACTTAAGTGGCGGAGAACAGTTAAAAGTGGCACTGCTTGCAGCCACACGTGGCAACCCCACTACAGATCTGCTACTACTGGACGAACCGGATAATTACCTGGACCTGGATTCCCGCAGACTTCTTGAGAAGGCACTTGTAGGGTTCCCCGGAACTTTTCTATTGGTTTCGCATGATCCTATTTTTATTGAAGCGATAGGCGTCAACGGCCAATATAAACTTGAATAGTAAAATGACCAACTATATGGCTACCAAAGAGAGGTCGTACCTGTGAAAACTCTTCGGCTGATTCTTGGAGACCAACTCAACTACAAGCACTCCTGGTATCGTAATGACGATCAGAGCATATATTACTTCATCGCTGAGATGCGCCAAGAAACAGATTACGTTGTTCACCATATTCAAAAAGTAACGGCCTTCTTTGAAGCCATGCGGGAATTTTCGGCATGGCTAAAATCTCGCAAGAAACAAATTATATACTACCAGCTCCAAGACAAACAGAACCAGCAAGACCTATCAAAAAATATTAAAAATCTAATAGAAAACTACGGATTCGAGAAATTTGAATATCAATTACCCGACGAATATCGACTGGATCATCAGCTAAAAACATTATGCACAAAGCTTAAAATAGACTTTGAAACCTATGATACCGAACACTTTCTTACCAAAAGAGAGGACTTGACAGAATTCTTCAAAGGCAAAAAAAGTCTTTTAATGGAAAGCTTCTACCGTCATATGCGCAAGAAGCACAAGATCTTGATAATTGGTGACGAAACCCCAGAAGGAGGAAAGTGGAACTACGACCAAACCAATCGGAAAAAATGGAAGAAAAACATCAAAATTCCGCATCAATATCAATTCCGCAAATCAGTATCTGCAACATTCAATCGTATTGTTAAATCTGGCATAAAAACTCTGGGGAAAATTGATCCGGAACACTTCCCATGGCCAATTAATCGCAAAGATAGCTTAAAAATGCTTCACCATTTTTGTAAGTATTTATTGCCACATTTTGGTGACTATCAGGATGCCATGGACCCAAAGGAAGTTTACCTTTTCCATAGCCGCTTAAGTTTCTCCCTCAATAGTAAGATGCTTAATCCCTTAGAAGTTATAGAAGCGGTCATTGGCCAATGGGAATGTAATAAAGAGGTTATTCACATCAATCAGGTTGAAGGGTTTATTCGTCAGATACTCGGCTGGCGTGAATATATGCGTGGTATCTATTGGAGAGAAATGCCACATTATAGAAAGCAGAATAAATTACAGAACTCTAAACCGCTTCCCGCTTTCTACTGGGATGCAGATACGGATATGAATTGCCTGCACCAAACCATCAAAAATAGCCTGCAGCACGCCTATGCTCACCATATCCAACGTCTGATGATTACCGGCAACTTCGCCCTGCTAACCCAGACTAATCCGGACCAAGTTGAAGCTTGGTACCTAGGAATCTATATAGACGCCATAGAGTGGGTAGAAATGCCTAATACGAGAGGTATGAGCCAGTATGCTGATGGCGGCCTAGTTGCCACTAAACCTTACATTAGTAGTGGTGCTTACATCAATAAAATGAGTAATTACTGTAGTGAATGCCGGTATAATGTAAAAGAAAGGATTGGCAATGATGCATGTCCCTTTAACAGCCTCTACTGGAATTTTCTCCTAAAAAAGCGCAGTCATTTCAACAAAAATCCGAGGATGGCTATGATGCTAAGCCTCTTAAATAAACTCACCTTCAGTGAAAAAAAAGACATTCAAAATCACGCCGATCGGTTTATAAAGTCTTTACAGATTGATTAGCATTACCTTTTTAAATTCAAACACTAAAAACATTTAAAATCTTGCTTCACCCCCGCCCAGAAAACCTGACTGTGAGCTTTAAAGATATAGCCAATCTTTACCTTTTACGAACTCTAAAGATAAGACTATCAAATTAACCCCAAAAATCTTTCAGCATAGGCTAAAAAATTAAGTGGTTTTTAAGAGTCACTCGCCCTAGGTGCCGGGGATAGGAATGTAAATAAAACTATTTTAGAACTATTTACGAAACTTTATTTAACCTAACCTTCCAGGCGACAAAGAGTACTTGGAAGGCGGCAAATTAATATCTGATTCCCGGTGAGCTTTATTTAAACATCAACTCTGGATTCAGCATTGTCTTCATTTCCAAAACATTACCGTTTGGATCTTCAATAAAGAAGGTTTCCTGCTCATACTCACTACCCACAAAGCGACGGTAAGGCTTATCCAGGTATTCCAGGCCAGCCGCTTCGATACGACCTTTGAGTGCCTGGAACTCATCTTCCGGTAAGTGAATGCCAAAATGAGGAACCGCAACCGCTCCCATATCCACTTTGTGGCGCACATTTGGCAGCTTTTCTTCACTTTGATGCAGAGTCAGTTCATTGCCCCAGAAATCGATATCAACCCAGCGCCCTTCTTCACCGTTTCCGGTTTTACAGCCGAGTACATCGCAATAAAAAATTTTCGTGGTCGCCAAATCCCCAGCAGGGATGGCAAGGTGTAGACAATTAGATTTCATAAAACCTCCAGACTTTGCCTGCTCCTGAGAGAAATCAAAAAATTGATAGTCTGGCACTTATACCTCATTAGTACTCCAACCCTCAATTCCCTGAGAGCAGCAATATTAGCCTTGCCACCCAAACTCCCCAAAGGATACAAATAAGATCAATTGATCCGTTCATTATTTAAATTAAATTGGTCGCTTTATTGTTTGGCGACCTTTTGCCGGGGGATTCCCATCACCAGACGGTCATAAAGCTACTTTGACCTTAACTACAGAATCTGGATTTGAATAGTATACAAATGTATATCATCGTATCCCACCCAAGAGTGGAATATCCTCCTAGCCAGACGACACACTTTAACACAGGTATTTCAATAAATAATAATGTGGTCAAGGTTATGACCAGATGTAAGACAGCGTATCTCTTCGCGGTAGCCACTGAGAAGTTAGTACTCGCTTAGAGCTTACCCACCATTTCCCCCCCGACGGATTCCACTTTAAGCTCTAGGCTACTGGGTCAACCTCTATACCACTGGGCCTGCTCAATTATTGAACATATTCCTCGACACCCCCGCTCTAAATCCTTATAGTGCGCCCCCCGCAGTACGCCTCCAATTTTGGCGAAGCTGGTTTACCAGCCCACTTGCAAGCTCCAGGAATACGCCCTTGATCACCACCGCAAATATCACCATGCAGTTTGGTGCCCAGCCACTGTTTGAAAACATCTCGGCAAAGTTCGGCAATGGCAACCGCTATGGCCTTATTGGGGCCAATGGATGTGGTAAGTCGACCTTTATGAAGATTCTGAGCGGGGCCCTGGCACCCTCAGCTGGTAATGTATCCATTGCGCCTGGATGTACCCTGGGCACCTTGAGCCAGGACCAGTTTGCCTTTGAAGAGTACACTGTGGTCGATGCGGTCATTATGGGAGATGTCCGCCTGTGGGAAATAAAGCAGGAGCGTGACCGCATATACTCGCTGCCGGAAATGAGCGAAGAAGACGGTATGCGCGTAGCCGAATTGGAAGTCCAATTTGCTGAGTTGGATGGCTATAGTGCAGAGAGTCGTGCTGGCGAAATTCTGTTGGAGGCCGGCATCGACGAGTCCCTACATTTTGGGCTTATGAGCCAGGTAGCTCCCGGTTGGAAGCTGCGGGTATTGCTCGCCCAGGCGCTCTTTGCCGATCCCGATATCTTGCTATTGGACGAACCGACCAATAACTTGGATATCCATACGATCAAATGGCTAGCTGATGTACTCAATCAGCGCAAAAGCACCATGATCATCATTTCTCACGATCGCCATTTCCTGAATTCTGTCTGCACGCATATGGCGGATATAGATTACGGCGAATTGCGAATTTTCCCCGGTAACTATGAGGACTTTGTTGCGGCCTCGACGTTGATACAGGATCAGCTGCACGCGGAGAATGCCAAGAAAAGTGCCGAGCTGGACGAGCTTCAGAGCTTTGTAAACCGCTTTTCAGCCAATGCCTCTAAGGCCAAGCAAGCCAGCTCCCGCGCGAAGAAGATGGAAAAAATCAAACTGGACGAAATCAAGCCCTCCAGTCGAGTGAGTCCTTATATTACATTTAACCAGTGTAAAAAATTGCACCGCCAAGCACTGACCCTGGAGGGACTATCTCACGGTTTTGAAAGTGAAGTGCTATTTAAAGATGGGGAAATGCTACTCGAGGCCGGTGCTCGCTTGGCAATTATCGGAGAGAATGGCGTTGGCAAAACAACCTTCCTGCGCTGTCTGGTCAATGAGATCCAAGCCAACAGTGGTGATATCAAATGGTCGGAAAATGCCGCTATCGGCTATTGCCCACAAGACAGCAGTGCCGATTTCGACGGTGACCTAACGATATTTGAGTGGATGTCCCAGTGGCGCACGCCCAAGCACGATGACCTGGCTGTGCGAGGTATTCTGGGCCGGCTGTTATTTACTGCAGATGATTCCAACAAGAAGGCCCAGGTGTGCTCCGGCGGCGAGAAGAATCGCCTGCTGTTCGGCAAGCTCATGATGATGGACACCAATGTGCTAATCATGGACGAGCCAACCAACCACTTGGACATGGAGGCTATTGAGGCTTTGAACAAAGCGCTAGAGAAATACGAGGGCACCCTGATTTTCGTGAGCCACGATCGCCAGTTTGTCTCATCCTTGGCAACCCGAGTTGTAGAAATCAAGGATCAGGCGCTGATCGACTTCCAGGGTACCTACGAAGAGTATCTGGCGCACCAGTCAAATGCAGAGCAACAGGTAGCCTGATTCTTCATGGGGGGAGGCAGGTTGAGGCTATCAACCCTCGTCCAGCTCCCCCCCTGTTTTCCCGACAAAAAGCACATCGCCAAGTACGTTCATTTACGGTAAGGCGTATGAACCCAAGACACCAAAGACAATAAAATCCGGTTACGGCTAGCTGAAGAGCTTCGCCCTCCCCCTTGCACACCAAAATCTTTGGAAAACCCACCTCAGGCTCTCTCTAGATCAATTTCCTATAAAAGACACTTAAGGCCAAACAAAGCATCAACTTTTAACGTATTTAAAAGTTAATTTACTTTTTCCTGCCTGGTATGCCTTCAAGCATTAATAAAAAACACTGGAAAATAGGGCACAAATTCTGGTACATTCCGCGCCTATTTTTTAACCAACTGCCGACTAGAGTGTCGGCCGCCAGTGCGGTTTCCGCCTGTCGCTGTAACAGAGGTAATACAATGAAACCAACTAAGCCCCTGCTACTGCTGGCCACCGGCCTGTTATCTGTAGCTGCACAAGCAGAAATGACTTGGAGCGATAACAGCCTCAGCCTGTTGTATGGCCGCGACTATGAAATGAACTACGGCCTCAACACCGATGATTCCGAGCGCTCCGTCGTGACCTTTGAGCACGCCAGCGGTCACAGCTGGGGCGACCTGTTTATTTTCGCCGACTACCTGGCTTCAGAAGATGACTCCAAAGAGCTCTATACTGAAATTTCGCCGCGCCTGAGCCTGGGGAAGCTCAGCGGTCGTGAACTGGCTTGGGGGCCAGTAACCGACGTATTGGTCGCCAGCACTGTTGAACTGGGCAACATGGACGACCCAGATCATCTCACCGCTACTGGCCCACACTTCACCAATATTCTGACAGGGCTCGGCTTTGATCTTGCGGTACCGGGCTTCTCCTTTGTACAGGTTAATGCCTACCATCGTGACAACGACGACAAAGCCAGCAACGAGCAGCTGACCCTGGTTTGGGCCATGCCGTTTACCCTCGGCGAGGCCAGCTTCGTCTACGACGGTTTTATCGATTGGACCAGTGCCTCAGAAAACGCACACCCCAGCATGAATTTCACCTCCCAGCTCAAATGGGATGTAGGCGCTAATTGGGGTGACTCCAAGGCACTGTATGCCGGTATCGAATATGTCCATTGGAATGACAAGTTTGGGTTCAAGGACGGTACCTACAACACAGATTCCAATGAGCGCAACGTAAACCTGCTAGTAAAGTACCACTTCTGATATGAAACCCTCTGATATCCAAACATCAGCGACCCCAGGGTCTGGTATTCCCCAGGCGGGCGGCGACGCCTCTTTATTGGAAAAGCTGTTCAAGCTGTCTGAGCGTCAGACAAATATTCGCCGGGAAGTCATTGCCGGTGTGACCACTTTCCTGACCATGGCTTACATCATTTTTGTAAACCCCAACATCCTGGCGGCGGCTGGTATGGATAAGGGCGCCGTGTTTATGGCGACCTGTCTTGCTGCTGCGATCGGTTGTTTGATTATGGGGCTATACGCCAACTATCCCATCGCACTGGCGCCGGGAATGGGCCTCAACGCCTTCTTCGCCTATGTGGTCGTGGGTGAGATGGGTTACAGCTGGCAAGTGGCCCTGGGTGCGGTGTTTATATCAGGGGTGATATTCCTATTACTCAGCATCTTTAAATTGCGCGAGTGGATAATCGACAGTATTCCCACCTCCCTGCGCCAATCCCTGGCAGCCGGTATTGGTCTATTCCTGGCGATCATCGCCCTGAAGAGCTCTGGAATCGTGGTTGCCAGCCCGGCCACCCTGGTGACCCTGGGGGACCTTAAGTCTGTTGAAGCCATGCTGGCTGCTCTGGGCTTCTTTATTATTGTGGCTTTGTCCTATCGCCGTATGCTCGGCTCGGTAATGATCGGCATCCTCGCGGTTACCGTTATTGCACTGGCCATCGGTAAAGTAGAGTTCACCGGCCTGGTCTCCGCACCACCGAGCCTGGCGCCCACCTACCTCGAACTGGATATCGCCGGGGCATTTGAAGTGGGCATGATCAGCGTGATCTTCGCCTTCCTGTTCGTAGACCTGTTCGATACTGCCGGCACTCTGCTGAGTGTCTCCGACCGCGCCAAGCTACTCGATGAAAACGGTAAGTTGCCGGGCATGGGCAAAGCCCTGATGGCAGACAGCTCCGCTTCCGTAGTGGGTTCCGTACTGGGCTCCTCTACAACCACCTGTTATGTAGAGAGCACCGCAGGTATAACCGCTGGTGGACGCACCGGTCTGACGGCTGTGGTTTGTGCCGGCTTATTTCTCCTGGCAACTTTCTTCTCACCACTCATCGGTATGATCCCCGCTTATGCGACCGCGGGCGCCCTGTTGTATGTTGGTGTCCTGATGACTTCCGGGCTGTCTTCCATCGACTGGGATGACATCACCGAGGCAGCTCCGGCTGTGATTGCGGCGGTTATGATGCCGCTGTCCTTCTCAATCGCCCACGGTATTGCACTGGGCTTTATTGCCTATGCAGTCATCAAAACACTGAGCGGACGCAGCAAAGACGTCAGTATCAGTGTCTATGTGTTAGCGGCACTCTTTGTTGCCAAGTTCGCCTTTTTCTGAGGGGTACATAGATGAAAAAGCACTTTATCAGCGCACAGCAACTCCTAACGGATTCCTACGCGCTTGCGGAACAGATCTACCAGAGTGGCTTTCGCCCCAACTACATCGTCGGTGTTTGGCGTGGCGGGGCTCCGGTGGGTATCGCAGTACAAGAACTGCTGCACGTGATGGGTGTGGATGCGGATCATATCGCTATCCGAACTTCCTCCTACCTCGGCATTGGCGAACGTGATAAGAACGTCCGTGTGCATGGCCTGAACTACCTGATCAAGCGCCTCGAATCCCATGATTCGCTGCTGATCGTAGACGATGTACACGACTCAGGCCTAAGTATTGAGCAAACGGTCTTAGACCTGCGTGCCGCCTGTAAAAAGAACACGCCAGAAATTCGTATCGCAACACCTTACTACAAGCCCAAAAACAATAAAGCCAAGCGCGAACCGGATTACTACATCCACAAAACCGAAGAGTGGCTGGTGTTTCCCCACGAGATCGACGGCCTCTCGCGGGAAGAGATCCTGGAAAACAAGCCTGAATTGGCGCCTTATGTTGACCGGATTGCCACCGCAGTCTAAGCAGCTCTGCAACCGGGGGAGGCCGCCCCCGGTCCTCCCCCTAGCCGCCTTTATATACGTTAAGCTCAAAAGCCCCGACGCAATCACTTCCTGGTATCACGTTAACCCAAGCACGGATCGGCTTCAGGGGTTAAAAAGAACCTCATGCATTACCGCTATTCTATTATTTAGCGTTAATAGCAGCCCCAAGTCACTCATTCTCAAATCCTAGCGGCCCCATACTCCAAACCTTTCTTAATAATCCCCACTTATTCTTCTAAAGTTAGTTTTGGCCAATGTATTAAATGGAAAAGTTGGTCCAGAATTAAGGAGTTCTGAATCACTCCCTGATATCTCTAGCTTTCACAGACGCCGTAAAATAACTGACCCAATTGTCGGAAAATAAAAATGAACGACAAGCTCGCAGGACTGACCCAAACACAACTCGATGCCCACTGGATGTCTTACACGGGAAACCGACAATTCAAACGGGACCCGCGTATTATTACTGCCGCCGATGGCTGTTATTACACCAGTGCCGATGGTCGTCCAATATTTGATGGCCTCTCCGGCCTGTGGACCTGTGGAGCAGGTCATAATCGAAAAGACATCGCCAAAGCCATTAGCCAGCAATTGGCAAAACTCGACTACGCTCCCGCCTTCCAGTTTGGTCACCCTGGTTCCTTCGCATTGGCTGAACGGATTACCCAACTGATGCCGGAAGGGCTCAATCGGGTATTCTTCACCAACTCCGGCTCAGATGCCGTAGAAACCTCCCTAAAGATTGCCCGTGCCTATTGGCGCAAGAAAGGGCTAGCCAGCAAAACCAAATTGATTGGCCGCAGCAAGGGGTATCACGGAGTAAACTTTGGTGGAGTCAGTGTCGGCGGAATCCGAGCCAATCGAGCCATCTTCGGCCCAGCCCTCTCTACCTCACACCTACCTCATACTCTATTATCAGAAAATCGTTTTAGCCGTGGACAACCCGAGTGTGGTGCACACCTTGCCGAAGCATTACTCGATATTATCGACTTACATGATGCGAGTAATATTGCCGCCGTTATTATTGAGCCGATGGCCGGCTCTGCCGGCGTTCTGCCTCCACCAGAGGGATATCTACAGCGACTGCGCGATATTTGTGAACAGCACCAGATTCTCTTGATTTTCGATGAAGTAATAACAGCTTTCGGACGACTCGGTAGCGCCACCGGTGCTGAGATCTTCGGTGTAGTACCAGATATCCTAAACACAGCAAAACAGCTCACCAACGGGGTAATTCCCATGGGTGCTGTTGTTGTGCAGCAAGAGATTTATGAGTCGTTTTTGCAACAGGGCGGACCGGATTACCAACTCGAACTGCCCCATGGCTATACCTATTCAGCGCACCCTGTCGCCTGTGCCGCGGCATTGGCGACTTTAGATATTTTAGAACGAGATAATCTGTTTAAGCGCTCTGCCGAGCTCGCCTATATTTTAGAAGACTATATACATCAGCTGCGCAATCTGCCGTTAATTTATGATATCCGCAATTGCGGCCTGGCCGCTGCACTTACCATTGAAAGCGCTCCTGGCGAGCCGCTACTGCGACCGTTCCTTATTGCCCTAAAAATGTGGGATAAAGGTTTTTATATCCGCTATAGCGGTAACACTCTGCAATTGGGCGTGCCTTTTATTTCCCGCAGCGAAGAAATTGACGGGCTCATTAACGCTCTGGCCGAGTCTATCTTAGAGGTGGCCAATGGCCAATAAATTTTGATATTTATTCAATTCACCGCAAAATACGCCTCAATTAATTTATAACATCGTCTAGTAAAATTATTCCAAATTCCAATCAGGTAAGATTGTTATTCTCGGTTTTTATGGATTAGCAACTACTCAACCGTAATACTATGCATACTACTGATAACATTTATACTGCAAGACTGAGCAAATTGATGGAACTTAAACCCCCTCTTCATAGGGGCGTATATAGAAATATCACAGCATTATTGACCAATTCCCGAAAAGTGAATTGATAAAAGCGTTTCCGTATAACTCAAATCAGGCCAAAACAATAATCAATAAGTGAGAACACCATGATACAAAAGTACAAATTAGCAGGTACAAAACTTGCTATAACCCTAGCCTACAGCATCATACTGGCAGCCTGTGGCGAGAAATCCGCCCCCCAGGATAATGCGCTAAATCCTGTAACAGGATCGCCGCTACGAGTAGAAACCGCCGGTCTTTCTGAAAATTACGCCAAACTGCGTAAACAACAGATCACCAAGGTGGACTACCAACTGAGTGTTCATCTAGACAGTGTCGATGACCATTTTTCAGGCACCATGATTGCTGAAGTCGATTTCAACAGAGTTCTTCAACAACCTCTCACCATCGACTTTTCCGACGGCACGGTAGAATCTGTCAAAGTGGATGGACAGGAGCGTCCTTTCGACTACAACGGGCACTTTATCCGTATAGCCCCAGCTCAGCTTCCAAAGCAACAACATAAAATTTCGGTAAACTATCGGCATCCCTACTCCAATAATGGCTCCGGATTACACCGCTTCAAAGATCCGATAGATGACAAAGTCTATATGTATACCGACTTTGAACCCTATGATGCCAATCGGCTTTTCCCGCACTTTGATCAACCAAACTTAAAAGCCCGCTACACCCTGGATGTTACCGCCCCCAAAGATTGGATAGTGATCAGTGCGGAACGAGAAAACCGTATTGAGGAAATGGGAGAGCTTAATCATTGGTTTTTCCCACAAACGCAAAAGTTTTCCTCCTATATATTTTCTCTTCATGCCGGCCCCTATCATGTTTGGGAGGACGACGCTGAGGGCATCCCCCTGCGCCTGATGGCCCGCCAGAGCCTGGCAAAGTACGTGAAAACTGAAGACTGGTTTACTTTTACCAAACAGTCCTTTGAGTTTTTCCAGCCCTATTTTGAAATAGACTATCCCTTTCAAAAGTATGACCAGATCCTGGTGCCCGACTTCAATGCCGGCGCCATGGAAAATGTGGGCTCGGTCACTTTTAATGACACCTACGTCTCCCGCGGAGAAAAGACCCAGGCACAACGTATGCGCCTGGCCAATGTGATCGCTCATGAATTAGCACATCAATGGTTCGGTAATCTCGTCACCATGAACTGGTGGGATGACCTTTGGCTCAATGAGAGTTTCGCCACCTATATGGCCAACCTGTCCCTGGCCGAAAACAGTGAATTTACCAACGCCTGGGAGAACTTTTACCTAGGTACCAAGCAGTGGGCTTATCATTCCGACCAACGCCCCACTACACACGCCATCCAATTGCCCGTAAGAAATACCGATGAAGCTTTTGCCAACTTCGATGGTATTACCTACGGTAAAGGTGGCTCGGTACTCAAGCAACTACCTTATTACCTGGGAAAAGAGGAATTCCGTAAAGGTGTCAGCAATTACCTGAAAGAGCTCTCCTACCAAAATTCAACACTCGATGATTTTATAGGGCACCTGGGCAAAGCTGCCGGTATAAACCTAGATAACTGGCAACAGCAATGGCTCTATCAGGCAGGCCTTAACACCATTGAAGCCAGCTTCCAGTGTGAAAATGCGCAGATTAGTAGCCTGACCCTCAAGCAGAGCGCACCCGAAGCGCACCCGACCCTGCGCGAACAGCGCACACAGCTCGGTTTTTATCGCATGGATGGTGAAAGTATGAAGCGTTACGCCACTTTGCCGGTTCTGTACAGCGGCGCAATCACAAAGGTAAAAGAGGCAAAGGGCCTGCCCTGCCCGCAAATCCTCTACCCAAACGAAGGCGATTGGGCATTTGCCAAGGTGAACCTGGATACAGTAACCGTACAGAATATGGCGCAACATATTAACTCTATCGAGCAGCCATTTGCACGTCTGATGTTATGGCAGAGCCTGTTTGATAGTACTTATGATGCAAAGCTGCCTCTGGATGAATATATCAGCTTTATTATCAACAACGGGGCTGTAGAACAAGATATCAATGCTATCCGACTCAATGCGCGTTATCTCAGCTTTGTTTACAGTTACCTAAATCAGATTCCTATCGATAAAGAGCGCCGCACCGAACTACGACTGGCTATTGAGGAGTTTGTCTGGCAACAACTTCAACAGGCATCCGGCGGTAGTGACCAGCAGAAAGTTTGGTTTGGTATTTTTACCAGCGTGGCTCATTCATTGGCGGCGCTCAATAATGCCAAGCAGATGTTAATGGGTGAACTCGCTATTGAGGGGCTGACACTGGACCCCGATATGCGTTGGGAATTGATTAGTCTTCAGAATCGCTATCTATTTTCTGACTATGAGGAAGCGATTACTCGAGAACTGGAAAAAGATAGTTCTGACAGATCAAATCTTAACGCTATAGCCGCTGAGGCGATTAGACCTCTGCCAGAAACTAAGAAAAAATGGCTGGATAACCTAATTTTGAATAGGGACAAGTTCAAGTTAAGCGAACTCCGCAGAGCAACTTCATCCTTATTCACCTCGGAGCAAATTGAACTTTTTAACCATAATAGAGAGCGTATATTCGCTGCTTTGGAGCAGATCAATAATGAAGATTCTTCAGAGTTGATCAGCACCTACGCATACATGTTTCCCCTTATGTGTTCGAAGGAGGGCGCTCAGAAAATTAGCGCTACTTTGGAGGGGGAGAAGCCGCTCAAACCCATGCTGATCAAGGCATTTAAGAACCATCGATATACTAGCGAGCGCTGTATCAAAATGGGGCAAACCCTCCTAAAGCATCAACAGGGTTAATCTTGACCTTAATCGTATAGGATGCTAACCAAGGGCCTTTATACCTATATACCAGCAACAAATGCCCCCAACAAAGAAACCATTAAGGGCCCCTGGGCCCTTTTTTAATTATTTTCGATTTAAATTGTAAAAATATACTTAAATTGATATAAAACCAATTGTTATAGCGACCCTATTCCTAGTACTTACAGGCTTGGCGACAGAGAAGTCAAATTATCGTTCAGCTGTATCTTTAAGAAATACTCCTCTGCGGCTTGGTTCTCATAATGGAGGTCGCTCAGCTCAAACTTACCGTGGATGGCCATTAAAATTCATAGTACGTGCCCCATTTTTGCAACATACACCCGATGAAAGTAAAGGCGTGAAGGAATGAAGTTTATAGTACAAAAAGACAATCTGTCTGATGGCTCTATTAATGCTCTACTAGAATCCCACTTACAGGAAATGTATCAACACTCCCCTCCAGAAAGCGTACACGCCCTGAAGTCTAATGACCGAAAAGATACAACAATCACTTTCTGGAGCGCTCGAATTAATGGTGTTCTCGCGGGCTGCGGGGCCCTAAAGGAGATCTCAGCATCCCAGGGTGAAATCAAATCCATGAAAACCAACCGATTATTTCTTCGCAAAGGCGTTGCCAGTGCAGTCCTAGAAGAAATACTGCAAGAAGCAAAACGCAGGAATTACAGAGAGGTTAAGCTGGAAACTGGCAGCAGTGAACCTTTTACTCCTGCAGTTACACTATACCGACAATATGGCTTTAAACCTTGCAACCCCTTTGCCAACTATAGGGAAGACCCTCATAGCCTATTTCTTTCCAAACAAATCTAACTGAATAATAAGTTCCAACAATTAAAAAAGGGATTTTGCAAAAAATGTATTTTTCCAGGCGCAATTTTCTAAAGTTAACCGGATTAGCACCTCTTGTTATTGGTGGAACTTCTGGAAAAGCCGAAACCATATGGGAACGACCACAGCTTTATTTGTCAAGGTTGCCCGACCTAGCGATTCCAATTCAGGAAATATACCCCACAGCTTTTGCCGGTGAGATTTTTGTTTCCGGGGGACTTACTCCATCCTCCACTCCAATCTTTTACGATCTATCTCCTTCGAAGCGTTGCTATATTTTTTCACCGAAAATTTTAACATGGAGAAAGGGCCCCTCACTCCCAGAAGCTAGACATCATCTGGGTATGGCAGCAAATTCCAATTACCTATACGGCATAGGCGGCTTCCATGGAAAAAAAGACGATGCCTGGCAAGCCATGGCTACAGTCTACAGACTTACTAGAAATGGAAATGAGTGGGATTCGGCCCCGCAACTTCCTACCCCTATAGCCGAGAGTATATATACCAACATTTCGGAAACAATCCATGTGGTCGGTGGAAAGTCCCCCAACAATCATTCCAGAAATATCGACACAAAAAATCACTATGTTTTGATAGGCAATACCGATTGGGAAACAGCAGCACCTGCCACCATCAGACGAAATTCAGCCGCTGGAACAGTAGTAAATAATAGAATTTATGTTATTGGTGGCCGCCAGACCAGCAATGGAAACACTAAAGCCAGAAATCTCGCTTATGCCGAGGCCTATGACCCCAACCTGGATCAGTGGGAGAAAATAAGACCATTGCCACAAGCTCTCGCCGGTCTTACAGCGGCTCCACTCAATGGAAAGATTGTCGTTACGGGTGGTGAGGCATTTGGCCCCAATGGTAATTGGAAAACCGGGACAGCATTTAGCACAGTCTGGGCCTACGACCCCATCAGTGATCAATGGAGTAAGGAATCCCCATTAAGCGGGGCTCGACATGGCCACGGCGCGGTCACGATAGATAATAACCTCTATATTATAGGAGGAGCTGCAAAAGCAGGGCCACAGAAAACACTTGCATCCACTATAAAGCTAAGCTGGAAATCTTAGCAACTAAAAATCATTCTTTAAATCGAGCTAAGTTATTCACAGCCTCTATCGGAGCATAGTAACAATTAAATATAAAATATTTCAATAAATATTAAACCCCAGATATTTACTGATCCCTTAGATTCTCTGCAATTAGGGGAGAACAAAAACTACCAAGGCAAGCAAGACCAACGGATGAATGAAGAGCGGAGGAAATACCCTCTACAACAAATGAGTTAATGGGGAGTAAATAAAGGACATACTAAGAACACCATCACCATCGAACAACAACCATGAATTGTCGACGATACATCTCGCACTGGAAAATTGAAAAAGTTATAGGTGGCAATTATATCGGCAGATATCCATAGTAATGTTCTAGTCGCAACTATAAAGATTTACTCTCCCGCAACACTGAAAAGCTTTCCACTCAGGCTACCATAGAGCTACTTGAGCTATACAGGTAACTAGTACATACCACCACTGCTAATAAAAACCTCATTAAATGAAACTGTTAAATAAAGAGCTTGACTTAAAAGTCTATTATACGCATCCGTATACACCGTGAGAGACACGGTTTGAAAAAATGGCTTTCCACCACATAACTTTCCGAAAAATGCTGACTTCAAGCTTGCAAATTAAGCGGATCACAAAAGGACCATTGAGCGTTTAAACCATCACACATAAAAATGTTTGGTTTTAAATTTCCTGGAGGATATTGGGAAAACACACGGCTACCGTCTCTTGACGGGCGACGCGCTTCAGCGCTGAACATATAAAATCAACTTAATCGATGATTTGTATTTGTCGACTGCTGTATTTTTAGAATATTTAGGGGCAGAAATTATCACCACCCCATCAACATGCTCAAATATTTTATTGTCCAGAAACAATCATTTTTTTTATTTCTTCGGACTCTTTACCGTACTTATCAACATAGACTGGCCACTTGAGGGGGGCGAAGCTCTTTGTAAGAGTGGCATCTCCAGCTACCTGTAAAGAATTCCTTAAACCGGACTTATCAATATCACCAAAATCAAGTTGCACACTACAATATACTTTATCTAGAAGAGCCTGCATTTCCTCATCACGGATTTCCTCACCAAGGATACCTATATGTGCCGGGCAAGTCTGGCCAAAGCTTGCCTGAATTTTAACAATCACTTTATCAGACACAGGAAATTGCATAATTTGCATGCGGGATGGGCTATATCCCAACTTTGATTCAACTCTAAATTTAGCCGCAGGTACGGGTAGACTATCTATAACTTGCCAATTTACAGGCGCCTGATGCCATGGAACCCCCTCATCAGTTTCATACCCATAACTTGAATTAAGAAAATGGGTTACCGCTAGCTCAAAGATTTTAGGATGAAAGACTGAAGTATTTTCTGGCTGAAATTTCCAGCGATAAGCCGAAATAGAGAAATTAATATTGGCTAACTGCCCAACAAACCAACTCCCATAAAACGCCCAAACTCGTTTTAGTATAGGCCAAGATTCCCAAGCTTCATTTTTTATGAAGTTAGAAATATTGCGCGATGAATAGCCAACTCTAACATGATCACCTTTAGGTTCCAGTTTTTCTTTCTTGCGTCGGCCAGAGTCGTGACGAGGCAATATAAGACTTACTTGAGCTCCATCAATAATTATCTTTTTACGCTTTGCGCTCTCAAAATCAGGACCAACTGGAGTAACAGGGGTTTCAACCTTCCGCAACTGCAAACCTGAATACTTCAGAAAATTTCGCATTAAAGGCGACCTTTAATATGTTTATTGTGAAACTTGGGAGCAATTGACTTGGTCGCATTATTCGCCGTCTTCAGAGCCCCAGCACCGGATACTGCCACAGCGCCTACCAGGGTCAAGACAGCGGGAATCGCTGGAGCAGAAATAGCCATTCCAGCCAATCCAGATAAATAGGCAACGGCAGCCACACCAGAAGCCGCCAGCCCCTGGGCACTCTTACCATAAGTAATTGCATCTATTGCGGCATGTGACCACTTATAGTTATCTCTTGCATCTTTCAATCGATTAACAATCACCTTTAGCTGTGACTGATTGCCCACCCAGTCAGTCATATCTGACTTAGAGAAATTTCTCTCGATCTGAAGGCCAAGTTTATGTGCCTGCTTTATGGCCTCATTAGGGGACGTAGTCGGCCTGTGCATATACACCGTATGATCCTCTAATTTAACATTTTGACCAGCCAGTATTTTCATTGCCTGAGTCAAAACCGCAGACCCGCCAAATTCGGCAATCCAGCCTACACCCTCGATTTTCCTAGCATTATACATGGTTCTTGCCAGCAGAATCGCAGATTCATGGATACGTTCATCGTCTAATGGACAAATCGCGTAACGATATGATTGCAAACGACCAATATTTTCTTTCTGCGGCGTATAATGTAAATCATACCCAGTTCTTTTAAGAGTATTACCTGTGGTAAATGGAGCCTCTGAAAGGTTTTCAAATATAGCATCAGCTGTTTCATCTACTCTTCCATAATTACTATCGGCAATTGCGACTCTTCTTTCTTGTATTTTGTCAACGCTCCCATTTCTTTTGAATTTTGTTTTCCATTCATCATCTTTATGGGATGCGGAGTAAAGCCCCGGTTTAATCTCTTGCTTCTGTAACTCAAAAAAATCTAAATCCGCTTCTAAATAAAGAACCCTAAAAGTATCAGATTCCAATTTTTCCACTGTCGCTTTACAGCCCGGTAAAATTACATAAAATTCTTCCGTTCCACCCCTGTGTACTGCACCCGGCTTAATAAAGATATTATTTTGGTGTAACCGCCCTGATGCCAACTGATGCAAGCCATTTACTGTGGTTTGGGCCCAGTAATTGCCTTTTCTCGCCTTCTTTACGAGCTCGTGGTATATAGGTTCAGCTTGAGGCGTAATTGTTACCGGTTTACCTGCGGTACTTCCTGCAATCCTTAACTCCCTTGTAAATGTTTCATTAGAAAACATCTTTACTTCCCTTTATCTAAAGCTCAATAAGAATACTATTGTATATATCTTCACCTAAATCCTCTAACAAAATATAAAACCTGATAGTCAGTACAAGGTTGAAAGAAATAATTTCTGCCAAATATCTTTTGTGAACCGCATCACTCTTTTTTGATTATAAAATTACTTATCAAATTGTGTCGCGTCAAAAGTTTCGACTGGTATAGATATAGCCAAGATATCGATCTCTAATCTCCCGCACATACTTGACCGGCTCCCGACCACGTACATAGCCAAAACGGCTCTGGCGGTAGTATTCTGGCTTGGATAAGAGCAGCATGGCTTGCTCCACATGGCCAAACCATTGATTCGGGTCCAGCCCGAGGCTCTGGGCGAGGGTCCTGGCATCGCGGACATGGCCGTGTCCGGCGTTGTAGGCGGCCAGTGTGAAATAGATTTTTTGCTCCAGGGGAAGATCCTCTGGGAAGCGCTGATCCAGCCAGTCCAAATAGGAAACCCCTGCGCGTATTCCATTCTCCGGCTCATAGAGGTTTGCCACCCCCATTTGGTTTGCCGTGCGCGGAAGTACCTGCATCAGCCCCTGGGCGCCGGCGAAGGATTGTGCACGAGGATTAAACTGGCTCTCCTGATACATTTGTGCAACCACCATACGCCAGTCGCGGTCGGTACGCTCGGTATATTTATGCACTAGGGGATCGTAGGGAGAAAGGGCATCGCTGTAACGTAGACGACTCTCCTGGTGACGTAGAATATGCTTTTTTTCCTTAAAATATTTATTATACGTCACGTTAAAAAACAGATCGCGATGATGTTTTTTCAAGAAATTATTTAATTGCTTTAACAGTTGAGGTTGGTCCTCACGTACGGCCCAGGCAATATCCCTCGCTTTCGGTAGATCGGCTACTACTCTGAAATCATCACGATAGGTGCTTTCAATCGCAACCAGATGGGAGTCCGCCACGGTATAGGGGAAAAGCCCCTCGGCAACGGCATTAATCAGATGCTCTGTCGTTGCGCCATGCTGTGTAGAAATCTGGATTGGGGCAATACCCCGCTCACGCTGCAGTGTGATCATTTCGGCAAGGCTTTCATGGTAACTGGTCTGCGGATTTACGGCGACAGTTTTACCCGACAGCATTTGCTCCAGGGGAGCATCACCTTGTAGGGAAATATCGGCGCTTGATGCAATCAGTTGCTCTCGGACCTGAAGATAGGGCCGGGAAAAAACCAAGCCCTGTTTGCGGCGCAATTCAGTAACGGTCAAAGATGCCGCGATCACATCGCCCATACCCGCCCTCAAGGCTTCGGCCAAATCCATATCCGCATCGGGAACGACCATGCTCAAGCGCAACTTGTGATCGCGGGAAAATTTTTTCAGCAGATCATAATCGAAGCCCATTAACTCCCCACGCCAGATGAAATAGGAAGCGGGGTGATTGCGGGTAAGAACTCTTAAGGTCCCTCCCTCAATGATGTCCTGCCAATCCCGCACGGGTTTCACTCGATTTTGCCTAGCCAGCACCAGTTCGGCGGTCAGAAATTCATTCAATTCACGCCGCAATTCGGTGGCATTGGGTCGTACAGCCCAGGCTATGTCCCTTCGGGATTCCAGCCTGTCGCTGGCGGTGAGTTGTGGATAAGCGGGTAGGAGCGCATCGGCCAAATTGCTATCCATCACAGTGGCCTGATACTCCCCAGCAACTACAGCAGCCAGGAGTGTGCTGTTGGCTACAGCTCCATCGAGGAGAGTTACCTTATAAGTATGTTCCGTATCCGTGGCAAGGGTCTCGGCATAGGCACTGCCGCGGCGCACAGCAACCTCTTCCAATGGTTTTTGCACCCCTTTTCGGGTAATCAGCAATTCGTTCACCGCCTGTAGAGGACGGGTGAATGCCACTTCTGCACCGCGCTTAAAGGTACGCGAAAAGTTAGTGGCGATTACATCACCGCGCCCTTCAGTCAGAGCGGGAATCAATGCGGCAAAGTTATCCACATAGATCCATTGTGGCTGCAGGTCACGGCTGTAGGCGAATTTTTCTGCCAATTGCCGCCACTCGCCCTGCGGCAACCCCGCGCGCGGCAAAGCGTCCTCTTCCGGGCCCCTCGGAGCGAGCAAACGCAATATGCCGCGCTCTTGCAGTGCGGAAAAATCGCCCTGCTCCTGATAGTTGGCAAAAATAGTTTTGGGTTCTGCACTCTGTGACGCTGCACCCTGATCGATAGCGCTCTCTTCAGTTACATCTATCGATTCCCCCTCCTGAGAGGGTTTCTTTTGACAGCTCACCAACAAGAGAAGAAAAACCAGCAGAAAAATAACCACTCGTAGTATGTTTTGCACAGTTCACCCTAATTTACGCGTAATTTTTATGGTTCTTAACCCGGCAAACACCATCGTCAGCAGGTTAAGGCTGCACCAGTACATGCTAGTACCAGCCTAGTGCCGGCATGGATAACAATGCATAGACAAATGACATTGCCAGGTTAAGGAAGCCGGAATTAACCGGTGCGCGCTCTACCCAGGGACACTCACCATTACAACAGTATAAGGAAATCGTACCAGCTTTTGCTTCCGGGCATAAAAAAGCCCAGCAAATCAAATTGCCGGGCAAATATACGATGGCGACTATAGGTTGTCTCTTACACTAAGTGACAGACCCTCTGTTATTGTGCGAGCCTCTTATTGTTATTAGCTAGATTTAGGTTTGCCCTGTAGCTCTGCCAATCTCATTTTTATTTGTTTATTCTCCTCCTCATCCGGGAGTTCGAACATCAGCGGTTTTGCAACCCGTGCAAAATATTCCGCATTTTTCTGTTGATACAACTCTTCCGCTAGCCATTGGGCAATATGTAGCTCCCGCGGCGCTCGGATATAGGCCTGCTCCAAATTAGAGAGATACTCCTCGCGGGGGTAGTTCAGCATTTCCATTGCCATAGCCAAACCAAACCAATGGGAAGCATTCTGTGGTTCTTTCTTCACTAAGTAATCAAATTCATCGCGGGCTTTTTTCAGGCTGCGTAAATCGCGGGTATCGTTCGGTACTGTCGCCTGCTGATTAACTGTCAACCAGGCGTGGGCACTCAGGTACCAAGGTTGCTGACGGTCTTTGCGCGGCACACTGGCAAGCAGGTGGCTGGCCTGAGGAAAATCCCCTATACGCAGGTCTGCACTCGCTTTAATCGCCGCCAGTTCTGTACTGTAGATCCCGGTGTGATAGGAGTAGGTGATCAGGTCATCCAGGGCTTGCAGGTTGTAACCAGACTGGGCAATAAAATTCGCCAGCACATTTACCGCTTCACGCTTGCGCAGGCGCTTGACCTCAGGAGTGACCTCCTTGAAATTAGCGGGCACTTCACCACTAACCACCTCATACTCACCCGAATCGAAAGCAGCTACATATTCTTGCTCTAGCTCATCCACTGACATCCCCAGAGCTTTCTCCAATGACTTCACCGGATCGGCACCATCGTTGTAGTCATCGACGAACTGCTTAAACTCCTCCGCCTTGTTGCCCTCCATCATCAACCAGTGGGATAGCAGCCAACCGCTGGCATAGACATCGGCCTTCTCTTCGGCGTCGGTGTTGTAAACCGTTGCACGCAGCAACTGATCCAGGGGCATCAAGCCGGCATACATCAGTGTCCTAGCGCGCTCCTGGGGAATTTCACCCAGCTCATAGCGGCCTTTTTTGGGGAAGGACATCGTCGCCATAAATTCAGCAAAGCCCTCACTGTACCAATAAGGGAAGTGAGTGGTGTTACCGTTGTAACTGAGGAAGTGGGTGTACTCGTGGAAAAGAAACTCACGAGCCTTGAGCTGTTTTTCAACGCTGCGGCCATCTAAATTAACCAGGGCATAACTACCCTCGGCCGAGGTATCAAAGAGGCCGTTGGTCATATCGGCTAACTCGGCACCCACCAAGCCCGCATAGGTATCGCGATCACCCGCTGCATAGACTGTGAGCTTGGGAATATCGGGATCGACATCCAGTAGCTTGATAGCGACCGCACGATAACGCTCCAGATCGGCCACCAGGGTTTTTACCGCGTTGGGGTCGCCATCGGTAATTACCCGAAAATTCTCACTTTCCACCTCATACCAGATCTCCTCGCCGAGATAGCGGGGAGCGGCATTGGCCGATAATAAAAAACCGAAGAAAAATACTAAAAAAACAGCTGAGCGAGAAACCATAGTTCAGGCCACCAAGTCATTGTTGCCAAAGCCTTCCATAGCCAAACCCTAGAGGCGACACACTACCGGTTTTTTATGATCAAAAAAAGAGCAATATGAATAAGAAATGAACTTTTTAGGTGGGTTTTGTGTGACCAGCGGGACAGGCTTATATCAAAAACCCGACCCAAAGACCTAAAGCGGTCAGCGACAAACAACGAGACAAGCGTCTCATTTTTTAACCAAACAGCATACAAATACACGGCGGGCTTCTATATATTGCGCAGTTGACCAGTGTGTTACACCGGGTCAAACAATAAAAATAATTTGCTTTGATGAGAGAAAAAAATGAAAACTGCTCCACTACTGGCGCTGCTCGGCAGTGCCATGATGTCAGCCCATGCCTGGTCGGCACCAGAATATATCTCCAACCTGGATATCACCTCTTTTGATGGAACCGTGCTCGATGCCAACCTGTTCGTGCCGGAAACCCCTGCACCGGCAGAAGGCTATCCGACAGTCATCTTCACCAATAGCTGGGGCCTTGAGAAGCGTCAGTACCATTTTCAGGCCAAGGAGCTCGCGGAGAATGGCTATCTAGTATTGAGTTACTCCACCCGCGGATTCGGACACTCAGACGGCCTGGTAGACGTAGCCGGAGAAAATAGCATTGCCGACGTGGGTGTACTGATTGATTGGCTCGAAACCAATTATTCGGTGGGTAAGTTAGGCATGGCCGGAATTTCCTATGGTGGCGGCATCTCCCTGTTGAGCGCCGCACAGGACCCACGCATTGATGCGGTTACCGCTCTTTCCGGTTGGGCCGATGTGGTTGAAGCCCTCTATCCCAATGAAACCGTTAACCTGGTTTGGGGAAGTTTACTCGTTACTACCGCCTTCGATAAAGAAGCCGAGCTAGAGCAGATCTGGAGTGATCTACGCAGCGGCCAAAACCTGGAACAGGTTATCGAGTTCGGTGCCAAACGTTCAGCCATCAGCTATATCGATCAACTGAACGAAAACGGCACCGCGGTACTCGTGTCGAATAATTTCGCCGACTACCTGTTTAAACCTAACAGCATGACCGACTTTTACTCCCTGCTGGAGGGCCCCAAAAAGCTGCTACTGAATCCGGGCACCCACGCCATTACCGAAACCCTCTCTGGAAACAATGGACATATCTGGTCCACTAGCTTCCGCTGGTTCGATCACCACCTGAAGGGTGAAGACAACGGCATCAACCGCGAGCCGAAGGTAGATATGACTGTGCGTATCAGCAACAAGCTGGAGCACTATGATGACTATCCTGTAACCCAAGAGAGCACCACCTGGTATCTACAACCGCGTTTCACCATGTTTAACAGCGGTAGTATGGAGAGTGGCAAATACGATGGCTGGAGCTGGAGCAATGAATTCCATGGAGGCTGGGACACCTTTGCCGGTACTGGTATCCCCTTGATCTCCGATGCCCTGGAAGGTTTCGGTATTCCGGTGTACGCACCCATGATGGCGATCAACGGCTACTATGCCATCGAATACAAGTCACCGAGACAGTCAGAAACCCTGAAAGTCCGAGGAGCGCCAAAACTGGAAATGTGGATAGAGCCCAGTGAGAAGGAAGTACAGCTGAATGTCCACCTCTACGATGTTAACTTCTTCGGCCTTGGTCGCCTTATCACCCACGCACCGATCACTGTACGCACCGATGAGCCCGGCAAAAAGCAAAAAATCGAACTTGAGCTGTTCACCACCAGCTACGATGTGCCCGCCGGCCACCGCGTGGTAATGGCCATCGATACTCAGGGCCCGGTCTACAAGAAACCAGACAACACCAACTACACCATCACGGTGCCTTACAGCAGCAGCAAGGTCTCCAGCCTGACCGTGCCGCACCTGTAAACCATCCCTCTGCTCAATTCAAAGCCCGGCAGGACCTGCCGGGCTCCCCCTCTGCACCATCCTTGTTAACCCCCAAAGGGTGACGCGCGTAATTTTTCACCAAAGCGTTACAATGGCTTTTTTTGGCCAAGTACCCTCACCCTATGAACAAGACGATATCGTTCGCCCTGCTGACTGCGGCGCTGCTGTCCGTGGCCGGGTGCAACCCGGCGGAAAAGGCCCCGCAAGAAATTGATTCGGAAGTAAGCGCCCAGACAGCCCCTCTGGATCACGGTACGGCCCCCGAGGGCAAGTTACCCGAGGGTGTAAAACCCACAGCCTACCGCCTGGACTTGATCCTGGACCCGCGCAAGGACGGCTTCAGTGGCCGTGTCGCCATCGACATCCAGCTCGACCAGACCGCCAAACATATCTGGCTGCACGGCAAAAATTTGGCGGTGGGTGAAGCCAGCGCGCTACTGGCGGACGGACGCAAGGTGGGAGGCTCCTATCGAGAGGTCCTCGATAGCGGGGTCGCCGCGATTGAATTCGCCGAGCCCCTACCGGCGGGTAATTTCACCCTGCACATCGATTATGCGGCCGATTTCGATCGCAATTTGGCGGGCCTGTTCAAGGTAGAGGAGCAGGGCGATGCCTATGCCCTGGCCAAATCAGAGTCGATCCAAGCGCGCAAATACCTGCCCGGCTTCGATGAGCCCGGCCTCAAAGCACCTTTCACCATCAGCCTCACCGTACCCGAGGGCTACGCCGCCATCAGCAATGGTCCGGAACTGAAGCGCGAACCCGGGCAGGACGGCATGGAGAAAGTCACTTTCGCCACCACTCCACCCATGTCCACCTACTTGCTCTCCCTGTCGGTCGGCCCCTTCGATATTGTGGAACGCGCGGCCATACCGCCGAGCCAATACCGTGCGGAGCCTATCCCCTTGCGCGGTTTCGCGCGCCGGGGCCGCGGTGCGGATATGAATTACATCCTCGATATCACCCCCAAAATGGTGGAGACCTTCGAGACTCAATTACAGCGCCCCTACCCTTTCAAAAAGCTCGATATTATCGCCGCGCCCCAATGGCCCAGCGGCGCCACCGAGTTGTCCGCCGCCATCACCTATCGCGAGCAGCGCATTCTTGTAGGTGATAACCCCGCTCCCGGCGCCCGCCTGGCTTTAGTGGAAGTGCATGCCCACGAAATCGCCCATATGTGGTTTGGCAACCAGGTGACTCCGCCCTGGTGGGATGACCTGTGGCTGAAAGAGGGCTTTGCCACCTGGGGCGAGCCACTGGCGTTGACCATTATGGAGCCCGATGAGGGCCACGACTTGAATGCCGCAACTTACGCCATCGGCGCCATGCAGCTCGACTCCCTCGCCAGCACCCGCGCCATCCGCGAGCCGGTGAGCGACAACAACAATATTCGCAACGCCTACGACGCCATCACCTACTCCAAGAGTCTCGGCGTGATCCATATGGTGGATAGCTATTTCGGCGCCGAACGCTTCCGCCCGGCCCTGGGCCGCTACCTCGAAGCCTTTCGTGGTGGCGAAGCCGATTCCCCCTCTTTCTACAAAGTGATTGGCGAGGAGACCAATACCCCGGAACTGACGGAAACCTTCCGCAGCTTTGTGGAGCAAAAAGGCGTGCCGCAGCTTGAACTGTCCCTGGACTGCAGCGATCCAGCCCAGGCCAAACTGCACATCATGCAGAGCCGCTACCAGCCCCTCGGCTCCCCCATCACCGAGACCGGCCAGCCGTGGAGCATTCCCTTCTGTTTTAGTCGAGATGACGGCGCGCAACAGTGCCAGATCCTCACCGGAAAGGAGGAAACTCTGGAGATTGCCTCGGGCAGCTGCCCCAGCTGGGTCATGCCCAATGCCCAGGGCAGCGGCTACTACCGCTGGAACCTGCCCGAACCCCAGTGGCAAGCCCTCACAGAGCGCTTCGCCCTATTTGCCCCAACCGAGCAGCTCTCTATTATCGACAGCGCTTTTGCCGCCTTTGAGGCCGGCACATTACCCGCTCCCCGGTTACTCGACGTGGTGCGCCAATCCGCGAGAGCGGACAAGCGCCAAGTGATCGCCATGCCCCTGCGCTACCTGCGCAAGTATCGCGATAGCTACCTCGACGGGAGCCAGCGCCTAGCCTTCCTGAACTTCGCTCAGAATCTCTACCTACCGCTGATCAACCGCAGCGCTGGCGGCAGTGATGCCGACCAACAGATGCTGCACAGCGACCTACTAGGCTTTATGGCCCTGGTCGCGGAAGACCCGGATACGCGCAAACAACTAATGGCAAAGGCCTTTGCCTTTACCGGCTTCAAAACCGAGCGCAATCCAGAGGCACTGAACTCCGACCTGTATGGCCCGGCTCTGACTGTGGCAGTGCAGGACGCCAGTGGAGATTTCCTCAAGCACCTCATTCAGGTGCGCGGCGAACTGGATGATCCACGCTTTGAAAATGCCAGCGCCAGTGCTATCGGCAGCAGCAACAGCCCCGAGCAGGTGGAGACAGTCCAGGCATTGGCACTCAGTAAAGAGATGGGCCCGCGCGAATCCTTTGGCCTTATCCAGTACGCTCTAGCCCAGCCCCTGGTGCAGGCGCAACACTGGCGCTGGCTGCAGACTAATTTTGGCAAAGTGGTGGATAAGATTCCCGCACAAGTTCGCCGCCGCACCCCCGCATTCGCCAATGCGTTTTGCGATAAGCAGCGTCTGGATGAACTGCAGCAACTATTTGCCAAACACGGAAAGCTGGCCCCCGGCTACCGGCGCAGCCTAGCGCAAACCGAGGAGCGTATTCAGTTGTGTATGGCATTAAAACAAAGGGGACAATCACTGATGCAGTCTCTACCGCAGTCGGTAGACTTGGCGAAAAAATAAGGCTGTAATTATTTGTCTGGGCAGGGGGAGGAGTGCCCTCCTCCGGCCCCAAAAGAGCCGACAATTCACACGCGTTCAGTCTAAAGCTCTAGGGTTATCTTTCTCGCTGGCCCTCACAAATAGACACTTTTGAGGGCGCCAACACCTTTAACTCCCCCCAATTTTCCGGCCTGTCCCGCCCTCACGACTCGCTGCTTTTATGTTTGCGCAGACGAAACGCTAGCCAGATCATGGGCAAGCCGAAGATAATCGCATAGGCCCCAATTACCCAGACCAATGCCAGGGCACCGGCTCCGGGACTCACTAATATCGCAACACCAAAAATAACCGAAAGCACACCGATAGCAATCAGCAGCCACTCGTTGTCGATTTCCTTGCGCAGTCGAATCGCCCCGACAATTTCAAAAATTCCCCGTACCAAAGCCCAGGCACCAATAAAAATCACCAGTACCAGCGCAGTTACCTGGGGGAACATAAAGGTCACGATCCCCGCAGCCAAGCTGATTAATCCGGACACGATCAACCACCACAAAGGATTGCTCTCGTGGCGCCCCATCACCGCCGCCACCAGAGAAAATATTCCATCGAGCAGGGCGTAGATTCCAAAGAGAAAAACCAGAGTAAGCAGTGATAATCCCGGCCAGATAAAAGTGAGTACCCCGAAAATCACCGCGATAAGGCCTCGCAGCAACAACAGCCACCAATTGGCGGAGAGCACTCGTAATATAGGACCGGAGGGAAGAGCGGAGGTATCTGTGGACATAAGCCGTCGCCGAGTGAACTATCTCCATTAAGTTAAGCGCCAGAACGCACAGACTTCCAGCTTGTCAGGAATTTTCCTCGGTAAACCCCAAAAAAGAGAACGTACGGGGATTTTTTTTGCCGTATTAACTGCAAAATTGTATCGAGGATAATTCCACCCGGTTTTATCGGGGCAAGGTCTGAGGGTAGAGCCGGAACTGGCAAGCTCGATAAGAGGCGGCCCACGAGCGCGACCAAATAGTCGACTCTGCAATGACTCCGGTCGTGCCGCAGGCCGCTATTTCCAGTGTAGCCACAACCGACAGATTGAGAGCACCACTCTGCAGCCGCGCAAAAGGGCATGCGGAGAGATGCAGCGGGAAAAATCCCGGTGGAATTGGTGGGGGTAAATAGAGATAAAACTGTGCACGGAAAACCGGCAGCCCTAGGGTTGCCGGCAGGAAGGGTGGATCAAGCCAAGCTGCCGATCACACCGCGCAGCTTATCCACAATCGCATCAATCTCGTGTTTCTCGATAATCAGCGGTGGGGACATACACAGGGCATCGCCGATACCACGCGCCATCACTCCGGCCTCCCAAGCCATACCGGATGCCTTGGCTCCAAATTTACCCTTCAGATTTTCCGGCGCACGCAGTTCGATCGCGCCGACCAAGCCGTAGTTGCGCACATCGATGACGTTGTCCATATCCGCCAGGCTGTGCAGAGCATTTTCCCAGTGCTGGCCAATTTCACCCGATGCACGAGTAAGCAGACCTTCGCGCTCATAAATATCCAGAGTCGCCATACCCGCTGCACAGGCAACCGGGTGCGCGGAATAAGTGTAACCGTGGAAAAATTCCACCATGCCCTCTGCAGCCGCATCCATGATGGTGTTGTGGATCGCATCCTTCACAAAGACCGCACTCAAGGGTACCGCCGCATTGGTGATGCCCTTGGCAGAAGTAATCATATCTGGAGTGACATCGAATTCGATAGCGCCGAATGCAGAACCGGTACGGCCCCAGCCGGAGATGACTTCATCGAAAATCAGCAGCAGATCGTGCTTGTCACAGATTTCGCGCAGACGCTTGAGGTAGCCTTTCGGAGGCAGTACCACGCCACCGGCTCCGGCAAACGGTTCAACAATTACCGCAGCTATCTGGTCCGCACCGTGGAAGGCCACCAAGCGCTCCAGGTCTTCCGCCAACTCGACACCGTGCTCCGGCAGACCGCGGCTGAAAGCATTGCGCTCGATATCCAGGGTGTGACGCATATGGTTGGCTTTCACCGGCTGGCCAAAGCCCTGGTAATTCGGCGCGATGCCGCCCACGGAAATACCACCGAAATTTACCCCGTGGTAACCCTTCTCGCGGCCGATAAACATAGTGCGAGTGCCCTTGCCACGCACACGCTGATATTGCAGGGCGATTTTCAGTGCCGTCTCTACCGCCTCGGAACCGGAGTTACCGAAAAATACATGGTCGAGACCGTCCGGAGTATGCTTCACCAAGCGTTCGGAATATTCAAAACCCAGCTCGTGGCCAAAATTAAAAATGGAGCTGTAGTCTAGGGTCTTCGCCTGCTGATAAATTGCCTCGGCAATCTCGGTGCGACCGTGACCGGCATTACTACACCAAAGGCCGGCGGTAGCATCAATAATCTGGCGTCCACCTTTTTCGGTGAGGTAAATCCCCTCTGCACTTTCCACAATTCGCGGCGCAGATTTAAAAGTGCGATTGGGGGTAAAGGGCATCCAGAAAGCGTTCGTTGGCATCTCAGACATGGACTGTATCTCCGCAAGTTCCCTGTAATTTAAAAGTATTTAGGCATGGGAGCCAATAGCTCCCGCGCATCTGTTCGGGCGCTTGTCCAAATTCAGACAAGCGCGTGGCACTACCGTTCGGACCCGTAGATCAAACTCCGAGGCAGCAGTATTTGGTCTCGTAGAATTCCGCCATTCCCTCGACACCACCCTCGCGGCCGATGCCGGATTCTTTGTTACCGCCAAAAGGCGCCACAGTGGTTGAGAAAACGCCGGTATTACAGGCAATCATGCCGTATTCCAGCGCCTCTACCACGCGGTGTGCGCGGCGAATATTCTCGCTCATCACATAGGCGGCCAAACCGTAGGGTGTATCGTTGGCCCGGCGAATCACATCGGCCTCATCGGTGAACTTCTGCACCGCCGCGATGGGGCCAAAATTTTCTTCCTGAGCGACTCGCATAGCATCGGTGACACCGGTGAGCAGCGTGGGCGCAAAATAGTTTTCTCCATTCGGCAGCGGTTCACCACCGATTTCGATTTTCGCCCCAGCTTCCACCGCGTCCTCTACCAGGCCCTGTACACGATCCACCGCACGGCGATAAATCATCGGGCCCATGGTAATGCCGTCTTCGGTGCCGTGGCCGATTTTCAGCGCCGCCACCTCGGCACGCAGTTTTTGCACAAATGTATCGTGTACCGACTCGTGTACATAGATGCGGTTAGTGGCCACACAGACCTGGCCGGCGTTGCGGAACTTAGTGGCCACGCAAGCCTGTACCGCGGTATCCATATCCGCATCGTCAAATACGATAAACGGGGCGTTACCCCCTAGCTCCATGGACATCTTCTTTACGGTGCTGGCGCACTGCGCCATCAGCAGTTTGCCCACAGCGGTAGAGCCGGTGAAAGTGAATTTGGCTACACGCGGATCCTGGGTCAATACCTTGCCTATCCCCGGCGAATCACTGCCCGTCACCACATTAATGGTACCTTTAGGCAGGCCCGCCTCTTCCGCCAGCTGGCACAGCGCCAGCGCGGATAACGGGGTTTCCAGCGCCGGTTTGATCACTACGGTACAGCCTGCGGCCAGAGCCGGGGCCGCCTTGCGGGTGATCATGGCGTTGGGAAAGTTCCACGGCGTTATACAGGACACAACTCCTACCGGTTGACGAATAGTGCTGAGGCGCATGGCCGGGTTATGGGTGGGAATCGTTTGGCCATAGGCGCGGCGACATTCCTCGGCGAACCACTCAATAAAAGAGGCGCCATACAAAATCTCACCCTTGGCTTCCGCCAAGGGTTTGCCCTGCTCCAAGGTAAGAATGCGCGCCAAATCGTCGCTGTTATCCACAATCAACTGATACCATCGCTTGAGAATCGCCGCGCGTTCGCCAGCGGTGCGGCGGCTCCACTCGGGAAAAGCGTTACTGGCCGCGGCCACAGCCGCCTCTGCATCTGCGGCAGAACCATCGGCCACACAGCCCAATACTTCACCATTAGCCGGATCACGCACTTCTGCAGTGCCCGCAGCATCCCGCCACTCGCCATCGATATAGTTCTGGGACTTCAACAGGTTTGGATTCGCCAGTTTCACCGGAAAACTCCTGATAATTAGAGGTTATTAGTGGTATTGCGGCGATTCTGGCCGCCGCAGACCGGGGAGAATAGTAGTATTTTTCGAACTAAAGTTTATATTTATCAAACTTACGTGAAAAGAGGTGTGAACACTTTCACTCCACCTTTGCCAGCAGGGATTAAGCTACGGCAAAAAACCAGAGAAAACACGGGAAAAGTCGGCAAATGGGCAAATCAAAAAGCGCCTTGGGCGGGCGCCTCAGTGACATAGACCTGCGCCTGTTGCGGGTTTTTCGCGAAGTCGTGCGCGCCGGGGGACTGGCCCCGGCGGAAGTCACACTCAATATTGGGCGCTCTACCATCAGTGTGCATATCTCCGACCTGGAAACTCGCCTGGGTATGCAACTGTGCCTGCGCTCCCGAGGTCGTGCCGACTTTAAACTGACACCCGAAGGAGAGGCCGTCTATCAGGCCATTCTGGAGTTGGACGGGCACCTGGAGGCCTTCAAAAGCCAGGTGAATGCTATTCAATCCCACCTTACCGGCACCCTGCGTCTGGTGTTGCCCGATGATGTACTCGATATCCCACAGTTAGACCTGCCAGCGTCCATTGCCCGCCTGAGACAACAAGCTCCACAGCTGCACCTGGAAGTTCAACTGGCCGCGCCTCAGGAGCTGGAATTAGAGATACTCGCCGACCGCGCCGATGTGGGTATCAACCCGCTGCACGCCCGTCGGCCTGGGTTGGAATATCAGCCGTTATTCCAACACCGTTCCATCCTCTATTGTGGCGCCGATCACCCCTGCGCCAAAGCCGATCGGGTTAGCGAGGAATTACTGACACAACAGGAACTCGCCGCCCCCAGTCACGCGGTACTTTCCGGTGCCGCCCATCTCTACCGTCTCTTCCCTCATCGCTCCACGGCCAACCACATGGCTGCGAGACTCGCGATGATCCTATCGGGCTGTTTTGTTGGATTCCTGCCGGAGTATCTTGCGCAGAAATATGTAGAGACCGGTGATCTGGTCCCGCTGTTAGCCGAACGCTTTCACTACCGAATTCAAAATGCTGCCACTTTTAAAAAAAGCTCAACCGAACACCCCGCAGTAAAGCTGTTCTTAGCGGGACTGGTCATTAGAAATCCAACTGATTCACTGCAGCAATCAAACGCTGAGTAGAGAAGCATTCACCTAGGGCTGAAAGCCGGTTAGATCATAGTGAAACAATAGCGCCGACATCAAATCTTGACGTATTCAATCTATCCTGGATATATAACCTGATATAACCGTGGATTATGTATAAAATAATACCTTAATCAATGATTGACACGGTAGAGAGATGATCGACTTTAAAAATTCACCGATATTTAAACTCAAGCCCATTGAAGTTTCAGAGGCCAGAGATGAATTTAATCGATTTTTGATTGAAGAAGAATTTATTTTTGCCGGATTCAAAACCATACGGGATCAGGTTGTTTTTACAAACAAAAGAATAATTTCAGCCAATGTACAAGGCCTGACTGGCTCAAAGGTTGACTACACATCACTACCCTATAGCAAAATACAGGCGTTTTCTGTGGAGAGCGCTGGCACCTTCGACTTGGATTGCGAAATCGAGGTTTATCTCGGCGAGGTGGGCAAGATTAAATTTGAAATTAAGGGATCTTTTGACCTTATTCAATTTAACCAACATATCAGCAAGTATGTGCTGGCATAGGATTTTTGGTTTTCAATTGTTGCTGCGGGAAGGTATATTTGGCCCGCCATAGATACTTAAGATAAGAGAGGGAAGTTCATGTCACATATGTGGTTGGAAAGCTTGATCACCGAAAATGCCCAGCAAGGTTTTGAGCTGGCGATGAAACTATCTAGAATGGGGGTAAAGTATACTCAACCTTCGGATGAGGTAAGAGGCAAGCTGAGATCTTCCTACGAAGAAAACGCAGACAGCTTGATCGCCTCTTCCCAGGTAGTTGCCATCAACTTTCAGACTGTCGCTGCCGCCAATAACTACTGGCGCAGCTAAAGGGTATAGATGCGCTTTGCAGTAGCGTTTTAAGCCACCCAAATGCTCACCGCTCTGTAAAGCGCCCCAATTACTACCGATTTCGAAGGGTATCAACGCTAGATACGCCTTAATTAGGCGCGTACTACCTGATCTCTTACTCAATCGAATTCACACTAAACTTCAAGAAACATCAATATCCCCACCATTTCAATCTATATTGCTAATGAGCTTATTCATACAAGCGGTAAAAAACGCCTAACTCCGACATTTTTATCAACCTGGAGTTGGGGGCGCCTACTCAAGCTTATTATTCTGCAAGTGGTCACGAATCCAGACGGGAAATAGCTATGAAAAAATGGGAAGAACGGCTAGTTAATGTCTTGGAGACCCATAAAGCAGCCGAGTTTGAGCTAAAAGATGCGGATGCTGCCATCGCGACCATGACCAACAACCCAGTTCTAATCCATGTACCGGTCAATACCGGCGCAACAGGCAGGGAACCACTACGGCATTTTTATCGGGATATTTTTATTCCACAGATGCCGCCCGACGTTGAATTGGAATTGTTGACTCGCACTGTTGGCGAACACAGAGTTATCGATGAATTTATTCTGCATTTGACACACTCTCTGCGTATGGATTGGTTCGCTCCCGGTATTGAGGCTACCGGAAGAAAACTATCTATTCCCCAAGTTGCGATTATCTCTTTTGAAGTCGATAAAATCAGCTCTGAACATATCTATTGGGATCAGGCAACTGTGCTTAAGCAGATGGGGTTTCTGGATAACCAATTACCAATTACCAATTACCAATTACCAATTACCAATTACCAATTACCAATTACCAATTACCAATTACCAATTATTGGTAAGGGTCAATGTAAACGCTTGCTCGATATCAATGCGCCTGCGAACGAATTAATTCCATAACCTTCTCAAATTGCTAAAGATAGATCCTACTCTTATTGAACGGCCGCCAAAGCAGCATCTCCTATTGCCTCAAAGATACCTGAAGAATCAAACCGACCAGCCAGTCTCACCTGTTGCGATCAAACAAAATATTTGCCCTAATGCATCTATTGAGGCCCCCCAACACGTCACAGTTGTATGGATCTAGCAAAAGGGAGTTGATACTGCTCTTTGGGAAACCGCCAACGTCAATGTTCGTCTTGGTAAGCAAACGCTATCTGTATAAGTGCCCTATAACAGCTCAATAGGAGATCAATATGCGCACACTCGGTAATTTTTTATGGTTTATTCTCGGCGGGATCTTTATGGGCCTCTGCTGGTGGTTTTTTGCTCTTATTGCCTTTATCAGCATTGTCGGGATTCCCTGGGGAAGGGCCTGTTTTGTAATGGGCAAACTCTCATTCTTTCCCTTTGGACATGAAGCCATTTCCCGCAAGGAGCTCACCTTAAATGAGGACATAGGTACCAGTGGATTCGGCTTGATAGGCAATATCATTTGGTTCCTATTCGCTGGAATTTGGCTGGCAATTGGTCATTTGGTCCATGCAATTGCCTGTTTTATCACCATCATTGGCATTCCGTTTGGCATTCAACACCTGAAGCTTGCCGGTATTTCTTTATCCCCGATAGGAAAGACCGTTGTAGATAAGGAAGTGGCACAAGCGGCAAGAATGCGTAATGCTAATGCTACTGTTTCCCAAATGCGCGGTAGTATGTAGTCCCACCAGAAATAGAGGGGCTTAAAAGGCCCCGAACTGCAAGTCCACAGAGAAGCGAGTCCACCAGGAAGGGGATTGGAATGGAGTTCGCCTTAAGAACATATTGGGGGTTTAGCGATTTCTAATTTCGACGCTTTTCAGCCGATCATTTAATTTGGAAAGGGCCAAGTAGTAATTCTGACCCTTATTATCCAGGGATTTTTCTAGATATCGAAACTAGCAACAGCTGTAGAGAGCCTGCATCAAGAAAATAAAATCCCACATAAAATACTTTAAAATAACGAAAGGTATTAAAATACTTACTACCTACACCCTTATCTTAATACTCAGCAGCACAAGCTTGTCCGCAAACAGTCACTCTGCTCAAGAAGGAAAAAATGAATCAGAAAGCTCAGATAATGCTTTTTGGTACCTTTCATTTTTCTAATCCTGGGCGGGATTACGTCAAGTCAGAATTTATCGACGTGCTAACTCCTGAGAATCAGGACTACTTAGAAGAACTTACCAGTAAACTTGCCAATCAATCACCTACCCATGTAATGCTGGAGTGCGATCCATCTCAGCAAGGAAAGATCAATAAGAAATTTATCTCTTATCTTGCCGGGAAGCATCAATTGGCAATTAATGAAAAGAACAATTGGGATTTCGTATTGCCAAGAAATCCGGCCTAAACGCAGTTTTATGCCATGACGAAAGAGAAGTACATTGGAATGGCGAGGCGCTTATGGCACACATGGAACAATTTGAACCGGACAGGAAGGCCAGTAACGACGAGTTTTTAAAGAATTTTAGTAAAGAAACCGGCGAACGCGACAAAACACTACCTTTAAAAACTTTGCTTCAGCTGGATAACGACCCCACTGAAGACCCAAAGAACATGAATCTATACCTTATGAACAACGATATTACTACTGGAGAAGCCTTTGCCGGAGCCGACGCCTCCGCTAGCTGGTGGCACAGAAACTTCCGAATGTATGCCAATATTCAGGCCAAAGCACAACTAGGAACCAAGGTAACAGCCATTGCAGGCTCTGGCGATACCGCCATTTTGAAAATCCAACTAACCACGGACTTGTAACGCCAATCCTGGGACGTTAAACCCTACCTTTAACGCTAAATAGTTGCGGTTTTTCCAAGTGGAATACGTCGTATATAGCTCTGTAAGGTTACTCAATATCTTTTGCCTGTATATATTATGGGATGTTGAGGATTAGTAAACCGCCCAGTGCTCCTTAATCTCTATCGGCGTGTATTACCCGCCGATAGGGCGCCGTTAAGTACAGATTTTTCCTGAAAGAGGCTCACCAGACTACACTCTTTAGCAAGGTTCTTGGGCTAATATCGATAATCATCTCAACCTCATTTTAAACCATTCAAAACATGTCATACGATGAATCGTAAAAGTCGCACGGTTTTATTGATTCCTGGGATTTTTGATCGGGGTACCTGTCTTTTAAGAATGCAACGCGCGCTTTCTAATGCCGGCTTTAACGCCCACTATATCCATTTACGATATAACTCCGGCTGGCATGGCATGGAACATCTTTCCTCTCAACTTATGGCAAAAATAGAGAAACTGCTTATTACGGGCGAGACCTGTACACTAGTGGGCTTCAGCATGGGAGGAATAGTAGCGCGTTATTACCTACAGTCGATGAGTGGAATACGTAAGGTACACAAATTTATTTCTATTGCATCTCCCCACCACGGTAGTTACTGGGCTAACTTTCTACCATACAAGGGGGGCAAGCAATTGCGTATTGGCAGTGAATTCTTGTGTGACCTAAATAAGTCAATACACCTACTCGACCAGACAAATCCAGTCTCCATCTGGACAAAATACGATGTCACTATAATGCCACACAGTAGCGCACAACTGGGACTTGGCATTTCTTACGAGGTGCCTGTTATTTTGCACAGATTGATGCCAATCAGCAGTAAGGTTATCTCCCTGACAAAAAAAGAAGTCATTACTGGGATGGCTGATTCCATATAGCTTTATACGGCGCCAGATTAGGTTCATATTTTTCTTGAGACATCCAAGACTTTCATTTTGAGAATTAGCGATGAGTGATTCGGAAAAAGAAACGATCAAGTCGGCAAGCGCCGTTCATAGTTATTACCGTAAGTTTGAAAGCTTTATCGCCCTTCTGCTGACTATCATTATTATTATTATCGTAGTGGTGGCCATTACTCGACTAGCCTATTCAGTGTATTCCATGTTATTGGTAGGCATGAAAGATCCGCTGGATCATAAAGTTTTTCAAACGATCTTTGGTGAGATCATTACGCTACTGATCGCCTTGGAATTCAGCCACACTCTCCAGTATGTAGTCACCAGACAACAAAGTATTATTCAAACCACCGTTGTGGTATTGATTGCCATCTTAGCACTTGCGCGTAAATTTATTATTTTGGATCTGGATAAAGTAAGCGCGACGGAAATTATAGGACTTGCTGCAGCAACTCTGGCACTAGGATTGACCTACCTGATACTAAAATCTAAGAGAAGTAATTATTAATATTGTATTACCCTACCAACCGAGAAAGGGAGGAACAATAGGCTATTGCTCCTCCTGCTTAGACCTTCTGTCTATCGTTTATTCGCGCTCCTCACGTAACGTATGGTGCAACTGCACCGGTGCAGTCTTGCGTGCTTTTTTCCCACGAAAGCGTAAGTTAAGCATTTCCACGGCCATAGAGAACGCCATAGCAAAATAGATATAGCCTTTGGGCACATGCACATCAAAACCTTCTACCACCAAGGTGAGCCCAACCATAATCAAAAAGGCCAGCGCAAGTATTTTGACTGTTGGATGACGGTCTACAAAATCGCCAATAGGTTTTGCAGCAATCAACATAACAATCACTGCGAGAACAATTGCAATCGCCATGATAGAAATTTCATCGACCAAACCTACAGCGGTTATTACTGAATCTAGGGAAAAAACGATATCCAACAAAGCAATCTGAAACAAAACCATGCCAAAAGCCGCAGTTCCCAGAGATGCAGCGTCCGTCTCGGCGCCTTCCAGGCTATTATGAATTTCATGGGTCGCCTTACCGATCAGAAAAAGTCCCCCTCCAACCAGAATAATATCGCGTCCGGATATCTCCATACCAAACACACTAAATAGCGGATCTACCAGACCCATAATCCAGACAATAGAAAATAGCAGCCCCAGGCGAGTCACCATGGCCAGAGTCAAGCCAATAAACCGGGCTGGTTCACGCTGTTTGGGCGGTAGACGCCCGACAAGGATAGAAATAAAAATAATATTATCGATGCCCAGTACTATCTCCAACGCCGCTAGCGTAGCCAGAGCAATCCAGGCTTCCGGGTTAGCTACCCACTCGAACATGAAAAAATTCCTTATAAATGGTTATTGTTATTAGGGAGCCCATAGAAAAGTCGGTACTGTCTCAGGCGAAGTCAAGGTCCACCCAGGGGACTTTTAGCGATCTCACTGATTATTCTGAGGCACCTAAATATTGTATTTTCTCCAGCGTTTTCGCAGGGGTTTTCTCAATGGAGTGTGAACAATTCACACCGCACGGTTATTCTATTCTCCCTCACGCAACCACGCCATGGCGGTTTCCTCAGAATCAAAAACCTTGTATTCGCCACCGATAAACCAGCTGCCCACCTTGCTCGCCCATTTCATCCAACGTTTATCCGATATAACCGCAATTCGATTGAATTCGCGTCCGTGGGACACTCCCAGTTTAAAGTCATCCCAAGCGGCACGCGGTTCCCAGCCTTGCAGATCACTTGCATCCATCAAGCAATCTATTTTCGGATTTTCTATACCGGCAATGGCGGAATTCAGCATAGGCACCATGGTCTGATAATCCTCATGGGTCAGCTTGCCATGAGCGCGCAGGGTTAAAAAGAAATGCTTGCCATGCTGTTGCAGTCCAATGGAAACACCATGAGATTGCTCGCTCATAGATCACCCTACAAACACGTCCGGTTTTAATACTTTCTATTTAACATGTGGATACACTCTTTCAACCGGTAATTAAAGATCACTAACATGCTCTTGCGAACTATCTATGCAGGTATTTAAGGGTTTTGGCCTACGCCGTTGCCCGTTGCCCGTTGCCCGTTGTTAATTCGACAAGTTGATGCTATGAATCCTTTATTGCCGGACGCGACTTGCCACACTGCCAGCAGTAATCAAAGGCAGCCCCGTTCTCTTCGCTGCAGCCTGGACAGGACCAGGCCTCCTGTTCGGCTTCAGTGTCTTGTAATAACTGGTGTGCGCGCTCGTAATCCCGCTCTCGTTCCAGCCAAAGTTCCGGCCAGGCCTGATTAGGGGCCAACTCTCCGGATGCGCCCTGAGCAAATTCATTTTTTAGCTTCACCGGGATACCGGCAACTTCCAAACGGCTTTTGGCCAATTCCACCAACAAGCGGTTTTCATGGGTGTATATCAATTTCATCGTGTACAGTGTCCCTTTCCATCCCTAGATTATCCAGCACCCACCAATCGTTCAATAAACGTTATCCGCTAATCCACTGCGGAAACCGTACAATCTACACGATTACAATATTCTTCATGGGGTACCGTGATAATTTCCAGGAAATTTTCCACTGAATGAAGTGCCGCTCGACTATTGATAAGCACTCTACCAGGGCGGCTGGCGATATATTCGAGTACCGCCCTACCCTTACTGTTTTTGTAAACCGCCAGAAGCTGCCCTTTTTCAACGGCATCGCCGTGGCTGACAAAGACTTCCATCCAGTTACCAATCAAGTTGCGAGCCGGGGAATCACGCACAATCCGCGCATGCAGTTGCCCGGCACCAACCAATCCGACAATTTCTCCGAGCCTGGGGGCCTCCGCTGCCCGTAAATGTGTTATTCCGCTCACAGCCAGGATAACGAAGCACAGGCAGACTCTTTTCAATCTGATTCTCCTCAAACTGGTTTACGTCTTAGGCACAGGGCCCAAACCAGGAACACTGTCGCCGAAAACGGTTGTAGAGGGCGATAACTTAGGTATAGCTGACTAAATAATTCACGCCAGATTGAGCGCACATGTGACAGGGCGGTAGGGGAGGAGAAAGGGCCTCATATTGCGGCCCTTTTTGTAATCTATACTAAGGGGTATTTAGCCCAGATCGATCCAAGTAGACTTCAGCTCACAGTACTTATCCAGGGCATGTAGAGACTTGTCTCGGCCATTTCCGGACTGCTTGAAACCACCGAATGGTACGGTGATATCTCCGCCAAAGTAGTTATTAACCCACACCGAGCCCGCGTAAATATCGCGTGCCATACGGTGGGCGCGGCCCAAGTTATTGGTCCAGATACCCGCCGCCAGGCCATAGATGGAATCGTTGGCGATAGCGAGCGCCTCCTCTTCGGTCTCAAATTCGATGACCGACAACACCGGACCGAAGATTTCCTCACGGGCGATGGTCATATCACCGCGCACCCCACGGAAAATGGTGGGTTCGTAGTAATAGCCCCCAGTCACCTCGTCCACGGGCTTGCCACCACAAACCAGCTGAGCGCCTTGCTCCAGACCCTTGGCGACATAGAATTCGACGGTGTCGAACTGACTACGGTCAATCAACGCACCCATTGCAGTATTCGGGTCCTGAGGATGGCCGGGCTGGAAGCGCTCGGCGGCCTTGCGCACCTTGTGAATAAACTCATCGGCGATACCCTTCTCAACCAGCAAGCGTGAACCGGCAGTGCAGGTCTCCCCCTGGTTGTAAAAGATAGCCAGCGCTGCGGCATCGGCAGCCTTGTCCAGGTCCGCATCGGCAAAAACAATATTGGGGCTCTTGCCGCCCAGCTCTAAGAACGTGCGCTTCAGGTTTGACTGGCCGGAGTATTCGGTAAGGGTCTTGCCCACCTCGGTGGAGCCGGTGAAAGTGAGGCAGTCAATATCCATATGCAGACCCAGCGCCTTACCCAGGCTGCTACCGGGCCCCGGCAGTACATTGAACACACCATCGGGTAAACCCGCTTGCTTAGCCAGGCCCGCCAGTTTGATTGCGGTAAGCGGAGTATTGGAAGCGGGCTTGAGAATTACGCTGTTTCCAGTTGCCAAGGCCGGGCCCAACTTCCAGGCTGTGGTGGACAGGGGGAAGTTCCAGGGCACAATCGCCGCGACCACACCCAGTGGCATACGGGTGACCAGGCCTAGCTCACCGGGCCCGGTGGGCGCCACTTCATCGTAGATCTTATCGATAGCTTCACCGCTCCAGCGAATCGTGGTCGCGGCGCCGGGAACATCCACGGCCATGGTGTCACCAATAGGCTTGCCCGCATCGAGGCTTTCCAGCAGGGCAATTTCCACTCGATGCTCTTCGATCAACTCGGCAAAACGCACCATAATCTGCTTGCGCTTCATTGGCGGCATTTTTGACCAGGCCCCAGACTCAAAGGCCTCGCGCGCAACGCGCACCGCCAAATCCGCATCCTGTGGGCCACAACTGGCGATTTGAGCCAGTTCTTTCCCATCGGCAGGGCTATAGGTAGCGCGGGTTTCACCGGAAAGCGCATCGACATAATCGCCATTGATAAAGGCGCGGCCTTCAATTTTGAGGGAGGCCGCCAGGGCCTGCCACTCCTGCAGGGTTTGAGGAATATTATTTTTCTCTGTCATGGCGCACCTCATTTGAGACTGTTGGTTTCTCTGGGTTATATCTAAAATGTGATCACAAATCAAAGGGATTACATACTGCATGGGGCGATAGCTGGCTCTGGCGGCGGATTCGCAAGTACAGGTCAGAACTATCCGGAAGAAATGATCTGCTGCCGACCGGAATTAGGCGACCTCAGTATTCACCTGCAGCCAATCCCCTTGTAACTGCATCATCAGCTTGTCACCGTGCTGCAACTCACCAACACCGGCGGGGGTCCCCGTCAGCACCACATCGCCGGGCTCGAGCGTGAAGTAGCTGCTGATATAGGCCACCAGATCGAGAATTGGGGTGAGCATATGTTCCGTCTTACCGCGCTGACGCAACTCGTCGTTGAGCCAAAGGGAATAGCTGAGCTTGTCCCAGTCCGGCAGCCAGTCCAGCTTGACGAACGGCGAAAGGGGACAGGAGTTGTCGAACCCCTTGGCTTTCTCCCAGGGGTGTCCCACTTTTTTAAGTTCAGCCTGTAAATCGCGCAGGGTCAGATCTAAAGAAAGACCCAAACCGGCGATTGCAGGAGCTACTTCAGTGGCATTGGCATTAGTGAGTTTTTCACCGATAAGCAGTGCCAACTCTCCTTCAAAGTGACAGCTGCCATGCCCTGTGGGCAAGTGAATAGGCTTGGCCATATCAACCGCCGCGGTAGATGGCTTGATAAATATCAGAGGTTCTTCCGGCACCGGGTTGTTCAACTCTGCCGCATGGTCGGCATAGTTTCGCCCAACACAGAGAATCTTACCCAACTGAAAAGGGATTTCGGTGCCACAGGTAAATTGGTGTAGGTACATAAATAAACAAGATAGTTAGGATAGAAATTTCGTATAAAGTGTTATAACCAGCATGTGCTATGATCGCGCCTTCGCCTGGCTTCGGCACCTCTTGAAGTGATAAAGCACTTTTTACATCGCGTTATTCGCACTCAGTGAAGAGATAGTTTATGGCTCCGCACAATCCCGATCAAAAAAAATCCCTGCATAAAGACAAGATTCGTATCCTGCTACTGGAAGGTGTACATCAATCCGCCATCGATCTGCTGGCATCCCGCGGTTACACCAATGTGGAGTACCTAAAAACTTCACTACCAGAAGAGCAATTGATCGAAAAAATTGCAGACGCCCACTTTATTGGTATTCGCTCACGCACCCAGCTAACCCGTAAGGTGCTGGAGAACGCCTCCAAGCTGATCGCTGTTGGCTGCTTCTGTATCGGCACCAATCAGGTGGATCTGCAAGCGGCTACAGAGCTGGGGATAGCTGTATTTAACGCCCCCTATTCCAATACCCGCAGTGTGGCCGAGCTGATCATTGCCGAAACTATTTTTATGCTACGCGGTATCCCAGAGAAAAATACCGTATGTCATCGCGGCGGCTGGTTAAAATCTGCCGCTGGTTCTTTCGAGGCGCGCGGCAAGACTCTGGGCATTATCGGCTATGGTGCCATCGGCTCGCAGGTATCGGTGATGGCGGAAGCCATTGGTATGCGGGTGAAATTTTATGATGTCATCACCAAGTTGCCGTTGGGCAATGCCAGCCAGGTAGGCTCTCTGGAGGAATTGCTGCGCAAATGCGACGTGATTTCCCTGCATGTGCCCGAGCTGCCCTCCACGAAGATGATGATCGGCACCGAGCAGATCGCGCAGATGAAACCTGGCGCAATCCTGTTGAACGCCTCCCGTGGCACTGTGGTGGATATCGATGCCCTGGCAGATGCGCTGAAGCGCAAACACTTGGCCGGCGCCGCTATCGATGTGTTTCCGACAGAGCCACGCGGCAATGACGACGAATTCGTCTCGCCCCTGCGCGGCATCGACAATGCCCTGCTCACCCCGCATGTTGGGGGCTCCACCATGGAAGCACAGGAAAATATCGGCACCGAGGTGGCGGAAAAGCTAGCGCATTATTCCGATAACGGCACTACGACCAGTTCGGTCAACTTCCCCGAAGTTGCTCTACCGGGCCACGCCGGTACACACCGTCTCCTGCATATCCACAAAAACGTACCCGGTGTATTGGGTGCCATCAACCAGGTGTTTTCCGAAAACACTATCAATATTTCCGCCCAGTACCTGCAGACCAATGAGACACTGGGTTATGTGGTGATTGATGTGGATGCGGCTTACTCGGACCTGGCTTTGGAAAAACTGAAGAACATCCCCGGCACTCTGCGCTGCCGCGTACTCTTTTAAACCGCCTCAGCCTCCTCCGCTACAGGAGGAGGCACAGCGCAGGAGGTATTAATTCCACATGGAGCCCGTACCTCCTGCCTATCCTCAACTGATCGACTGATCGACTGATCGACTGATCGACTGATCGACTGATCGACTGATCGACTGATCGACTGATCGACTGATCGACAAGGGTATTGATCCCCACTGGCGGGCACTTCTACAATAGCGACTTCTACTTCTGTTGGCTCGGCCCCGCACCCAATCCCCGTGTGTCGAGCCCAATCCTATACTTCGTTTTCCTCAGCAGGTGCTCCCTTGCGTAATAACGATTCCGCCACTACCGGCTTGCTTGCCGGCGTTGTCGCCTTTCTCATTTGGGGGCTGGCGCCTCTCTACTTTAACCAGTTACAGGATATGCCCGCAGCGGAGATTCTCGCGCATCGCAGTATTTGGTCGCTGGGACTAGCACTGATCATCCTACTTTTTATACGCAAGCTACCCGACCTTATCGCTACTCTGCGAGATGGTAAGAAGATGCGTATGCTCGCTCTTACGACAGTGCTAATTGGAAGCAATTGGTTGGTCTTTATCTGGGCTATTAACAATGGCCACCTGCTAGATGGAAGCCTCGGCTACTACATTAATCCACTGATCAACATTATCTTAGGCGTACTATTCCTTGGCGAGAAATTGCGGCGTCTGCAATGGCTGGCCGTCGCTTTGGCATCAATAGGAATCGCCTACGAGCTTTGGCAATTTGGCCGTGTGCCCGTAATCGCCCTATTCGTTGCCGGTACTTTTGCCCTCTATGGGCTGGTACGCAAGCGCGCACCTGTAGATAGCCTGACCGGCCTCACCATCGAAATCCTGTATATGCTGCCAGTGGCCCTGATTTACCTCGTTTGGAGCGACAGTCCTACCAGCAACCTGTTAAGCAATAGCTGGGAACTAAACGGCCTGCTGGTTCTGGCCGGTCCAATCACCCTAATCCCGCTGCTGCTGTTTACTATCGCCGCACGCAGACTCAACCTATCCAGTTTGGGGTTCCTACAATACATAGGTCCATCACTCATGCTGGTAGTGGCCACCCAGGCATTGGGAGAACCATTCAGCGAGGGCAAACTCACCACCTTTATGTTTGTATGGTTGGGCTTGGCGCTCTACTCCATAGATGCCCTGGCACAAAAACGCAAACTGCACCTGCAGGGCAAGGCCACACTCTAATGCGTTAATCTGCAAGCAGCCTCCTCTTCTCAACGTTGCAAAGATGGCGGTTACAACAAGGAATAAATACCGCCATCGACCAGTGTTTACCCCACTCTATCTTGCCGTTCCCAAACAGGCAGAAATTATTCACAGTATCAGTCGCCACTCTGCTCTGAACACTCCTGCCCAGATCCAGCTGGATAAGTGGCGCTCTTATTTTATTGTCTGTTGAAACATTGGCCCAGAAAGTTACCGAAATCCCTGTCCCTCTGGGACCTTTAGGTTATCGGGATGGCCCTATCCATTCCCCTATCCTTACATGCGACCTATGGAGACTGCCTTTGCACTCTAGAATTTCAACAAGTAACTCTCCTAAAAAATGAAAACCCCAGTATCAGGCTCCACTTTACAGACAACCATTTATGTCTAAATCCTGGCTTTACTCCTTCCACACCCTTACCCCCCAAACACTAAATTTTGCTTTTTCCATTCTTAAACCAACCTGATTTTTTCAATACGTGTCATAGGTTTCTATGATTTTAATCAACAACGGAGGGTGCGTTATTCATCCAAATTAATGTGGAATTTTCCAGAATCCAGTCATAGGCTTTAGAGATCTTCTATCCTTGCCGGCCGATAAATATGTTCTCATTATTCGCCAAAGGGTTCCTTGTCACACTATTTTCCTTATTGACTAGTACCCTGATCAGAGTGGAACAACCTGCATCTCTCAAGCACTATCCGCCATACGTGAAAGATGATGACAAGCTGCATATCGACTTTTGCAGCACTGGCACTCCCGACCCTACCTATCAATGGCTGCGCCACCCCGCCTGTGTAGTAATACGCAGTAGTGGAAAATTATTCCTTGTTGATGCAGGTGAAGGCGCGACAGCACGCACCGGCCATCTGGGCCTTAACTTGGCGCAAGTGAATCCAATATTTATTAACCACTGGCATTCCGATCACTTTGGAGACCAGGCAATGGTGATTAATGCATCCTGGTTTGTGATGCAAGGCAAGGACAGATCAGAAAAACCGTCCAAAAAGAGTTGAGGACAATTAGCCCCTATTAATTGGTCAACATCAGATTAGATACAGGAAAGGATGATTATGCGTATTTCAAACAACTTTATATTCTTTACCCTATTTTTAACCTTCACTTACAATGCGGAAAGTCAAACTGATATAGGTGCGGTAAAATTCGAAACACTGGTGGCTTCCAGTAAGGATTGGGAGGGACATAAGCTTCCCGAAATGAGGCCCGGCCAGCAGGAGCTGACTATCGTTCGGGTAACGATCCCTCCCGGCAAACAAATGCCAGTACATAAACACCCAGTTTTAAACGGTGTGTACATCGAAAAAGGCACACTTACCATCGTACTCCCAGGACAAAAAGAAACACTCACCCTGGGAGAGGGAAAGGCTTTTATTGAGGTCACAAACAAATGGCATTATGGGCGCAATGACGGCAAGGACCCGGTGATTATTGTTCTTTTTTATTCTGGCCCCGAGGGAGAGCCAACCACCATATTCAAAAATCCAGACGAGAAATTACAATAAACAATAAAAATACTCCACAGCCGGCCCAACAAGACTGGCTGTGGATACTAGATCCATCAGATTACTTACTTAACTCTGTGGAGGGCACAGATTTTATTGCCTGCAGGATCGCGCAGATAAGCTATATACATTCTACCAGCAACCCCCTCACGAATTCCCGGAGGGTCTTCACAGGCCACACCGCCATTGTCAATGCCCGCTTGGTGCCAGGCATCTGCTTCTTCAATACTCTTCGCACTAAAACCAATAGTGCCACCATTGGCGTGAGTAGCCAATTCACCATCGATAGGCTTCGAGATAGCAAAAACACCGGATTGAGAAAAGTAAAAACAGCGGCCCTTCTCATCCATAACACTAGGCTCATAACCCAGAACACCTAAAACAGCATCGTAAAACGCTTTGGACCGCTGAATATCATTAGTACCAACCATAATATGACTAAACATTTCACCCTCCAATTTTGTCAGTTTCTCGGCGACAATCCAGCCAAGCACATAGTCACAGCTTTAATTATCTTCTGCAACAACATTCTCTAGTAGATACCTATACCAAAGAACCTAATATTACTAGGACCAAAGAGTATTTCATCCGCGCATACCGCCATTCATAACCACCTTCTTGCACTTTATCACTCTCCCTATAGAGTGACTTACCTCATTCGCACAGATTTCAAAATCAGCAAATTATTGATAAAATCAAATTAATCAATCATTAAATACGATATTTACATGAAGAGCCCTAATCAAAATAATGCAAAAAATTCTTCATCCACATCCGATTTTTTAAGATAACTGGTCACGATGGGATCAGTTGTCCATAGGGCCAATCAAAGGCGACACTGTTCGAAATCTAGCCCCTCTCGCTCACTTATAGTTTGTGGGGGCCAGACTAATTTGTGCAAACATAAAATTTTCATCAGGAGTTCGCAAACGCCTTCCATGAATTTATCATTGGAGCGGGCAAATCTATCCGGCATCCGCGCGATTAATGAGAACCACAGATTTATACCTAAGCCAAAGATTCCCCATAAGTAATCTTTCCAGGGGATTTATTCCTAGATTGCCAACATAAGTGACACACGTTTACCCACCAAAAATTCCAGTGGGCTCAAGTAATTTAACACCTTCCTG
>NZ_CANMKV010000004.1 GCF_947498635.1 uncultured Microbulbifer sp. | reverse complement strand
AGGAAGGTGTTAAATTACTTGAGCCCACTGGAATTTTTGGTGGGTAAACGTGTGTCACTTATGTTGGCAATCTAGGCTCCAATCCACTAGTCCCAGATAGTGATCCAACTGAAAGAGCAACCCTTTAGGCATATTCAGCCGCTCTCCGCCTACAAGTGGTAGTAATTCTTCGGCTGCTTACCTAAGATTGTTGCATAAATACACTATTGAATTGAGGTGTGATCAGGATCTTCTGCCATATTGGCACGGGTAGGATTAAGATGGAGGCAGTCCATGCAGACAGCGAGGGCTATTTCATCAAGAAGAGCCAGGGATTTGAAACGGCCTTCCCAGAATCGACCCGAACAATTGTCTTCGGCATTGGCCTGACAGGTGATAGATTCGTTTAAACAGGGCATAAACCAGCTAAGACCCCTCAAGCACTCTCACCATAGAGCGACCACTTCCTTTAGCTTTCTGGTTTCAAAGTGATCGAGCAACCCCCTTTGAAGAGAGCCTAGGGCCAAATTGGAGGTTTTGAGTGGTTTCTGTCAACGGAGTATGACCTCGGTATCAGGCCAACTCAGCGCTTTTTCTTTGTCGATATAAAGTACGATGCAGTAATGATTGCTCATTACTGCATAGGCCGCAATATCAAGAGCAAAGATTGAAGCCAGATTATGCATCCTTGGCTCAAGTCCACTCGCGACGATGCCCAGATTCGATACCCTTACCACACAAAAATGCCCATCAAACGCAGCGGGAAATGCAGTGGTAATAGAGCATTGTGTCTTTGTAGAATCGAGTACTATGAGGTAAAGGCATTGGCATACAGGATGAGCATACTTGTACAGTATTTAATTGTGTGATCACTGCTGTCTCAATATTTTTGGTGTATATAGCTATGGGTTCTGGACAGGTCCTGTGGTTATCCAGAATCGGTTGTTATAGGTGCTATATAAGTGGAGTGCTTTCTCCTTCTATACTAATAGGCAACTACCTCCCTGTTGGGATGCGCCTGTAATGAAAAAAGCAATACCTTTTCGTAAGCTAGGGGCTCAGGAAGCGCTCTTTGTTGAGCTGACCGAGAAGTCAAAGGGGGCAGTACAACTCGTTGTCTTCTTTAGAGTATGTAAGTCTCTGGATATTGAAGAATTAATGAAGGGGATGGAATACCTACATAACCTGCACCCTATGCTGCGTTCCCGGGTAGAAAAGAATCATCATACCTATTGGTTCTGTGACGTAGGATTCCAAGATATTCCTTTTGAGATAAAGCGCGATGCCTTGCCTTTAAATTATCAAGAGGAGTTCAATCACTTAGGGGGTAAAATTCTTGAGCTGGATAAATATAGTTATCGCTTTACGGTTTATGTCCATAAACATGGAAATGTAAAGTGGATTGCCTTTATGGTAAGCCACGCCGCCATTGATGGACGCTCAGCATTACTCTTAATCCGAGATTTGGATAGGTACTTGAGAGGGGATTCAGGATATGAGTCTTCTGCTTCGACAATGCAAAAATCGGTGGTGGAATATGTTAGCTCAATAAAACATCTTAAAAAACCACAGTTGACAATTAGTAACGACAATTATGCTTTCCCAAAATGGCCAGTAGAACAGGCGGCAAATGCTTCCCTTCGACGGGGCTGCTCTATTTACCGGCGCCTCCCCAAAAAATCTTGTGACCATTTACACTTACTTTCAAAACGTGAGAATGTTCAAATTACCTCAATCTATAATGCTATCGCTATTATCGCTGCCCGATCGCTTCCAGGCTTTCATTCCAGAGTAGAATTAATGCTACCTATAAATGCACAATATTTGTGTAAACGCCAGATAGATCCGAATGTTATAGGAGAGTGTACAACCACATTAACCTTATCCTTATCACCGGATGACACCAGTCTCAACTTGCTAAGTCTCGCGCATTTAATTCAAAGAAAAGTCTACTTGCAACTGAGGAATGGACGTTTTTTTGAGCCTCCACTTAAGCCCGATTACAACCTCGTGGAGATCGAAAATATGGCTAAAGATTTTTGCAATGCAAAAAAATACTTCCCCTCTGGGATTTGTGTATCCAATGTAGGAGAGATAATGGAATATACTGGCCCATTGACTTTCTTCGACTTTGGTGTAGTTATGACGGTTCAAACACATGGCGCACACCCCATAATGTTAGTGACCTGCACAATAAATGGAGAGGGCGTTTTTGTTTTTGGGTATTGTGAGCCGCTTGTTAGCAAAGAAAGTGCTTTGAAATATGTAAAAAAATATATGGAGACACTAAGAGATTTATCCGAGAGCAGCGATCTTCATATAAGTTATTAACCCACCGGATATAATACGAGCATAACAAAGAGGACGCACATACACTCTTTGTGTTGTGGTCAGGGCAAATCGATTCCCGGAGCCATCGGGATGAAACTAGAGCAATAAATTGGCAAACTTTTCTGTGATCGACATCGCAATTTATTCGATAATGATCAATCACCGCCATACCTTACTCTTTATCATCGATCTGCAAGGCAATCATCTTGAACTTTCAAAGTTATCTTCATGTAATTAAATAGACACACGCATCCAAGTTGGATTTTTGCATCAAAAACCCATATTTCAACCTTAGTATGGTTAAGTTCTGTGATAAAAATGAAAAGATCCCATTATATCCACCAACGTACTGAGGTTCAGCGAGGCGCCATCCAGAGATGGCTACCAGAAACTTACTTATCGATAATATTTTTCAACCCCTCACTTTTCTTTAAATTAAAACACTTGCTTAAAGACACATTAATATTATTCTTGGACTTCAAATTTGGAGAGTAATTTTTAATGAACAATGAAATTTCCTGGAACTTATCTGCTGAAACATCACTGTGCTCAACAATTCCTCCGGCTATAGATCGTATCTCATCAGTGTCATAGCCTTTCTCCTTGAAATACCAAAATAAACAGTTTGCCTGAGCATACTGATACAACATTTCTTGAGTGTCCTCACTAGTGCTGCTCGTTGGTGGTGGTGGTGCACAGGAAACAAGTGCAAAAAAAAAAATCAGAAAAAGCAACCCAACCTTTCGCATCAGAAGGTCTCCCAAAACATTATTTGGCTCGCCCTATCACCATAATCCGACCCGACACAAGCACTGCCATTCCATAAGTCTGCATGCCCGGTTACATCAGTCCAGCCGGAGACTTCAAAGACTATTATCCCTTCCTTGCCCGCCAGCTCTGTCTTATAAGTGTCAGTAGGTATTAATCTTGGCGAGCCATAAACTTCTCGAAGATATTTGGCAAGGATCTTGACCCTGTATAGATACCAAAATTTTCTCTCCAGACGATACCTGGACCACATCATTTCCGTTGCCATCTTGCGCCTTATAAATGGGAATCTGGTGCATTTCTCCAGAATAGTTAAATGCCTTTGATATTCTGGTCTTCAGCTTAACCTTGCCCGCTATTTCAGTAAAAACTTTCCCCTGCGGACTTGTTAGGAATGTTTTGCAGCAAAGCAGTTCATTCTGGTTGTTTTTCACCATTTATCCTTAATTCGCTTTCAAATAGAATTCCAATGAGCGCTACATTCCACTTCCAAGTATCTCCCCGCAAGGCGTTCCATAAAATATGAGTCAGCTACTTAAGATGTTCTACAACCTCAGTTAGTCCTGGGCCAATTACAGAGACTGACCCCAACCTGTTTAGAGGTTTAGCACTAGCCACCGATTACTCCTGGTTACTCTCTAGACATCACAAACACACTATGTCTGGATCTGTGATAACGGTTATTAATGCGCCATCTGACTAATCCAAATCTAGCAAAACCTAGCCCCGATGGAACATTCGGTTTTGATATCAAAGTACCAATAACCAACTCTAAATAGTCTCTCCGGGCTCGTATGACGGCCTTAAGCAATGTGAGGTGTAGCTCTCAGTCCCCGTCCCCAAATCATCGGTAACCTCGCTCTTTGGAGCAGAAAATAATTCAACGATGGGAGAGGCTAAATAGTGAAAGAAATTATTAGAAATTGACTTCAAGCTCTGCCTACTCCGTCCCAGGCAGAGGGGCGAAGTAGGCGGTCGTAGGGGGATCAAGTCAGACTTGTACGGCCTTTATCTGCCCGCTCCTTCTCATGCACAATCCGATACAACAGCGGCAATACAAACAGGGTTAAGAGCGTAGAAGAAATAATCCCCCCAATGACTACCGTAGCCAGTGGCCTTTGCACTTCGGCTCCGGTACCCACATTCAAGGCCATGGGCACAAATCCAAGGCTGGCCACCAGTGCCGTCATCAGTACCGGGCGTAGCCGGATCATGGCGCCGTCGATAATGGAGGTCAGCAACTCGCCGCCCTGCTCGCGCAATTGACGGATGAAGGAGAGCATTACCAGGCCATTGAGCACCGCTACACCGGAGAGCGCGATAAAACCTACTCCGGCGGAGATTGATAAGGGCATACCGCGCAACCACAGGGCCAGAACACCCCCAGTTAGCGCCAGGGGGACGCCAGTGAAGATTATCAAAGCATCCTTGAATGAGCCGAAGGCCATTACCAATAGGCCGAGGATTACCAGCAATGTGAGCGGAACCACGATGGAAAGGCGGGTGCTGGCGGACTCTAACTGTTCAAAAGTGCCACCGTAGACCAACCAATAACCGGCAGGCAGGGCTACTTGCTGCTCGATACGCGCCCTCGCCTCTTCCACAAAGGAACCCAGATCGCGATCGCGCACATTGGCTGTGACCACCACACGGCGCTTGCCGTTTTCGCGGCTGATCTGGTTGGGAGCCGGGGTCATTTCCAGGCTGGCGACTTCAGACAGGGGCACATAGCTGCCCAATGCGCTGCCTGCGGGCAAGGGTACAGGTAAATCGCCAAGGTTTTCATAATCGCGGCGCAAACTTTCCGGCAAACGAACCACCAGCTGGAAACGACGGTCGCCTTCGTAAATCAGGCCAGCCTCTTCACCCCCAATAGCGGTAGATACCAAATCCTGCAGAGTTTGTAGATCGATACCGTAGCGGGCGAGTGCGATGCGTTTGGGCACCACAGAGAGAACCGGTAAGCCTTCCACCTGTTCTACACGCGCATCAGCAACGCCTTCAATCCCATTCAGTACACCGAGGATCTCATTTGAAGATGCGACCAATTGGTCCAGATCATCGCCGAACACTTTGATACCCAAGTCGGCACGCACACCGGAAATCAGTTCGTTAAAACGCATTTGGATCGGCTGGGTAAACTCGTAGTTATTACCCGGCAAGAGGCGCACGGCCTCTTCGATGTCCGCTACCAGCCGCTCCTGGGGCAGTTTCGGGTTGGGCCATTGGTCTCTGGGTTTCAGCGTCACAAAATTATCGGCCACATTTGGCGGCATTGGATCGGTGGCCACTTCCGGGGTACCAATCTTTGCGAATACCTTATCGACCTGAGGAAACTCTTTAATACGCTGCTCCAGCAAACGCTGCATTTGCACCGACTGCTCCAAGCCGGTACCGGGAATGCGCAAGGCATGCAGTGCGATATCCCCCTCATTGAGCTGGGGAATAAATTCCGAACCGAGCGTGGTGGCAAGCCAGCTACAAAACATTACCAGCGCCATAGCGCCACAAAGCACCAGCCAACGCACTTTCATGGCGGCGATCAACAGTGGCTTGTACAGGGATTTGGTGGCAACGATCACCTTGTTTTCTTTCTCACTAACTTTGCCAGTGAGGAAAACAGCAACCGCTGCCGGGACCACGGTCAGTGAAAGCACCAGCGCAGCCAGCAAGGCCATCACTACCGTCGCCGCCATGGGGTGGAACATCTTGCCTTCCACACCGGTAAGCGTGAACAGCGGGATATACACCACCGTAATAATCAGCACACCGAACAGGCTCGGGCGAATGACTTCATTGGTGGCATGGAAGACCAGCTCTAAACGTTCCTGTAGAGGCAACTTACCTCCATTTCGGTGCTGCGCTTCGGCGAGCCGGCGAATGGCGTTCTCCACAATAATCACCGCCCCATCGACGATCAGTCCAAAATCGAGGGCACCGAGACTCATCAGGTTAGCGGAGACACCAGTTTGCACCATGCCGAAAATGGTGGCGAGCATGGAAAGTGGGATCACTGCGGCGGTAATAAAGGCCGCGCGCATATTCCCTAGCAACAAGAACAGTACAACGATAACCAGTAGCGCGCCTTCGACGAGGTTTTTCTGCACGGTGGCGATGGCTTTATCTACCAAGGTGGTGCGATCGTAAACGGCTTCCACCTTAATACCTTTCGGCACCGTAGTTTTCACCCGCTCCAGGGCTTCCGCCACATTGCGAGCGACCTCGCGGGAGTTCTCCCCCACCAACATCATGGCCGTACCCAGTACCGTTTCTTCGCCATCACGGGTGGCGGCACCGGTGCGCAGCTCTTTACCGATAGCCACGTCCGCCACATCGGAAATCTTTACCGGCACTCCGGCGCGACTGGTAATGACCACATCTTCGATTTCGGCGATATCTTGCAGCTGCCCTGGGGAGCGTACCAGCAGTTGGCGACCGTTATTTTCCAGATAACCGGCACCGCGACTTTCGTTGTTGCGGCGCAAGGCCTCAACGATATCTTCCATCGATACACCGAAGTTGAGCATCTGACGGGGATCGGGGGTAACGTGATACTGCTTGTTGTAACCGCCGATGGTGTTCACTTCCGTAACGCCAGGCACCAGAGACAATTGCGGTTTGATGATCCAGTCCTGGATTTCCCGCAAGGCGGTGGCATCGTAGGGCTGCCCGTTGGGCTGGGTAGCGCCGGGCAGTGCCTCTACGGTGTACATGAAAATCTCACCGAGCCCGGTAGCGATAGGCCCCATTTCGGGTTCCAGCTCCGGGGGTAAATTACTCTTAATAGTACCGAGGCGACTGTTAATTAAGTTGCGCGCAAAATAGAGATCCGTGCCCTCCTTAAACACCACTGTTACCTGGGATAGCCCGTAGCGGGAAAGCGAGCGGGTATATTCCAGATTTGGCAAGCCGGCGAGCGCGGCCTCTACCGGGTAAGTAATCCGCTGCTCCGCCTCCAAAGGCGAATAGCCGGGAGCCTCGGTATTAATCTGCACCTGAACATTGGTGATATCGGGGACCGCATCGATAGGGAGTTTCTGGTAACTCCAAACCCCCAGCCCCACCAAGATAAAAATCAGGGACAGCACGAAGTAACGCCGCTCAATAGAGAAACGCAGGATGTTTTCAATCATCTTCTGGCCTCTCTTAGTTAGTGGCTGTGCGCAGCGCCGGATTTTTCGATATCCGCTTTAATCAGGTAGCTGTTCTCGGTGACATAGCGATCGCCCACATTGAGCCCGCTCAGCACTTCGGTAACCCTGCCATCACTGCGCCCCAATTTCAGCGGACGAATCTCGTAGGTTTCCCCCACTTGGATAAATACCACCGTCCAGTCGCGGAAAGGTTGCAACGCGCGATTCTCCACGACTAAAGGCGCAGGCTTTTCATTGGTCACCACCTGGCCCTGAACCATCAGATCCGTAGTCCAAAGGTCATTGGGGTTTTCGATGGCGGCTCTCGCAATGGCGAAGGGTTGACCGTTACCACCGGGAGCGAGGCTGGTGATGGTGGAATCAAAAGTACGGTTGCCGGCAATAATGGAAACCTTTTGGCCCCGATTGATCTGGCCGCGACGTGTCGGAAATACCTGTAGCTCGGCCCACAATTGGTTGTAGTTGGCGATAGTAAACAGCACACGTTCACCGCTGAACTCACCGCGACTGGTCTGCTTATCGATGATCTGACCACTAATAGGCGCAATCAAAGGATAAGTTTGCAAGCTGTCATTGGATTCGATCGTTGCAAGCTTTTCCCCCTTCTCTACCAAGTCACCAAGGGCTTTTTCGATAGTGACGACGGTTCCCGGATAGCGCGCTCGCACATGGCTGATACTGCGATGATCGATCGCAGTTTTGCCGTACAAAGTCACACTTTCTGTAATGGTGCCAGGACCAGCTACGGCAGTTTTAATACCGGCCTTCTCTGCCATCTGCTCTGTGATCTGCACCCGGCCTTCATGGGATTCATACTGCCACTTGGTACGCTCGCCATTATGAAAAACTGAAACCGTCACCTCGAAAGAGTGAGGCTCCCCCACGATGCCTTCGCCGCGGTAATACCCGGTGCTGGACGCCCAGGAAAATGGGATCTGATCCACTTTGCCGCCGAGTCTCTCTAGCTCAACCGAGAGGCGGGCATTGTCGAGAGACTTCCCATCGTGGGTAATCCAGGCACGGAATTCCGGCTGCACGCCGCTTTCATAAATAAGCAGCTCCACGGCAAGATCGCCCTCTTCCAATAAACGGCCACCATTGGGGCCCTTTTCCTCTTCATGCTCATCCTGCCCACCATGGCTTTTGCCGTGGTCACCACTGGCGTGACTTTGTGGTGCCAGCCATACCCCTGTAAGCAGCAGGGACAGTGACAATATCGCCAGCCGAAGCGCTTTTGTTGATCTGCTCATATCTCAATCCAAAATTATTTACTGCTATCAACGCCAGCGGACCCCAAGGGACTGGCGGTCAGCTGTTCAATCTCCGCACCGAAAAGAAGTACGGATCGAGCCGCTTCGATCCGGGCGCGCTTTGCATCGAGGAGTTCCTCGCGTGCGGAGATTAGGTCTACGTAGGAATCCCGACCGCGACGGTAGGCGCGGTCTACTTCGTTTAAGGCCTGGCGAAGTTTAGGGATTACGGCGTCTTGCAAAGTGGAAACTGTACCAAGTGCCTGCTCGCGACTGGTCACCGCCAGGTAGAGTTGCGGGTAGAGTTGCAGCAAAGCCGCCTCACGACGCAGCACGACTTCATCCAATTCGGTCATTGCCGTTATGAAAGCTCCGCGATTGCGTTTGGCACCAAATAAAGGGACGTTAAAACCCGCCAGAACAGCGGTTTCATTGACAGCTGGATTCACACGAAGACCGGCATACCAGCCAACATCTGGCCTCGAATTTGCCTGTGTGAGACGCAACTGCGAGGCCTGCAGACGCTCTTCGGAAGCAAAGCGTGCTATCGCAGGGTTTTCCTGGGATTGCACATACAGTACATCGAAGCTTGCACCCGGCTCGAAGCGGTAGAGCTCGCTGGAATCCACCAGATAATCCTGGGCAGGCTGCCCCCATAGAGCTGATAGTGCGAGCTTGTAGTACACCAACATGCTCTGGTCACCCTCCTCAGCCAACAAGGCTTTCGCCAGGGCTGATTCTGCACGCAAACGCTCAGAAACGGGGCTCGCTGCGGCGCTGACCCGCGTACTCACCGCACTCAGGGTCTCCCGAGCGAGGGAGACTTTCTCTTTGGCTAAGACCACCAACTCCTGAGCGGCAAGTACCTGGGTGTAGCGGCGAATAACTTCGGCCAAGAGGTCTAACGCCTTGGCCTGTTCATCGGCGATTAACAAGTCTCGCTGTGCGTTCACCACATCAACACGTGCCATTCGTTTGCTCCCCAACTCGATCACTGAAGACAGTGTCACGGTTAGCTCAAACTCGTTATCGGCATCGTCTTCAGGATCTGGGGCATTATCCGAGTTACTTTCATTGAAATGCTTGTATTCGGTTTCAACACCCAATTCCAACGCGGGTTTCAGTGCGGCAGTCTGCCCGGCACCGTCCAGCCCTCTCTTCTGCAATGGAAATACTGCGAGTTCCGGATTTTGCGCGAGCGTCAGCCCAATCGCATCCGGTAGTGTCAGCAAGTCCCCCTTCTGCGCAAATACCGATTGCGCAGGTAAACACAAAACCGCCGCCAACAACGGCCACAAGGCACGGCAACGAATCACACTCGCAATGAGCGTGCGAAACAAATCCATGAGGTTCTCCAAATCCTATCTCTTTCGGCGCGCGCGAGCTTTTAAGGGCCCATTCGCAAAACTGAGAAATCAGACTTGGGTTATCGGTGGGCGCAACAGGGGAGAAAAGTAACCGCTGGGTACAGCCGCGCTAATCACTTCGCGATAAGAAATACTGCCCCAGAGAAGAGGCTGGAAGGACTGCCCTAACAAGCCGGCAGCGGTACTGCCATGACAATGGCAGCAATGATTACAAAAATCTAGCAGTGGTGCATGCGCACCGGGCTCCCCAGCAACGGGCGATTCCTGGATAACTTCGTCCGTTGAGGACGTGGCTTCGACATCGGTAGGATTGAGCTCGCCACTGCTACCGGACCAATCCAGATGGTGGGGCTCGAGATGGCTGGTAACATCCTGTAGTTCTTCGTGGCTGTCATAGAAAGCACCTGCAGTCTGGAAGACCAGCAGCGCAATCAATAAAAAGGACAGTCTGAGTAGGTTCATAAGAACAGCGGGACCACAAAATCTTGTTTTTGACTCTAACAAACATGACAGCATAGCTCAAATAGAAACCCACAGCTGCACATGACTCTACGGGGCTAAACACGAACATAGTCGAAAAGGTGAATTAACAGTCACCCGAAAGCCAGGCTGTTCAATACCAACCTCAACCAAGATCGCCTTTAACTCCTCTACACTGATTTTGATGCCACTAATTTGATTTTGTACTGGGAGGTATCGGTCTATGCTTGCCCCTCACCCACTTGGCTACCATACCAGGGCACTGCTTCTCGCGGTGTCAATGGCACTGATTCCCGCTGCTTTCGCACAGCCCGCACCCACACCCCCGGATAATCCACCCACTCAGGGCCAGCAAGGCGGTTCAGGCGGTCCACCACAGAACCAACCCGCCCCCACCGATGGCACAACAGGGCAGGGTCAGATGCCTCCGGCTCTGGCTGGAATCGCGGAAAATGGAGAGGCTATTGACCCCAAAGCCATGGAGGCTCTGAAAAAGATGGGGGAATATCTGGCGAGCATGAAAATGCTGATGTTTAAAGCCAGGATCTTTGCCGATGTAGTTCTGGAGAATGAACAGAAGCTATTAATTGGCGGCAAGGTCACCTATATGGCCATGCCACCCAATCAGTTGCGCGTTGATCTGACCACTGATTCGATCACACGAAGATTCCTTCACGCCGGCAATAAGTTCACCATGATCGCTCCGCGCAATGGTTACTTTGCGGAAATGCAGGCTACAGAGCCGACAGCCCAGGTACTCAGTAAAGCTGCGAAGGAGTATGGCATTGAAGTGCCTTTTGCGGATTTACTCGAATGGGGTCGCAAACCGGACGCCTGGGCTGGGATCAAAGAGGGTTTTTTGGTCAATTCGCCAATGATCAATGGGCAGCGCACCAAACACTGGGCCTTCCGCTCGGAAAACCTGGACTGGGAAATCTGGATCAAAGTTGGCGACCAGCCTCTACCTCTGCGTATCTCTACAGTAAATACTCGCGACCCGGCCAAGCCGCGCTTCCTCGCGACGCTTAAGTGGATGAAGGCCAAGCCCGAAGCGGCGAAGAAATTCATCGCGAATACCGAGAAGCTTAAGCAGATCCCATTTAAAAAGGCCGAGCCGAACAAGAAGGAGGCCTCGCAATGATTCGTGTTAAGTACCCCAAGGCCCGAGCCTTGTCCTTATGGGCCGCGCCACTGATCCTCTCGGGAACTCTACTCTGCAGCATTTTCAGTTCCGAGGTGCAGGCGCGAGGACACTTTGGAGGAGGCGGCGCTCATTTCAATGTTGGCGGGCATTTCCATGCCGCTCGTCCAATGCCTGGTGGACGCTTCCACGGCGAATTTGAACGGGGAGACTTTGAACGGCGATTCCCCAATCATCCCCCTTTTCACCCTGTTCGTCCCGGACACCACCGCCATCCGCCTTATCCCCCACCCTGGCGCCCCCGGCACTGGCCATACCCCGGCCCTGCCTATTGGGGAGTTACCGCGGTAGGTGTGGGGGGGTGGCTATACACTCTGCCACCGAGCTGCGTCAGGGTAAGCATCGGCAATGTGACCTATGAACGTTGTGGAACTTACTGGTATCAACCCCACTTTGTCGCTGGGCATATCGCCTATCGGCATGTACCGCCTCCGCGGCGTTAAGCCGTCTCCCTAAAGTGGTAAACGATCGCATAGGATCCCCTGGCGGAAGAGAGGAATCTATTCCCCTGTTTTCTCAGGGCCACCCCCTGCATAGGATTTACTGATACGACGAAGGGCATGGAGCTGCCTACCGAAATTCCGACATGGAGCGCACATTGCCAAATGCAGCTTAAGGCTGGCCTGCTCACTGAAGAGCAGGTTGCGCTCCTGGGACTCCGACATCAGCCGCGTTGCTCCCCGGCAAGATTTCATAGACTCAACCCTCCACGCCAAACCAGTTATCTTCCAAACACTCGCGCAGCCGCAGCCGCGCCCGATGGAGTGTCACATTCAAGTTGCTCACAGAGACTTCCGCCGCGGCACAAATCTCGTGACTTTCCAGCTCAATAAACTCCCGCATCATAAATATTTGCGCCTGACGGGAAGGTAGGTGATTGAGGCAGGCGTCGAAAATTCTCCAGAAGTGCTTGTCGTGAATTGCCGACTCTGGATCTGCCCACTTCTTGGGACGCTCATCCTTTCTCCAGTGACCCGTTTGATCAAACAACTCATCGTGATCGCACTCCTCACGATCACCGCGAACGAGTTGATCCGCATCCACAAAGCGCTGCCGCTGTCGCAGGATATCGGCAATTTTGTTCTTCAAAATAGCAAATACCCAAGTTTTCAGCGCTGATCGACCTTTAAAGCTGCGAGAATTCTTCAGAGCCCCCACAAGAGCCTCCTGTACTGCATCTTCAGCTAGCTGGACGTCCTGCAATTGCAGACTGGCGAAACGAAGCATCTGCTCCCGCAAGTCCACAAGAAACTGTGGATTCTGCAAAGAATCCTCTGCACTTGGCTCAAGCGAAGCACTGGGGGCAAGGTAATCGCTCAATTACGGTCCCTCTTAAAATCGAAGCGGAAACCGGCGATATTAACTAAAAAAGAGAGATTATCTAACAGCCAACCCACCTTGGCACCAAAAGGCAACTTTACCCCCTTACTGAACACTAATACTGTCACTGTAACTTCTTGGTCGCAGAAACCCCGCACTTGTTACAAAGTGAAAGGACAGGTAAAAGATAGCGACGCAATGGCGCCCTGCGCCCGATAGGAAAATCACTCTGCGAAAGGTAGAACCCCCATGCACGATATTGTTCAGGACTATTACGGACGCCAACTGAAAAGCACATCAGACCTGCAAACTGATGCTTGCTGCGATTCCAGTGCAGTGCCGATCTGGTTGAAACCATTATTAGCCGCCATTCATCCTGAAGTCCTGTCTCGCTATTACGGTTGTGGTCTTGTGTGCCCTCCTCTGCTAGAAGGTTGCCGAGTGCTGGATCTGGGTTGTGGCTCAGGGCGTGATGTCTACCTGCTCTCCCAGTTGGTGGGCCCCAGCGGCGAAGTGGTGGGAGTGGACATGACCGATGAGCAGCTAAAGGTTGCCGAGCAGCATCGAGACTACCATGCAGATAAGTTTGGGTATGACAACGTCACCTTTTTGCACGGCTACATTGAGCGGCTTGAAGAGCTGGGACTACAAGCGGGCAGCTTTGATGTGATTGTGTCCAATTGTGTTGTAAACCTATCTACCGACAAAGGCGCGGTACTTCGCGGCTTACATCGATTACTCAAGGAAGGCGGGGAATTTTACTTCTCCGATGTCTATGCCGACCGGCGCGTACCCGATACCGTACGCACAGATCCGGAGCTCATTGGTGAGTGTCTAGGTGGCGCACTCTATTGGAATGACTTCCTCGAGCTCGCGCACTCCAACGGCTTCCGCGATAGCCGCCTGGTAGAAAGTCGCCCCTTGGAAGTCACCAACCCTATCCTTTCGGCACGTTGTGGGCGTGTGCACTTCTATTCAGCCACCTATCGCCTGTTTAAGCTCGCGGGACTGGAAAGAGATTGTGAGGATTACGACCAGGCCGTGGTCTATAAGGGCAGTATTCCCGATCAGCCCAATGCATTTAACTTAGATGGACATCACCGGATTGAGACAGGGCGCGTATTCCCGGTGTGTGGTAACACCTGGAAAATGCTGGCCGAGACCCGAATGGCCCCACACTTCGACTTTATTGGAGACTTCTCACAGCACTACGGCTTATTTCCCGGATGTGGCCGCGAAATACCTTTCTCCCAGGGGGCAAACCTTAGTAGTAATGCCGAAAGCTCATGCTGCTAAACCACCATTTGCCAGCGCCGCACCTATCGGCGCTCCCCCATCTTCTCTAGGTTCTAAGAGGCTCTAGGCTCTGTCCCGCCGAATGGCAGAGTCGAAAAAAGTTGGCACTCTATGCTCTAGCCAGTAGCTCGGGTGCCACAAAGAGCCACCCACGAAGCCTACATGCCCACCTTGCAGGGTGATTTCCAGTTGTACCATCGAGCTCACCTCCCTTTTTTCCGGGATCGCGGATGGACACACAAAAGGGTCGTCAATGGAATTGATGATCATCGTCGGTACCCCAACCTCCTTGAGAAGATGCTTACTTGATGCCTTGCTGTAATAATCATCGGCATCCCGAAAGCCGTGCAAAGGCGCAGTGAAGGTGTTATCAAAATGGCGGAAGTTATTAAAGTTGGTGGCATCGTTCACGTTGGGTAATGCCGCCGCAATACAGGGGTTCTCAGCTTTTTGCTTTAGCGTATGACGCAGGCAACTCAGCAGGTGGCGCTGATAGAGTTTGGACAATCCAGTATTGATTCTACGACTGCAGGCGTGAAGATCCATCGGTGAAGACACGGCTACAGCAGCGGTTATCGGGCTGCATGTCCCATCCTCTCCCAGCATTTTGAGCAGCACATTCCCACCCAGAGAGTAGCCCACTACCATAATCGGAGTTGCGGGCAGCTCCCCCCTCAGTTGCTCGACCATCCAGCGCGGATCATCGCTGTCACCACTGTGGTATGCCCTTGGCAGCCGATTGGGGACGCCCCCACAACCGCGGAAGTGCATCACGGCAACCTGATAGCGGCGTGAAAGCAGAGATTCCATCATACCCTGAACATAGGCCGAGGCCACAGAGCCTCCCAGACCGTGAAGAATCAACACCAGGGGTAATTCCGGGTCATCGACTAGTGGGCGCGGGGTGAGTAGTGCAAGGCAGTCTCCGTCTGGCGTTTCGTACCAGCGGCACTTGGTTGCTATCCAGGGTACTGGGCGATGCACCCGACCGAAGACAGTTTGAAGATGGCAATTTCCAAGGCCTGTGGCGGGGGTAAACTTATCAGTCATACTCCGGATCCCGCTAATACATTGAACCTTCCTCAACGCTCTCCCCAGGAGAATGATTGCCGGTTGTGTGGCCGGAAATTTTCCACCAACAAACACGTATTACCAACCAGACAGAGCGGCCTTCGAGTAACACCGGTGGGGGCATTAGCCTCCCAGATTTACTCGAATACTTTCAGTATATAACGAACTTCACAGGGTGTTAGGATTTGCGCCAGTGGCGCATAGCGATAGGGAGGCTATCCGGGGTTGCCGGCCTCACTCGGAGGTTTGCGCATCGTTTCGGGAACAAAAATCAGGAAGAATGTCGCAGCAATCGTAGCAATACCCGCTAGCGACAGAAAAGCCGCACCGTACCCAAAAAACTGCGCAATATATTCCGCCGAAAAGTTACTGCAAGCTGATCCAATCCCCACCAATGCCGCCATCGCCCCCAGAGTTACGTTAAAGCGCCCTGTGCCTTTGGTCAGGTCCGCACACATTAAGATGATAATTACTCCAAAGATGCCATTGGCCACGCCATCCAGGGACTGAATAGCCACCAGAAAGAAAGGATTATCAGTAGACATAAATAAGATTGCACGAATCGGATTTATGCAGAAACCAATCATAAAAATGATTTTACGCCCCCAGGCATCCGCTTTAGCCGCACACATGAACGACATCAGCATCATCCAAAATTGCGCGGCAATGATGCAGGCGGAAGTAAACGCAATCGCTTGATTCACATTCGAGTTGATCGACAACTTCTGGCTGACCAATGGCAACATGGCCGCATTGCCAAAGTGAAATAGAAAGACGCTCACAGCCAATGCGATCAGGCGCTTATCTGTCAGTAGCACTGAAAAACCAGCCGGTTCCTTTTTTCCCGAAACGTCGCGTTTTTCACCACCTCGAGCACGCATATGATCAATTGAATTGGCGGGGATAAAACCAACGGAAATAGCCATCAACACGCCCATGATGGCCATCAACCAGAAAACGCCCTCCGCCGCAATCGTCAGGGCGACTATACCGGCAATCGCCGCGGCAAAAACATTGCCGGCATGATTCGCGGCCTGATTGGCGCTGGTCTGTAGCGTAAAGTTTTTGTCACTACAGACCCCGAGGGTGATTGCGGCAATAGAGGGCGCGACAAAAGCAATTGCTGCCCCCATTAGAACCTGAGAGCCGTAGATAATAGGCTTATGAGTGGTCAACGCGACAATGGCAATGGAGACTACAGCAATAATTACGCCGCAAGCGGCGATCAGTACCCGCTTAAAACGGGTACTGTCAATAAAAGCCCCGGCGGGTGTTTGCAGTAAAACAGTTGTTATACCGCCAATCGCCAATACAAGCCCGATATCTCCGGTCTTCCAATGCATGGCCGACAATAGGTAAATCGCCAGGTAGGGACCGAGACCAGCAACCACATCTCCCGCGAAGAAGTTCGTAAAGAGAAGAGGTTTGTTTAAACTCATAAAGAAGTCTTGTTTTGAGTAGGATAGGCGCCCTTGCACTTAGCAGAAGAACCGAGTATTGATTTTCAGAGTAGCAGTTGCCAGGGATCAAATCCGAGGTTGCTCCCATGTCAATCAGCCTGATTGTGTCGGCAATTATTTTCATATTGATTGCCGCACGCCAGTGGCTACCTTCGACAATACGTATATGGCATATCATGACTCTGGGGGCGATTGCCCTGCTATTCATGCGTCAAATCAGCCTAAAAGATGCCTTCTTCGCCATAGACTGGGATCTGATACTTTACTTGTTCTCTGTCTTCTCAATAGCCTCCGCCCTATACGATACGGGAATATCTGCACAAATCAGCCAGCGTATTCTTTCGGTCAAAAGTCCTGGTTTAGTGTTGACAAGCTATATTCTCGTTATGGCAGTATGTGCCGCCATTCTGACCAATGATGCAGCCGCTGTTATTGGTGTACCGATTGCAATCGTACTTGCGAAAAACATGAAATGGGGCTTGATTCCTCTACTGATCACCCTATGTGCAACGGTGACTATTGGCAGCATGATTTCCCCGGTAGGCAATCCGCAAAACATACTGATCGCCAATGCCGGAAACGTCGAAAACATGTTTGTTGTTTTCGGCCAGTGGATTTTTATTCCCGCTTTGATCACCATGTTTTTATCCATGATATGGTTAAAGCGCTTTTTCAAAACCAGTGACATCATCAACTATGAGGCCACGAAGGATTACCAAGGAGAAAAAGCCCTTACCCAAAAATGGCCTGCGCTTTTATCAGCGGCTCTACTCCTAATTTTTATTTTTCTTGCGAGCATATTGCACAATGTAGATGGGATATATCACCCTACCATCGGACAAATTGGTTTAGCGGCCTGCCTACCCATCTATATCGCAAGCCATGAACGCAGACGCATACTAAGGGAAGTAGACTGGCCCACCCTATTCTTTTTTATTTCCATGTTTGTGGTAACCGGATCATTACTGCAATCTGGTTCTCTACAACATTTCCTAAAGGTGAGTAACATTGATCTGGCGGAACCCGAAACCGTCGCCTTTGTAAGCTTCTTCGCCAGCCAACTATTTTCCAATGTGCCAGTCGTTGAGATATACCTTAACTTGTTGCAGGAACGTGATACTCAAACACTCATGATGCTTTCTGCGATATCGACTGTTGCAGGCAATCTTTTTATCATCAGTGCCGCGAGTAATGTCATTGTGTTGCAGCAGGCAGAAAAGTTTGGTGTCAAACCTTTTAACTTCTGGCAGTTCTTCTTTTTGATGCTACCAGTAAGCATTATTAGCGTATTAGTGAGTTATTTTTGGATTACCTGGTATGCCTCTTAGTGAACAAGAAGAGGCATACCACCATCTAAGATAGGCACTGCTTGAACTACAGGGTTTTCGAAGAATAAGTAATACCAGTATCGTCCAGACTTTCAATACGAGCATATAAACGATAGTCACCGCCTTGAAGCAACAGGTAAATATTGTACGGTTCGAACTTATCTCTATCCTCCATGCCAGGGCTTCCCACTGGCATCCCTGTTACTATCAACCCCACCCCTCCCTCTGGAGGGGAAGCGAGAAAACCCTGAACGTACGAAGCCGGTACATGGCCTTCAAACACATAGCGATTTTTCCATACCGCCGTGTGGCATCCCTCCATCCCCCGGGGTATACCCCACTTGCGCTTCACTGCCTGCATATCTATTTTGAACACCGAGGCGGTCTTGAAATGACTCTCCCTTAGGTGAGCAACCCATTTTTTACAACAAAAGCAAAGTGGATGTTTGTAAACAACGAGGGGAGCGGAACTATCGGCACTTTCTTCCGATATGGCCCCAACAGGAAAAAAAGTGAAAAACAAAACTGGTATGATTATTTTTAACCATACCCTATAGAGCCTAGATAGCTTGAGCATAATGCATCGCATAGGTTTCTGCTGAATCCAACCATCGGCAAACCGGTTCAAACCCACTGCGTAACAACAACCTGTTAAAACCATCGACCGAGTATTTATGGCTGTTTTCAGTGTGGATAGTCTCGCCCTCCAAGAAATCTACTCTTGTTCCGGCTATCGAAACACTATGACTTTTAAGACACACTAGGTGCATTTCGACACGATGACGTAAAGAATGATAAAACGAGCGGTGAGCAAACAACGACAAATCAAAATTTGCCTCCAACTCACAATTGATCCTGTGCAAAATATTCAAATTAAACTTTTCGGTAACATGATCGCTATCATTATAAGCGCGCTCCAGAACCACCGAATCCTTCACCAGGTCAGTTCCTATAAGTAGCCCATCGCCAGAGCTCAAGTTGGATACAAATGATTCCAATAAGCCCTCTGCCTCCAAGGGCTCAAAGTTACCTATCGTCGATCCCGGGAAAAATACAACACGTTTACGTGAAGGAATATACGTTAATTTGTCCCAAACCATTGATTGAGTAAAGTCACCTACTTCACTCCACACCTGCAGATCAGGCAACCCCTTTTTAATCCTCAATTCCGCACCCTGTAAAATTTCAGGCGAAATATCTATTGGGCAGTAGCCTCTTGGAGACTCCAGGGCAGCGAGTAAAGGCTCTACTTTTTCACAGTTGCCCGCTCCCGGTTCGACTAACAAAGCTCCAGGACCAATCTCACGTGCTATTTCACTGAGAGAGGACGAGAATATCTCAGCTTCTGTGCGCGTAAGGTAGTAATCTTTAGCCACACAAATCTCTTCGAAAAGCCGTGATCCAAGTTCGTCGTACAGATACTTGCAGGGCAGTGTCTTCCTTTTACCCCCCAAGCCCTTCAGCACATCGCGAAGAAACTCACTATTCTGGTGCTGATTTTCTGGAACGGACGATAAGGCTGCTTTCACATTAGTCTCCTGCTAAGCGGATACCGGTAAATTGCCACGCTTGATGTGGGTAAAAGAAATTCCTATAGCTGATTCGGATATGGTCTGCCGGTGTTGCAAAAGAGCCTCCACGCAAGACCTTCTGATTACACATGAATTTACCGTTGTATTCACCAACCGCATCCTTGTGCGCCTTATAACCGTGGTACGGCAAATAGGCACTAGAGGTCCACTCCCAAAGGTCGCCCAGAAACTGAGTCTGACCGTTTTGGGCAGGCAAAGGCTTCAAATAGCGCTTTTCAAGCAGGTTAGCACTGGCAAATTGATTCAACTGACGCAGATGGCAGGCAGCCGCCTCCCATTCAAACTCTGTAGGCAGTCTCTTACCGGCCCAGGTTGCAAAGGCATCCGCCTCATAAAAAGATAAGTGATGAACAGGTTCGAGCAGATTAATAGGCTGTAAACCATGCAAAGTATATTGCTGCCAACCGTCCGCTGTCTCCCGCCAATACATAGGGTGACTTTGCCTGTGCTGTTGTACCAGTGACCAGCCATCAGACAGCCATAACCTGTGTTTTTGATAACCTCCGTCTTCAATAAACGCTAGGTATTCATCATTACTGACTAAACGCGAGGCTATAGAAAAACCAGGTAGAGACTGCTGATGGACAGGCCCTTCATTATCAAAAAAGAAGTCTTCCCCATCACTACCGATACCATAAAAGCCACCAGGAATTTCTAGCCAGCGTAACCTATCGATATTATCGACCTCGTCCTCTGGTAGGCTATCGCTGTAAGAGGGCGCCATTGGGTTCAATGAGAGTGCGTGCTTTATATCCGTAAGCAACAATTCCTGGTGCTGCTGTTCATGATTGAGCCCGAGATCGATCAACGCATTGAGGGCTGGTGAAAGGGCGTGCTCACGAAGCAACCGTTCCATCGCAGTATCAACAAACTGCCTATAGGCGTAGACACGCTCTATACCCGGACGGGAGATTAGGCCTCGCTGTGGTCGGGAATAGGGGGTTCCCAGACTATTGTAATAAGAATTAAAGAGATGGTGAAAAACTGGATCAAAGAGCTGATATTTAGGCTGGAAGTTAGCAAGAATAAAGGTTTCAAAAAACCAACTGGTGTGCGCCAGATGCCACTTTGCAGGACTGGCATCTGGCATCGACTGTAGTTGCATATCCTCAGCAGATAACGGCGCAGCAAGATGCTCTGTCTCCCCCCGCACTCTTAGATAAGCTGTAAGAACCTGTTGCCGTACCTCATCCAGAGATACCTCGGCTGCAAATATTGTCATATCAATAATCGAATACGATGGAATTCAGTTCTATTAAAATCATCATACGCAGTTTTAGGCGTATTCCTAAGACCTTGCCGACCTATACGAGCCTATTCCCGCCAGTTTATTTCTGAGAGGAGACTCCACGCAAAAAAAAGGGCCGGTAAACCGGCCCACACTCTCATCATGCTGACATGTATAATGAATTAAAATCGCGCAGTGAAATCGGCACCGTACATTCTCGGCATAAAGCGCCACGCCGGACTAGCACCGATAGCCGCACCCGTACCGCCATAGCCTCCAGCAACCTCTTCATCGGTCAGATTCTGAACCCAGAGCGCCATAGAATAATTATCTGAGGCGCTGTTCCAAGCGGCACGCAAATTAAATAACTGATAATCATCGACTATACGGGTTCTATCGGTGATTGAACCGATGCGCTCATCCGTCCAGTTATAATCCCCACGGAAAATAAATTCACCACCAGAAGCTAAATCGACGGTGTACTCCGCCATCAAATTGAACTTACTCTCAGGGGTAGAAACCCTTGCTTGGCCAACCTTAGAATCCGCTTCAGTCTCCCCGATTACCTCAATAATCTGGTAGTCCGTGAATTCGGTATCCAAATAGGAGTAATTTCCAGCAATAAACAGGCTATCTGTCGCGGCCCACTGAACTTCCACCTCTGCGCCAGTGCCTTCAGCATCAGCGTTTCTCAGGTTGTAGCTGGGGATGGGAACCCCCACCAGATCCAGTTCCTGAAGGTTTTTATACTCATAGGCGTAAACAGATGCATTCAGGCGCACGCGGTTATCGAACAGATTACTCTTGAGGCCCACTTCCAGGTTGACCACATCCTCCTGGTCGAAGGAGGACTCGACACCCGGACCAAAATTGAGACTGTTAAATCCACCGGCTTTAAAACCATCAGCCAGAGAGATATAGGTCATCATCTCTTCCGTCCAGCGATAATCCAACACAATACGCCCAGAAATATCGCTCCAGCTATCACTTAACTTAGAGTTCAGCTGTGTTTGACCATTGTTATAAAAGGCAATACCAAAAAGCTCTGAACCCAGGTCAATTGGCGGCAGGGTCATTGTACCGACCGCGTTGCCGTCTCCATCGACGAGCCCGACTTCCCCACCCGACAATGACAAGGGAATACTATTGCCATAGGCGGTCTGGATAGTGAAATCTTTCTTATCGTAGGTGTAGCGAGCCCCGACCGTCAGATCCATTTTATCGGAAATGCTCCAAGTCATATCGCCGTAGATAGCCGTGGAGCGGTAATCTCCCGTGTTGCGCACACTCTCATTCCAAGGCGCGTCGGAGGCTATCCAGGGCTGGAAACCTGCCATCATCTGCGCTACGACATCCTCCGGATTGAGCATGCTGCCAGAAACATAGTCCGGTGCCCCAAGGGCTAGAAGTAACTCATCCACCTGCCCTCTCTGCAACATCAAGTCATAAACAAAAGTCGCACTAGCAATACCTTCCTGACCGAGCGACTGTAAGAGCTGGCGATTGATAACGGCCAGATCTTCCTGCTCCGTCTGAGTGAGCTCTGGATAAAGTGCTTTAACCCCTTCATAAATAGCGAAGGATTCAATAGAGCCCGTCGTGAAATAGGCGTAGGTGGTATGATCCAGCTCCTCTTGGGAATAGGAAGCCCCCAGAGTCCACTTGATATTATCGGTAGCCCCGTTAAGACGAAACTCCTGCGAAAACTGGCTCTGATCGTCGGTATTCGCCGACCCAAACATATGGTCCGGATTGGCAGTGCCATCCTCATCCTGCTGCAAGTGCGCATCAAATTTACGGTAGGCAGTGATGGAGGTGAAGGTAAAGCTATCGAAATCTTTGCTGACTGTTAGGGACGTTCCAAAGGCATCCCTGTCTTCAATTGTTGGGGTGTCCAGGGCATAGTCACCAAATACATCGGTCCCCACTTTTAAACTTGGCACTATGGTTGTGCGCAAGGCACTCCCTTGATCCATTACGCCATAGTCCGCTCGCCACAGCACCTCGGTATCATCTGAAGGTTCCCACAGGACCGACGCACGGTAGGTTTTGGTATCCTGGTCTCCCGCCGAGAATCCACCGGCTAAATTATCTGCAAAGGGATCGCGGCGATTGGTCGAGGCTGAAAAACGCGCAAACAAATTATCGTTCAGCTGGCGATTAAAAAGCAGGTCGGAGGACTGGCGCCCATAGTTACCAGCGGTAAGATTCAATTCTATGGAGTTATCAGCCTGGGGCTTGCTCGTAATAATATGAATCGCACCGCCCGTTGCATTTCGCCCAAACAAAGTTCCCTGTGGTCCTTTGAGAATCTCAACCCTCTCAATATCGGTCAGCGGAATTTCGGCACCAGCTCCGCGGCCGGTATACACGCCATCCACATAGACGGCAACCGCCGGATCTGATCCCACTGTCCAATCGTTTGTCTGAATACCACGAATACTATACGTTGGTTGCAAGGCGGTATCGTTATGCATTTCGACACCTGGCGTATATCTCCCCAAATCCGTCAGATTTTTGACACCAGACTCTTTTATATTTTCACCCGAAAATGCAGAGATCGCGATAGGAACTTCCTGCAGATTTTCCGCGCGTTTTTGTGCCGTAACGACAACCTCCTCGATTTCCGCGGCGTGTAAACCACCGCTTACCGCAGTAAGGAAGGCAATGGTCCCAGAGAGGATGGATAGGTTAAATTGACGGTTTTTTGGAGTGCTACCAACATCGTGCATCATCGCGTCCTCGCGTTTATTGTTATACAGCGTGATGTTTTGGTTTATTCTTTTTGTTATTCCACGCCATCTTACGGTTGCATTTTTGGATTTAAAACCCCGTTATGACCTTTTTCTTTTGACTAGTCAGTTTTGTGAAGGATTGCGTAAAAAGACAGGTTAATAGGCGAAAATGTATATTCATTACCGTCACGAAAAGTTACCAACCTGTGTTCTCCAGTAACTTGCTTAACCGCTGTAACAGCGGAGACCGATTTATCTGGCGTTTATTAAAATAACCAGCCCACAGGAAAAATTATGGCGCGCCCGTCTTACTTGAATAGTCGAATCTTGCGCTTACTACTCGTAGTAGTAGCATTCGCCGCACTTACCTTCCTTACAATCTGGCTTTGGTGGAGGCAAAGTTTACCAATCCTGGAAGGGCATCTAGATACCGGAAAAATCATTCAGCCCGCGGTTATCCACCGCGATGACCAGGGTGTTGTAATGATTCAGTCCACTGATCGCAATAGTTCAGCCTTCGCTCTGGGTTTTTTACACGCCCAAGAGCGGTTCTTCCAGATGGACTTGTTGAGGCGCAGCTCTGCTGGCGAACTGGCCGAATTAGTTGGCCCAGCCGCGTTGAGAAAAGATAAAAAAGTACGCCGCCATCAATTCCGCAAACGGGCAGAAAGAAATATTAATGCCATGCCCGAGGCACAGCGCCAACTATTGGAGCACTATGTACGCGGAGTTAATTTTGGCCTGCTTGAATTGGGCACCCGGCCATGGGAGTACTTGCTTTTAGGACAGGAGCCCAGGCCTTGGAATGCCGCCGACAGCCTACTGACAACCTTTAGTATGTATTTAACCTTACAAAGTGAAGAGGGAAAATTTGAGCGGCGCGACACTGCCGTCGCTGAATTATTGCCGCAAGATCTCTACACCTTCTATTTTCCTGCTGGAGGTAGTTGGGATGCTCCCCTGATAGGTAAATCAGAACCCGCCGGCCCACTCCCCGAAACACCAATCTCTTCCCTGCTCGGTAAAGCTGATCCAATTGTCTACCAGACAATGGAAAGCGACGACAAAGTTTACGGAAGTAATAATTGGGCTGTCGGTGGAGCACTAACAGAGCATGGCGGAGCGATCATCGCCAATGACATGCATCTGGGGCTGAGTGTACCCAATATCTGGTTTCGTGCAGGCTGGAACATACCCAACACCGATAGACACATTCGCGGTGTCACCTTGCCGGGCGGTCCGATCATTGTGGCGGGAAGCAATGGTGCGATCGCTTGGGGGTTTACCAATACTGGGGGAGATTGGGGCGACCTCATCCCCCTGGAACTGAACCAAAATGGTACGCAATATCTCACCCCTGACGGCTGGAGAGATTTAGCCATCGAACAGGAAACTATTAAGGTAAAGGGCGCCCCCGACGAACTTGTCGTGGTGGAAAAAACCATCTGGGGACCTGTTATCGGCACAAATCACCGCGGGACTCCCCTGGTTTATCGCTGGGTCGCACACGATATGCCCGGTGGTAATATGAATTTATTGCGCATGGAGTCTGTCACGACAACCAGCCAGGCTTTGGACCTGGGTCCTCAAATCGGCATCCCACACCAGAATTTTGTTGTGGGTGACCGGAAAGGCAATATCGGCTGGACAATTGCCGGAGCTATCCCCAGGCGTGTTGGTTTCGATGGCAGTCGTTCGGTTAGCTGGGCCGAAGGTAAAGCCTACTGGGACGGTTACCTCTCCGCTGAAGAGCAACCACGAATTGACAATCCAAGCTCCCATCGGCTTTGGAGTGCCAATGCCCGCACAGTCAATGGCGACTGGCTAAAGACAATAGGCGATCACGGTTATGCCCTTGGGGCCCGGCAACAGCAAATTCGCGATAGCTTGCTCGCGGGCGAGGAATTTGATGAACAGGACCTGCTCGATATCCAGCTGGACGATAGGGCCATCTTCCTACAGCGCTGGCAACAACACCTCTCGGAATTCCTGCAAGACCGGGAGGGCTACACAGAGGTTTATCATCAGGTGCGCAACTGGGGGGGGCGAGCCAGTGCAGACTCCGTTGGATATCGTATCGTCCGCAACTACCGCTTGCAGTTTATGACACTGAGTACCGCCCCAATCCTTACCTATATGCGGAAATCCCAACCGCGCTTTTCCTTTGGCCAGTTAAAACGCCAATTTGAGTATCCGATCTGGACACTCGCTCAAGAAGAACCACAACACCTGCTGAATCCTGACTTTGAATCCTGGACCGCTCTCAAACTGGCCGCACTCAATCAAGTACTGGATCAAATGTCGGCTGATGGACACCCTCTGAAACAGCAGACCTGGGGCCAACAAAACACCGCATCCATTCAACACCCACTGGCGAGGGCATTTTCTGCCATAAACTGGTTTACCGCCATGCCCCGCGACCAATTGTCGGGGGACACCCATATGCCGAGATTCCAGTCACCCACCCACGGCGCCTCCGAAAGAATGGTGGTCTCCCCTGGACGAGAGGATCGAGGGATTTTTCATATGGCGACCGGCCAAAGCAGCCACCCGCTATCCTCATTTTTTGACAGCGGCCATCTAAACTGGGTAGAGGGGAAACCTTCCCCCTTGATGGAGGGCGAAAGCCACTACCAACTCACACTTCAATAATTGCCGGCTTCCCAGCTTGATGCTTCCATCATTCAGCACGCCCTCATACCGCTTTAGTAACTGGGAATCCAGCATCAAGCGGTTTCATCGAGTATTGCGAAGGACAGAAAGGCGGTAAAAAAAGTGAGCCCGAGCACAAACGGTAAAAGAGGAAAACACAGCATGAGCAGTGAGGCGCCAATCCAGAGCCAGCGCACCAGATCTTTCTTTTGGCGATACTGGTAACTATAGCGGCGCGTATCACAATCCAAATGGCCTAACAGCGGAAGCTCCTGCTGCTGGGGGAGAAAAAATCGCACAAAATTAGTGCAATAAAAGCAGACAATCGCCAGTAGCATGGCACAGACACCTGACGGAAAGACCTCTTCAGTATAGATTCTGCCGGTCGAGAGGGGCGGTATCAGAAATTGCGGCCACTCCTCAAGACCCACTGAATTACCCTAGCCCGCCTGGTACCAATTCAGTTTTTCATGCAAGCTGACAACACCACCGATGATTGTGAGGGTGGGTGCACGCACGGCTTTCTCCTCGGCAAGTGAAGGCAACGTATTAAGATCACCGATAATTACCCTCTGCGCCTGGGTGGTACCCTTCTCTATCAGTGCTGCCGGTGTTCCCACTGGCAAACCATGACGCACCAATTCTGCACAAATTTTCTCTAAGCCGGTCAAGCCCATATAGAAGACCAATGTCTGGCTCCCGGAGGCCAACTCTCCCCACGGTAGGTCGAGGCTGCCCTCTTTTAAATGGCCAGTAATAAACCGCACCGACTGAGCGTGGTCCCGGTGGGTCAGTGGAATCCCCGCATAGCTGGCGCAACCAGCCGCCGCTGTAATACCCGGCACCACCTGGAAAGGAATTGAAGCATCGGCGAGCTTATCGATCTCTTCGCCACCCCGGCCAAAGATGAAAGGGTCACCACCTTTCAGCCGCAACACTTTCTTTCCCTGCAGGGCGAGGTCTACCAGCAGTTGATTGATACCGTCCTGGGGTACAGCGTGGAATGCCTTTCTTTTACCGACATAGATGCGCTCCGCATCGCGCCGTACCAGATCCAAAACCTCTGGAGACACCAAACGGTCGTAGAGCACAACATCTGCCTGCTGCATCAGCCGCAATGCACGGAAAGTCAGTAGGTCGGGATCTCCCGGACCGCCGCCAACCAGATAGACCTCTCCAATCGGATTGGGACTCCCCTGCCAGTCCTGCAAGGCAGCCAAAATTTCCTTCTCCGCATTCTCCAGCTGACCCGCTTCGGCCCGGCGGGCAACGGGTCCGGCAAAAACCCACTCCCAAAAATTTTTGCGCCTCGCCTCGGGCAATGACGCTTTCACCTTCGAGCGCATCCGCGCCGCGAGATCTACCAGAGATGCCAGCCCTGGCGAGAGCAGCGCCTCAAGCTGAGCGCGAATGCGCCGCGCCAGAACCGGTGCCGCTCCCCCACTGCTGATACCGATGGAGAGATCTCCACGCTCAACAATCGCAGGAAAAGTAAAAGTACATAACTCCGGAGCGTCCACGGCATTTACCGGGAGGCGACGCTCCCGGGCATCAGTGGATACACTGCCATTCACTGCAACGCTATTCGTTGCGGCTATCACCAGATCTGCCAGGTCCAGATATTCGGCAGAGTAAGTTGCCCGGTGCCACTCACCGCTGGAATCAATCACCATCTGGTGCAATTCCTCAGTGATATCCGGTGATACCACCACTATTCGAGCACGCGCTTTTTGTAAAAGACGAGCCTTACGAGTGGCTATAGAGCCGCCGCCAATGATTAGACAGGGGCGGTCTTTAACATCAAAAGCGAGAGGAAGGTAGCGCACGTCTAAATCCATAAACAAGCAGGTGGATAAACTGCCACCCTACAAAGAAAAAAGGGCGAACAATAAGTCCGCCCTTTGAAACAAAGCCCTTAGGAAGCAGAGATGACTTCCTGACCGCGCATATAAGGGCGCAGCACCTCTGGTATCTCGATGCTGCCATCCTCACGCTGATAGTTTTCCAACACCGCGATCAGGGTACGGCCCACGGCGAGGCCGGAGCCATTGAGGGTATGCACCAACTCCGGCTTACCGGTGTCCGGGTTGCGCCAACGGGCTTTCATACGGCGCGCCTGAAAATCCCCCACCAGAGAGCATGAGGAGATTTCCCGGTACTTATCTTGGGATGGAATCCAGACCTCTATATCGTAAGTCTTGCGTGCAGCAAAACCGATATCACCACCACACAACACTACCGTGCGGTAGGGCAGGTTCAGTTTCTGCAAAATGGTTTCCGCATTTTGCGTCAGAGTCTCAAGGGCTTCCTCAGATTGATCCGGGCGCGTTACCCATACCAACTCCACTTTCTCAAATTGGTGCTGGCGAATCATGCCGCGGGTATCGCGACCGTGAGAACCCGCCTCGGAACGAAAGCAAGTCGTGTGCGCCACCAGTTTGTGTGGCAGGCTCTCTCCAGCCTCAACAATATGGTCGCGATACATATTGGTAAGCGGCACTTCCGCGGTGGGTATCAAGTAGAAATCGCGCTCATCACTTAGCTTGAAGAGATCTTCCTCAAACTTCGGCAACTGAGAAGTGCCATAGAGTGAATCGCTATTCACAATCACCGGCACATTGGTCTCTTTGTAACCGTGCTCTTCTATATGGGTATCGAGCATAAACTGGGCAAGCGCGCGATGCAGGCGCGCCACCTCACCGGTCATCACAGCAAAGCGCGAACCGGTAAGCTTTACTGCCATTTCGAAATCGAGACCACCGAGGTGAGAACCCAGATCCACATGGTCCTTGATATCAAAATCAAAAGAGCGCGGCTGGCCCCAGCGACGCACTTCTACATTGTCATCTTCACTTTTGCCTTCCGGTACAGAGGTGTCCGGTAGGTTGGGAATCGCTGACAGAATCGAATCCAGCTCTTCCTGCAATTCAGACAGCGCCTGCTTGGCGTTTTGTAATTCACCACCGAGGGACTCCACTTCTTTCAGCAGAGGCGCAATATCTTCACCGGCGGCTTTGGCTCGACCGATATTTTTCGATTTGCTATTGCGCTCGTTTTGCAAACTCTCGGTGCGCACCTGCAGCTCTTTACGGCGCTCCTCGAGGGTTTCCAATTTGGCAGTATCCAGTTCTACACCGCGCTTTTTCAGGGCCGCGGCCACCTGGTCCATATCCGTGCGAATCAGTTTGGGATCGAGCATCGTTTCCAGTTCGCCTGTAATCAGGCTCCTACAACAAAATTTAGAATATTGGTTAAAAATAACGCGTCGCAAATGCGACTGCAGCTCCGGTGGCCGCAAGGCAGCAAATAAGGCTGCTGACAATATAGACAAGGGCCAACAAAGGCTGGCCATTGTGCCACAGTATCAGGCTCTCTAGGGAGAAAGTAGAAAAGGTGGTCAGCGCTCCAAACATGCCTGTCATTAATAGTAGGCGCCATTCCTCCCCTAGCATTGCTCTATGAGTAATCAATATATAAGCAATGCCGATCAGAAATGACCCCAACACATTCACCAGCAATGTACCCAGCGGGAACTTGCCGTTAAACACCGGGTAGCACCAAATGGTTATCAGGTGACGAAGGATTGCCCCCAAGGCACCACCTATGGCGATGGCCAACCACTGCATTCTTTCTGCCCCTCTGTCCTAGGGTTTGTTTTTATAGCGTTGGTGAGGGCTTTCACTGTTAAGGCGGCGCAGCGCCTGCAATTTCTCCGAAATTTTTAACTCCAGCCCTCGACCAACTGGCTGGTAATACTGCCGATCGGCAATTTCTTCGGGGAAATAGTTTTCCCCCGCAGCAAAAGCATCGGGCTCATCGTGGGCGTAGCGGTACTCAGCGCCGTGCGACAGGCTTTTCGCCAGTTTGGTGGGCGCATTACGCAAATGAATCGGCACTTCGTAGCTGGGCTCCCGTCGCACGTCAGCCACCGCGCGTTTATAGGCACTATAAACCGCGTTACTCTTGGCGGCGACTGCCAGGTAGGTGATAGCTTGGGCGATTGCCAGTTCTCCTTCGGGGCTGCCAAGGCGCTGCTGCACATCCCAGGCACTTAAAGCCAACTGCAGCGCGCGCGGGTCGGCATTACCAATATCTTCACTGGCCATACGCACCACCCGGCGGGCAACATACAAGGGATCACAGCCACCATCGAGCATGCGCACAAACCAATAGAGTGCAGCATCGGGATCGGAGCCTCGTACAGATTTGTGCATGGCCGAGATCTGGTCGTAGAAGTAGTCACCCCCCTTATCGAACCGGCGTACATCAGCACTGAGAACCTCGCTGAGAACCTCTTCGTCCACAACCAACCTGGCGCCCTCCTCCCTGGCGAGATCACAAGCCACCTCCAGCAGATTTAAAGCGCTGCGCGCATCTCCATCGGCAGCGCGTGCAATCTTGCTTAATACATCCTCGGGAACGCTGACATCCCGCGCCAGCAATTGATCGTCGGTCCGCAAGGCATATTGCAACAAACCGAATAAATCCGTCTCAGGAATACTGCGCAGTAAATACACCCGGCAGCGGGACAGCAGCGCATTATTTAACTCGAAAGCCGGGTTTTCGGTAGTGGCGCCAACAAAGGTCACCGTACCCTCTTCAACATAAGGGAGAAAGGCATCCTGTTGCGCCTTGTTGAAGCGATGAACTTCATCCACGAAAAGGATGGTATTGCGACCGGATTGTATTCGGTGTTGCTCGGCCTCAGCCACAGCTTGGCGTATATCTTTCACCCCGGCCAGAACAGCGGAGAGCGTGGTGAAGCGCGCATCACACTCTTGTGCGAGCAGCCGGGCAAATGTCGTTTTACCAACCCCCGGAGGCCCCCACAGGACCATCGAATGCAGTTGACCGCGCTCAACCGCCTCGCGCAGAGGTTTACCCTTCCCCAATAAATGCGACTGGCCCACATAATGGGCCAGAGAATCGGGCCGCATCCTCGCGGCCAGAGGTTGGTGTCTTTGTGGGGATTGAAACAGATCACTCATCTTTGATTATATCTGTACCAGCTGGCGGCTTGAAATTGAAGATAGAGGCGGAGAATTTAGGATTTGCTTTCACACTACTAAATTTAATCTCAGTAGTTTGCCCCATGCTGTCACGCACCAACATTTTTGCAGGCAGACCATCTTTGGCAAAGCGAATTTCCATAGCCTTGAAGGGCGCCTTAGGGTTTTTCGGAGTCAGCTGGTACGCGCCCTCTTTGAAAACCACACTGAAAGAATTGCGGATCTCCTCAACCTTGCCACCGAGCAATAGTGCTGGAGTCTCCTTCATGCGTGCATCCACCGGCCGCACAGTGACTTGCTCAAGGTCTGGGTCATAGAGCCACAGGGTTTTGTTGTTAGTGACTAAGAGCTGAGCGTAGGGCTCACCCGTTTTCCAGCGCAACTTACCCGGACGTTGCACGGAAAAACTGCCATTACTTTTTTGCGACACCTTGCCGCGTTCATCAATCAAGGTCTGCTGAAAATCGCCGGAAAGAGAGGCCAGCGGATGCAGTAATTTGCCGAGATCATCGGTGGCATCAGCCCAAGCTGCACTGGCCACAACCGTAAAAGCTGCCAGGAAACTGCGTAGAATGTTCTTCATCATTGATTTCCAGTGTGTTGATTTCCTTAAAGATTAGCCACCGGCAAGTGAACCTTAGCTTAACTGCGACTCCCCCTTAAGCGGGGGGCGGAGCCAGCACTTCACGATTGCCATTATGCCCTGCAGGCGAAACAACTCCGGCAGCCTCCATGGTATCGATCATGCGCGCGGCGCGATTGTAGCCGATGCGAAGCTGGCGCTGTACGGAAGAAATAGAGGCCTTGCGCGACTTGGTGACAAAGGCGACAGCTTCATCATAGAGAGCATCTGACTCTGGATCATCTTCTTCACCACCTTCCGACTGCAGGCCAGGTACCGGAATGCTGTTGTTGCTGTCATCGATAATTCCATCGATAAAATCGGGCTTACCTCGACGCGACCAGTCTGCAACTACCTTGTGTACCTCATGATCATCCACAAAGGCGCCGTGGACCCGCACAGGCACACCGCTACCTGGGGGCAGATAAAGCATATCGCCGTGGCCGAGTAACTGCTCGGCTCCACCCTGATCCAAAATTGTGCGTGAATCCACTTTGGAAGAAACCTGAAAACCGATCCGGGTGGGCACGTTCGCTTTGATCAGGCCGGTAATCACATCCACCGAGGGCCGCTGAGTAGCCAGTAGCAAATGAATTCCTGCAGCGCGGGCTTTCTGTGCAATACGGGCAATCAACTGCTCAACCTTTTTGCCGACAATCATCATCATGTCAGCAAATTCATCGATAACAACAACGATTGCTGGCAGGGGCTTCAGCGCGGGCGCGGTCTGCTCCTCCTGTGGAACACTGGATGCAGGATCTGCCTCCCAGAGAGGATCGAGAATCGGCTCACCGGCCTCTTCGGCCTCTTTCACCTTGCGGTTAAAGCCCGCCAGGTTGCGCACCCCCATGGTCGCCATTAATTTGTAGCGCCGTTCCATCTCACCCACACACCAGCGCAAACCATTGGCGGCATCATTCATATCGGTAATCACCGGGGTGAGCAGATGGGGAACCCCCTCATACACCGACAACTCCAACATTTTTGGGTCAACCAAGATCAGGCGAACCTCATCGGGGGTCGACTTATACAGTAGGCTGAGCAACATAACGTTGATACCTACCGACTTACCCGAGCCTGTGGTACCGGCAACCAACAAGTGGGGCATCTTGGCAAGGTCTGCCACTATCGGTTGCCCGGAGATATCGTGTCCGAGCGCTAGGGTCAGCGGTGATTTGGCATTTTCATAAACGTCCGCGGAAAGTACTTCACTGAGGCGCACCATCTGGCGGTTTTCATTGGGAATCTCGATCCCCACCACCGATTTTCCCGGTATCACTTCCACCACCCGCACACTGATTACCGCCAGGGACCTAGCCAGATCTTTAGCCAGGTTAGAAATCTTGCTGACCTTGACCCCCGGTGCCGGCTGGATTTCAAAACGGGTTACCACTGGGCCCGGCAGTACCGACACAACCTCGGCCACCACACCAAAGTCCTTGAGCTTCAACTCTAACAAACGTGAGAGCGCCTCGAGGGATTCTCGTGAGAAGCCCGGTTTTTTATTCTGGTCGGAGGGGTCGAGCAACCCCAAAGGCGGCAGAGTTCCGGTAACCTCCCCAGCCTTGAACAGCTCACCTTGCTTCTCCTTGGCTACACGGGGGCTCTGCTTTGGCTTCGGCGCCGTCGCTTCAATCTTCGGTGGGATTCGCTTCGCTGTGCGCTGCTTTTCTTCCTCGACAGCAGCTTTGCGCACAACTATGGCCTCCCGTGCGACCCGTTGCTCAGTGCGTTTCCGACGCCATTGCTGGTAGTAACTCCCCAGCCAAGCGAGCATACCCAGCACATTACGACCGATGGACTCCGCCAGCTTAAGCCAGGAAAGGCCGGTGAACACCGTGGTACCAATGGCAAAAATTGCCAAGAGTAAAATCGTTGCCCCCACATAACCAAGGCTACCCTCAAGGGCACCCGATAGAGCGCCTCCAATAATTCCACCATTGGTAAAAGGCAGGGGATTGTCTGCAGGTGAAAAGCACAGAGTTGCTATGGCAGCACCACTGATCAACAGCAGTATCAGACCAAAAACTCTGAGCGCAAACAGGGGGGCATGAAAGCGCGCATTGCGATCGCGCAAGACCCTATAAGCGCGTAAGCCGATCAGCACAGGGAACAGATAAGCCATCCAGCCCAGCAAGGATAAACAGACATCAGCGAGCCAGGCCCCAGCCGGACCAATAGCATTATGAATCTGCCCAGCCTGCCCGGTATGAGACCAACCGGGGTCTTGGGAATCGTAACTTAACAAGCTGATCCCCAGCAGCAGTGCGCCCGCGAGCAGACTGATTAATGCTCCCTCGCGAACCAGGCGGGCGACGAGTGAACCCGGCAATGCACCGCTCTTCTCAGAGTTTTCTTCGGTTGCGCTCTCGGCCTTCAATGGCTTACCTCAATATACTTTGTTATTACTTTATTACTCCGGCAATTGCTTGCCCCACACCCGTTACCATTCCACGTTCAAAGAGGGCGGCTACCAGAGTAAGCTCTTATCGCCAGCCCAATTATCTTTGATTTACAACGGTTTGTATGTGCGATAAATACAGGCCGGGACTTTCAGCAAAATATCCTCGCCAGTATCCCGCCAGAGTGCCGAGTCGCGCACCTCTTGAGGCGCCCTGTCGCGAGCAAAGTTATTCAATATTTCCAGCTTGCTGGAATCTCCCGCCAATTCAGCATCCAGTCTAGCCCGGGTACTATAGGAAAAATCAACTTTAAAAATTTGCTCGTATTCCGCGAATCCCGCATTTTTAAAAAGCCAGGTTAATTGATCATCTCTAGGGAAGTAGCGATTGAAGGCTTGGGATTCACAGCGAGCCAACATGCTGGTTTTTCGTACAATATCTGTAAAAACATCCTGCCAAACACCGGTGGTTGGCAGCAATTGCCAAATAATAAAGCGCCCACCCTTTTTCAAGATGCGAAAAACTTCCCTCATTACCAGTGGTTGATCTAATTGGGGGACTTCATGCAATCCCATTTTGAGTAGCACCACATCAAAAGATTCCGTCTCATAAGGCAGTGCCCTGGCATCCCCCAGCGTAATATCGACAGCTCCCTCACGCACTTTTGGATCTATTCGGCGCAGCTGAGAATAGTGGGTATCGCACATGCTGAGAGAGATCCCGATCGCGCTCTCCTCAGCATATTCCAGGAGTACCTGGCTGGTTGTGCCGCTCCCACACATCAAATCCAACACTCTATCGCCATCACAAAGGTCAAGCGCTTCAAGCAACTTGCCTCTCGATTCCGATGAAACCTCAGGAGTATCTAAAGCGTCTTGGTCGAGCACATTGTACCCATCTGCCACAATATCGCACCTGACCTGCAACTGAAGGGTTGAGAACAACTCAACCAGATCGGGTGGACCGTGCAAACTGGCCAAATGGCCGCCCTCCGGTCCTAGATCAATGGATAACTTCAAGGAAAACGTATCATCCAGGATTTCGGAAGCAAATACCTGCGCCTCTTTACTCAGGCTAAATGTAAACGTGGGATGCCCGACCAAATCACAGTCCAGATTTAAGGGCACAATCTTTCTACCTTGCCGCATGGCTTTGCCCATTGGCCGTAGTTGTCCACCCAGCATCTGATTGTCTACCTGAAGGGTGGAAATACTTCCTCCGAGCCCTCTTTTGACTAAGTACAGTTACTTTATAACTACCCCGCCCCCCACTTCACATTAACTAACAACATTTTCTCCAGGTATTTTTCACTAAAAAAACAAGGAATTAAGACCAGAATTTAATGTCCTTTCGCATGTGGATTCGATTTGAAGGATGGGCTTTAGAGGACCCACATCAACCGAAATAGCACTTTCCAATGGCACAAATTGAGGCAAACTATTTCGTCGAGCTGTCACAATCGCCTATTATATCGCCCAATCTAATAGCTTTGGCTGATCAAAAAATGGCCGGCTAGGTGGACACACAGTCCACTGGATAAACTTTGTACACAGACAGGTTTAAAGAGAGCTTCATGAGCAACAACCATCATCGACTGATCATTCTCGGTTCTGGCCCCGCTGGCTACACAGCGGCGATCTATGCCGCCCGCGCCAACTTGAATCCGGTAGTCATCACCGGTATGCAACAAGGTGGGCAGCTGACCACCACGACCGAAGTAGAAAACTGGCCAGGTGGTATTGCGGATTTGCAGGGTCCCGACCTGATGGTTCAAATGCAACAGCACGCCGAACGCTTCGACACTCAAATTATTTTTGATCACATCGAATCTGTTGATCTGAAAAACCGCCCGTTCACCCTGAAAGGCAATGAAACCTACACCTGTGATGCGCTGATTATCGCCACCGGCGCCTCTGCCCAATACCTTGGCCTACCCTCTGAAGAGGCCTTCCAGGGCCGCGGTGTCAGTGCCTGTGCGACGTGTGACGGCTTTTTCTACCGCGACCAGAAAGTCGCTGTTGTTGGCGGCGGCAACACCGCGGTTGAAGAGGCACTTTACCTCTCCAATATCGCCAGTGAAGTCACCCTTATCCATCGTCGTGATGAGCTTCGCGCAGAGAAAATTCTGCAGGATCGCCTGATGGATAAAGTGGAAAACGGCAATATCAATGTTTGCTGGCACCACGCCCTGGATGAGGTTCTCGGGGATGATAATGGCGTAACCGGCCTGCGCCTTCGCAGCACCCAGGATGATTCCACCAAGGAACTGGACGTTTCCGGTGTATTCATTGCAATCGGTCACAAGCCGAATACCGGTATCTTCGAGGGGCAGCTGGAAATGAACGGAGGGTACATTCTCGTTCAAAGTGGTCTCGAAGGTAATGCCACTCAGACCTCAATTCCCGGTGTTTTTGCCGCGGGCGATGTTTCCGACCATATCTACCGCCAAGCCGTCACTTCCGCTGGCACCGGTTGTATGGCCGCCCTGGATGCTGAGCGCTTCCTCGACGCCCAGTAATCGCTAGTCCTCCGGGTGGCCTTAAGGCCACCCGACCTCCCCAGCCTTCCAGGACAGGTATCAGTTCGTGGCACGGAATAACCAAAGCCGCCTGATGTGGCTCGACCACACCCAAATCGATTTCCCATCCACACAATCAGCCCTTGAGGACCCCAATGGACTCTTGGCAGCCGGCGGCGACCTCACCCCAGAGTGGTTACTGGCCGCATACCGCCGCGGGATATTTCCCTGGTACTCAGAGGATCAGCCAATCCTATGGTGGAGCCCCTCGCCTCGCTGTGTCGTGATTCCCCAAGACTTTCGTATTGGCCGCAGTCTGCGTAAAGCACTGCGCCGGGGTACTTTTACCGCCACATTTGACCAAGCATTCGAACGGGTCGTGGAAGGCTGCCGCGCGCCAAGAGCCGAGGAGGATGGTACCTGGATCACGGAAGAAATGGCCGAAGCCTATATCGATATGTACCACCTGGGCCATGCCCACTCCGTCGAGGTTTGGCGGGATGAAAAACTGGTTGGCGGGCTTTATGGCATTTCTATCGGTCAGGTATTTTTTGGTGAATCAATGTTTCATCGAGAAACAGATGCTTCCAAAGTCGCTTTTGTCCACCTCGTTCGCCAATTAGAATTGTGGGGGTGCACACTGATCGACTGCCAGGTGAGCAATCCGCACCTGAGCAGCCTGGGAGCCATTGAAATGTGTCGTAAGGATTTCGAACACTTACTGGAAAGCGGCCTGGCACAGCCCGCCTTTCCACAGCCCTGGAAGCTTTTGTGGACTTATGGGTAAATATTCTCAGCTCGACTCAGTCCGTCTATTGGCAACCCTGCCCCACCCCTGCGGTTACCTGCCGGACCGGGAGGCCACTACCGTGTTTGTGGACCCACAGACAGAGGTAGATCAGCGCCTGTACAACCGGTTGTCAGAGCTCGGCTTCCGTCGCAGTGGCGCCTACCTGTATCGCCCACAGTGCGCCTCATGTAGAGCCTGTGTGCCCGCACGTGTGCCAGTGGGCCTATTCGTGCCCGATCGTAACCAACGCCGCTGCTGGAAGCGCAACAAAGACCTGGATATATTTCATATTGAGTCCATAGATACCGATGAGCATTACGAGCTCTACGCACGCTACATTGAGCAGCGCCACGCCGATGGGGAAATGTACCCCCCAAGTCGTGAACAATACCGCAGCTTCCTGAGCCCAGCCTGGGGAGCGACGCGCTATATTGAGTTGCGCGCGCGCGGGCGGTTAATCGCTGTAGCGGTCACTGACCTGCTCACAGCGGGTCTATCGGCCATCTATACTTTCTTCGCCCCCGATGAGGACAAGCGCAGCCTCGGTAGTTACTGCATTCTCTACCAGATTGAGTGGGCCCGACGGCTCGGCCTGCCGAACCTCTATTTGGGTTATTGGATCGAGCAGTGCCATAAAATGGCTTACAAAAGTCAGTTCCGGCCGATCGAAATGCTTACAGAAAACCGCTGGAGTCTGAAGTCTCTGTAACCCCAACGCACGCGCCCTTTGCTCTATTCAGTCTTTTCGTGCAAAATGCTCGCCCGTCGAGCCGCGGCTAGGCAAGATTGCCTCCGGGGTAAAGGTCTGATCAAGTTATTTGAAGGTTGCTGCCGCATGGCAAAAGACGATTATATTGAAATGGAAGGTGAGGTGGTCGACACCCTGCCAAACACCACTTTCCGAGTAAAATTGGAAAACGGACACGTGGTCATTGCGCACATCTCAGGAAAAATGCGCAAAAACTACATTCGCATTCTCACTGGCGACAAGGTCAAGGTGGAACTTACCCCCTACGACCTGAGCAAAGGCCGCATTACTTACCGCGCTCGCTAATTAGCTCGCCAGGCAGATACCTTCAGGGGTAATTTGCCGGGATACAAAAAAGCCACCGTAAGGTGGCTTTTTTGGTGGGCTTTCGTACCTGCTCAGGCGGGCACCGCCGTTTGTATCGACAGCTCATCATTCTCTATCACCACCACGACACGACCACCCTCCTCTGCCAGCTCCCCAAACAGAACAGACTCCGCTAGAGGTTTGCGCAGCTTATCCCGAATCAAGCGAGACATGGGACGGGCCCCCATCTTCTCATCGTAACCACGAACCGCCAGCCACTCGCGCGCCTCATCATCCACGATCAGAGTCACACGGGAATCGTCCAGCTGTGCCTGCAGCTCAACGATAAACTTATCGACCACAGTCTTAACCACATCCAACGGTAGGGAGCCGAACTGGATAATGCTGTCGAGACGGTTGCGGAACTCCGGGGTAAACATCTTTTTAATCTCCTCCATACCATCGGAAGAGTGATCCTGACTGGAGAAGCCGATCGATCGACGACTCATCAGCTCAGCCCCGGCATTCGTAGTCATAATCAGGATCACATTGCGGAAATCCGCCTTGCGCCCGTTATTGTCTGTCAGGGTTCCGTGATCCATCACCTGCAAAAGCAGATTAAAGACTTCCGGGTGGGCCTTCTCGATCTCATCGAGTAATACCACACTGTGCGGATGCTTGGTCACCGCATCGGTTAAAAGCCCGCCCTGATCAAAGCCAACATAACCCGGAGGTGCACCGATCAGCCGGGAAACTGTATGTCGTTCCATGTACTCGGACATATCGAAGCGGATCAGCTCGATGCCCATGACCTTGGCCAGCTGGCGGCACAGCTCGGTCTTGCCGACACCAGTTGGGCCAGAGAACAAGAAGGAGCCAATGGGCTTCTCTTCCGCACCGAGCCCAGCACGGCTGAGCTTAATTGCCGTACTCAGGGCCTCAATGGCTCTGTCTTGGCCGAATACAACCATCTTGAGATTGTCATCGAGTCTCGCCAGCTGCTCTTTATCCGATGCGGAGACACTCTTGGCGGGAATTCGGGCCATCTTGGCAATCACAGCCTCAATTTCACCGATACCAATCACCTCTGTACGCTCTCCAAGTGGCAGCAGAGACTGGTAGGCTCCCGCCTCATCAATCACATCGATCGCCTTATCCGGCAGGAAACGTTCGGTGATATGACGACTGGAAAGCTGAGCTGCTGCGTCAAGGGCCGCGTCTGTGAAGCGAACCTTGTGGTGATCTTCGAAACAACTCCTGAGGCCCTGCAGTATCTGCACGGTCTCCTCTACGGAGGGCTCACTGACATCAATTTTTTGAAAACGACGAGAAAGCGCGCGATCTTTCTCAAAAATGCCACGATACTCAGTAAAAGTGGTGGAGCCAATGCAGCGAAGCTGGCCGCTGGAAAGTAGCGGCTTGAGCAGGTTGGAGGCGTCCATAACGCCACCAGATGCTGCGCCGGCTCCAATAATCGTATGAATTTCATCAATAAACAGAACCGCGTGCTCACGCTTTTTTAGCTCTGCCAACAGGGCCTTAAAGCGCTTTTCAAAATCGCCGCGGTACTTGGTTCCAGCGAGAAGAGAGCCGAGGTCAAGGGAGTATATAGTGCTATCTTTCAGCGGCTCGGGGATATCTTCATCCACTATACGCCTGGCCAACCCTTCAGCGATCGCAGTTTTGCCAACACCGGACTCACCAACCAGCAAAGGATTGTTCTTACGGCGTCGCGCAAGTACCTGAGTGACTCGCTCTACTTCTGGGCCACGTCCGACTAGAGGATCGATACGACCGAGGATCGCCTCCTGATTCAGGTTGGTGGCGTAGCTCTCTAAGGGGTCCGAACCTCCGGGCTCAGTACCGGTCGTAATCTCCTCTTCCACTTGCTCTGCTGCGGTGTCAGAGCCGTGATGATGATTGTTGCCACTGGATCCGACACGGGAAATCCCATGGGTGATGTAATTGACTACATCAATACGCGCAACACTCTGTTGCTTCAGATAGTAAACTGCCTGGCTTTCCTGTTCACAGAAAATAGCCACCAGCACATTGGCCCCGGTCACTTCTTTTTTGCCCGAGGACTGAACATGGAAAACGGCCCTTTGAAGGACCCTCTGAAAACCGAGTGTGGGCTGGGTCTCGCGATCGGTGTCGGCCTCCGGGATCAATGGCGTGGTGGAATCCACAAACTCCAATAGTTCGCGGCGCAATGCACTCAGGTCGGCTCCACAGGCATGCAACACGTCAGCGGCTGACTCATTATCCAGGAGCGCTAGTAGCAGGTGCTCCACAGTCATGAATTCGTGCCGTTTCGCTCGCGCACCTTTGAACGCCAGATTGAGCGTTACCTCTAAGTCCTTGCTGAGCATTTAAACCTCAAACCCTAATCGCCAATATTTCCCGCCGACTCCGCTGGTAGGCGCGCACCCTTTGCCGGCGTCTATCTCCTGGCTGACTCCCTTCAGGTGACGGGGCCCTTCTAATAAAGCGGTTCTATTAAAAATCAATCGTCTTTACTCTCGTCCGCCTCAATTTCACACAGCAGTGGATGTTCATTCTCCTGAGCGAACTGATTGACCTGTGCAGCCTTTGTCTCCGCTATATCCCGAGTATAGACACCGCACACTGCTTTTCCCCGCATGTGTACTTGCATCATCAACTGTGTGGCGCGCTCCCGGTTAACCCCAAAAAATAACTCCAGAGTCTCCACAACAAAGTCCATGGGGGTGTAATCATCATTCAGCATGATGACTTTATACATAGGGGGGCGCTTCAGCTTTGGCGGCGCCTCTTCTAGCGCGAGCTCGCCATCTGCACCCTCATGATCGTAGTAGTCCTCTCCAGAGTTACCGGAGCCTAGTTTAATGACCTGCAAAATACTCATAACAATTATCAATGTGTTCTATCGAGCTCAGAAAGTGCGACACTCGCAACCATCAACGACCTGCCATTGTAACCTTATTTGACCAACGACACAGGGACATCACAGCGTCGAGAGCGGCTCCTTGACATTCCCATACCAGTTGACTACAAGAGGTAGTGCCTGCTCGCGCACAGCCGTTAGTCGCAGATAGGATTGCAGTCGACTAATCCGCAGGTCAAATAAATATAAAAACTCTGTAAGGTGGCCGGACGGCCACTCAGGCAATTAGAGGGAATTCGTTATGCCTACTGGTACCGTAAAGTGGTTCAACAACGCTAAGGGATATGGGTTTATTCTTGCAGATGAAGGAGGGGAGGATCTGTTCGCGCACTATTCCGCAATTCAGATGGAAGGCTACCGAACCCTGAAAGCCGGTCAGCAAGTAACCTTTGACATCGTCAGGGGTGACAAGGGCTATCACGCTGCAAATATTTCCGCCGCAGTGTCCGCAGAGGCTGAAACTGGCGCTCACAGTGCCGATACCAGCATTGATACCGACCTCGCCCACGCTGAGAACATCAGAGAAAAAGAGGCCGAAGTACTCGACTAACGCTCTGCGCAGCCAAATGATCTCAGCGCACCAACAAAAAAGCCCTTCGCTGCAAAGCAAAGGGCTTTTTTGGGTCAGAGCCAGATCGTACGACCCGGCCCTGTATTTGCCACTTAGGCCATGTGCTTGATAACTTCGTCACCAAACGCAGAGCAGGACTTCAATTCAGCACCATCCATCAGACGCTCAAAATCGTAAGTCACCGTCTTGGCTTCAATAGCACCCTCTACACCTTTGATAACCAGGTCCGCAGCTTCGTTCCAGCCCAGGTGACGCAACATCATCTCGGCGGACAGGATCAGAGAACCAGGGTTTACCTTGTCCTGACCAGCATACTTGGGCGCAGTACCGTGAGTCGCTTCGAACAGAGCAACGTCGTCAGACAGGTTCGCACCCGGAGCGATACCGATACCACCGACCTGCGCAGCCAGTGCATCAGACAGGTAGTCGCCATTCAGGTTTAGGGTAGCAATGACATCGTACTCTGCCGGACGCAGAATGACCTGCTGCAGCATAGCGTCTGCAATTACATCCTTAATAACGATCTCTTTACCAGTCTTCGGGTTCTTGAAGCTGTGCCAGGGGCCACCGTCCAGAGGTTGAGCACCGAACTCATCGCGAGCCAGCTCATAACCCCAATCGGCGAAGGCACCTTCGGTGAACTTCATGATGTTGCCTTTGTGTACCAGGGTTACGGAATCGCGATCCTGGTCAACAGCGTACTGAATAGCCTTGCGCACGAGACGCTTGGTGCCTTCAGAAGAAACCGGCTTAATACCGATGCCACAGTGCTCTGGGAAACGGATTTTCTTAACATCCATCTCGTCCTGCAGGAACTTGATGACTTTTTTCGCTTCATCGCTGTCCGCTTTCCACTCGATACCGGCATAGATATCTTCGGAGTTTTCACGGAAAATCACCATGTCCACCTTGTTCGGCTCTTTAACCGGAGAAGGTACACCACTAAACCAGCGGACCGGACGCTGACACACGTACAAGTCCAGCTCTTGGCGCAGCGCTACGTTCAGGGAACGGAAGCCGCCGCCAACTGGAGTTGTCAGAGGGCCTTTGATGCTAACAACGTAATCTTTGATCGCTTCAAGGGTTTCAGCCGGGAACCAGTCGCCAGCATAGGTTTCTGCTGCTTTTTCACCGCAGTAGATTTCCATCCACTCGATTTTCTTGTCGCCGGCAGAAGCCTTCTCAACAGCCGCATCGATTACTTTGCGCATTACCGGGGTGATGTCCACACCGATGCCGTCGCCCTCGATGAACGGAATTACCGGGCGATTCGGAACATTCAGCGAACCGTCGGAATTGACTGTAACTTTTTCGCCGTCTGCCGGCACTTGGATGTGACCCATATTGCGTAAACTCCCAAAATTCTATGACTTTTTAGGTCCAGCGTTGCTTGCACCGCTCCCCCGGGACCATTGGGCGGGGATAAAAATCGGCGGGATTATAGCAGCATCGGCTAATTTTTGTAGTTGGATTACAATACTCAATTTTTCTTATGACTAAGATTATTCTCCTCAACAAACCTTTTGGCGTGTTAAGCCAATTCACAGACGGCCAGGGGCGCGCCACACTGGCGGACTATATCCCTCACAAAGGCTTCTATGCCGCCGGCCGACTCGACTATGATTCTGAAGGCCTGCTGTTACTGACCGATGATGGAGCGCTACAACATCAAATCAGCCATCCGAAAAGAAAGATGGCCAAGACCTATTGGGCTCAGGTAGAGGGAGATATTACCGACGACGCCCTGATGTTTCTGCGCCGCGGTGTCGACCTGAAAGATGGCCTCACTGCTCCAGCAATGGCCCGACGACTCATCGACACCGACCTGTGGCCACGTACCCCACCGATTCGCGAGCGCAAATCTATACCCACCAGCTGGGTGGAACTCACAATCCATGAGGGGCGCAATCGACAGGTTCGACGCATGACTGCGGCTGTCGGCTTCCCCACCCTGCGCCTAGTTCGCATGGCAATCGGCCACTGGAAGCTCGACGCATTGCAGCCAGGAAGCTATCGAATGGAGGAAGCCCCCAGTCCCCCCAGGCCAAAGCCCAACCCCAAATCGAAGCCGCCCCAAAGGCGCAATCGCCCGCGCCGAGGTACTAAGCAATAACCAAAGATTAAAGCGGCCTTGGTCAGAGAGGCCATTCACAGGTAAAATTCGCCCCCATTCCATCCCAGTGAAGTAATGACTGTCCTTCTTATGCCTGATTTTCCGCACAACAAACAGCCAAAACGCGTCATCGTCGGTATGTCCGGCGGTGTGGACTCCTCTGTGGCCGCTCTCCTCCTGATGCAGCAGGGCTACCAGGTGGAGGGTCTGTTTATGAAAAACTGGGATGAGGACGACGGCACCGAATACTGCACCGCAAAAGCGGACCTGGCCGATGCCCAGGCCGTCTGTGAAAAACTGGGGATCAAACTGCACACCGCCAATTTTGCGGCGGAGTACTGGGATCACGTATTCGAGTACTTCCTGGCAGAGTACAAAGCTGGTCGCACGCCCAACCCGGATATCCTGTGCAACCGGGAAATCAAGTTCAAAGTCTTCCTGGAATACGCTGAAGTTCTGGGTGCGGACGCCATCGCGACTGGGCACTACACCCGGCGCCGGGATATTGATGGTCGCACTTACCTGCTTAAGGGGCTCGACGGCAACAAGGATCAAAGCTATTTCCTGCACGCCGTGGGAGAGGCGGAATTCACCCGCTCTCTGTTTCCGCTCGGGGAATTGGAAAAGCCTGAAGTCCGACGCATTGCCGAAGAAAATGGCTTTATCACCCATAACAAGAAGGACAGCACTGGTATCTGCTTTATCGGCGAACGCCGCTTTAAGGACTTCCTGGAGCAGTACCTACCCGCCCAACCCGGCGCCATGGAGACACCCGAAGGTGAGGTAATGGGCCGCCATGCGGGTCTGATGTACCACACGATCGGTCAGCGTCAGGGGTTGGGCATTGGCGGAGTCAAGGGCGCCGGTGAGCAGCCTTGGTACGTCGTCGGGAAGGACCTCGAGCGCAACGTATTAATTGTTGCCCAGGGTGCACATCACCCTCTGCTATACGCAACCGGCCTCAAAGCAACCCAGACACATTGGATCAATGGCGCAGCCCCCAGCGACCAAATCCGCTGCCAGGCAAAAACCCGTTACCGCCAGCCAGATCAAAACTGCACCGTACACGTTCGGGAGAATGGTAATCTCGTTGTGGAATTTGACGAACCACAGCGCGCAATTACACCGGGGCAGTCTCTGGTACTGTACGATGGTGAGATATGCCTCGGAGGTGCAGTGATAGAGCAGGCCACAGGCGTTGGCTCCGCCGTACCGGACAAGTACAAGAAACACTAAGGAATAATTTTGAATAACTGGCGGGATCAGGCACTGGCGCTGGCCGGAATTTTTCAATCCGCAACACTGGTGGAGCGACTGGCCAAAACCGGCACCGCGCCCCAGACACAGCTGGAAACTGGGGTTTACAGCCTCTTCCAGCTTAATCCAGATCGCACCGAAGATGTCTTTGACGGCACTGAAAATCTGCTGCCTGGCTTACAGGTATCGCGGCAATTGCTGCAGTCCAGGCAGCACCCCGAGTACACCGACTGCCTGCGCTACGCGCTGTCGATACTCTATCTGCAGCGGCAGTTAAGCAAGAAGGGGGAATTGCTCTCAATCATCGGTAACCGTCTGGATAAAGCCAAGACCCAGGCTGAACATTTCACCCCTACCCACGAAAATGTATTTTCCAATCTTGCCAGCATCTATAGCGACACTCTCGGAACTTTCCGTTTCCGCATCCAGGTCCTGGGAGATTTTAACTATTTGCAGCAGCAGCGTATCGCAAACCAGATCCGCTCCATGCTCTTTGCCGGTATTCGCTCAGCCACCCTTTGGCGACAATTAGGGGGGCGCCGTCTGCACCTGCTATTTCAGCGTAAAAAGCTATTACAAGCAACTAACGAGCTGATCACACAGATCGAATCTATAAAACACTAATCCCGGAGATTTACTATGACAGTTGAGCTTTCCGCACTCACAGCGGTATCCCCTATTGATGGTCGCTACGAGAGCAAGACTGCCCCCCTACGTGAAATTTTTAGTGAATACGGCCTGATTCGTGCCCGTGTTGAAGTAGAAGTGCGTTGGCTGCAAAAACTCTCCGCACATTCAGAAATAAGCGAGGTTCAGCCGTTTGATAAAACGGCCATCCAGCTTCTGGACAGCATTGTTGCCGATTTCTCCCTGGCAGATGCCGAACGCATCAAGGAAATCGAGCGCACCACCAACCACGACGTTAAAGCCGTTGAATATTTCCTAAAAGAAAAAATCAGTGGCAATGCACAACTGGAGAAAGTGAACGAGTTTGTTCACTTCGCCTGCACCTCTGAAGATATTAACAACCTATCTCATGCACTGATGTTGCGTGCCGGCCGCGATGACGTGATGCTGCCTGCAATGAATGCACTCGTAGGCAAAATCGCCGGTCTTGCACAAGATTTCGCCGATGTGCCCATGTTATCCCGCACCCATGGACAGACCGCCAGCCCTACCACCGTCGGCAAGGAACTGGCCAATGTCGTAGCTCGCTTGCGCCGCCAGATCAGCCAGATACAGGCCGTACCTCTACTGGGGAAAATCAATGGAGCCGTAGGTAATTACAACGCACACCTATCTGCATACCCCAGCATCGACTGGGAAAAGAATGCGGAAGAATTCATAACCTCCCTCGGTCTGACCTGGAATCCCTACACCACCCAGATTGAACCACACGATTATATTGCCGAGCTGTTTGATGCCATCGCACGTTTCAACACTATTCTGGTTGATTTCGATCGCGACATCTGGGGCTATATTTCCCTCGGTTACTTCAAGCAGAAAGTGGTTGCCGGCGAAGTGGGCTCCTCCACCATGCCGCACAAGGTGAATCCCATCGACTTCGAAAACTCCGAAGGCAACCTGGGCCTGGCCAATGCCGTATTCCAGCACCTGGCAGCAAAACTACCCGTTTCCCGCTGGCAGCGGGATCTGACCGATTCCACCGTGCTGCGCAATATGGGGGTGGGCGCGGGCTACTCCGCAGTCGCCTACGCCGCCACAATGAAAGGCCTGGGTAAGCTGCAAATTAACCTTGAGCGCCTGGCAGAAGACCTGGATAATTCCTGGGAAGTGTTGGCCGAGCCGGTCCAAACCGTTATGCGCCGCTACAACATTGAAAAACCCTACGAGAAATTGAAAGACCTCACTCGCGGCCAGGGTATCACTCAGGAAACCCTGAAAGTGTTTATCGAGAATTTGGAAATTCCCGCAGAAGCCAAAAGCACTTTGCTGGAAATGACCCCAGCTTCCTATATCGGTAATGCTACAGAGCAAGCCCGCAAAATCTAAGCGGGCCGAGCTACCGACCACACCGTTGTGGCCGGTAGCTTACTAATAACCCCTTATTCTCTCCCCTGCCATGTCGCTGCTCGGTACTGAGACATGACCCTGTGCAGATATTGAGAGCAACCACAGCCCTATCAGACAGTGAGAATTACCGTGGCCAGCCCCCTTACCCATCTCGGTGATATGCCAATTGAAGTGTTTATGCGCGATTACTGGCAACAAAAGCCTGTGTTGATCCGCAATGCATTCCCCAACTTCGAAGCACCGATATCCGGTGAAGAGCTCGCCGGAATGGCTTTGGAAGAAGCGGTGGAATCGCGCCTAGTCCTGGAAAATGGTGAGAGTGGCCCCTGGGAGCTGCGAACCGGCCCTTTTACAGAAGAGGACTTTCTTTCCCTGCCCCAAACACACTGGACACTCTTGGTACAGGCGGTGGATCAATGGCTTTCCGAAATTGCGGAGCTAAAAGAGTACTTCCGTTTTATCCCCGACTGGCGCCTCGACGACGTTATGATCAGCTACGCCGCCGACAAGGGCAGCGTCGGCCCACACTACGATCACTATGACGTATTCCTGCTACAAGCCGAAGGCAAGCGCCATTGGCAGCAAGGGCCCAAAGTGGATGAGAGCAGCCCGCGCGTGGAGGGAACTCCGCTCAATATCCTTAAAGCGTTTGATGCGGAAAACAGCTGGGTCTTGGAGCCCGGTGATATGCTCTATCTCCCGCCACAATATAGCCACTGGGGAATCGCCGAGGGCGCTTGTACCACCATTTCCATTGGCTTCCGTGCCCCGTCTGCAGCCGTCATTCTCGAGGACCTCGCTGCGGAAGTAGCGATGGGTTTACCAGACAGTCTGCGGTATACCGATGCCGGATCTGAACCTGCAAAATGCCCGGGCGAAGTAGACCCAGCTTCCGTCGCACGGCTACAGCAGCAACTTGGCGCCTGGTTAAAGCAGCCGGAAAAGATTGCCCAGTGGTTTGGAGCCGTAATGACAGAGGTGAAGTATCCGGACACAGTGGCATTAGACGCCGATGATGCCGTCGACTGGCGCGACCAGTTACCCCAGGGAGTACAACTGATACTGAATCCTGCCTCGCGAGCCGCTTTTTGCCGAGAACCCGCAACCCTATTTGTCGATGGTGAAGCCTTCCCTGCCCCGCTGAATTTTGCAGAACGGTTTGTTAACACCCATAAGATATCCTGGAGTGATATCGAAACCTTCCCGCAGATCGCCGGTTCCGATGGACTGGTAGATCAGTTGGTATCCCAGGGCACCCTGATCTATCCACCTGAGGATTTCTAATATGGCAATTCTCGTACGCCCCGCCGATTGGAATAGCGAGAGTGATTCTATTCGCGCTATTCGGGAAACGGTCTTTGTACTAGAGCAGAAAGTACCTGCGGAGTTGGAGTGGGATGACCAGGAGGGAGATGCGCAACACTTCCTGGTTTTCAAAAATGAGCGCGCCGTAGGCACCGGGCGACTGAGTAAAGATGGCAAAGTCGGACGCATGGCAATCAGTAAGTCCGATCGGGGCGAGGGGCTTGGCGCTCAGCTGCTCCAGGTCATCTGCGAATACGCTGAACAAAGAGGCTACCCGAATATCTACTTGCATGCGCAGCAACACGCGCAAGGCTTCTATGCGAAAGCCGGATTTAGTGCGCAGGGCGAAATTTTCCATGAAGCGGGCATTCCCCACCTGAAAATGGTCCTGGAACTGAGCTGACCGACAGGAAAAACACCCTCACTCGCCTTCAATTTTATCCCCACCGCGGAAAACATAGCGCTCCAGGAAATGGGCCAGGGGCGCGATACCAAGTACATACACAATCCACAAAATCAATCCCCAGAAGGGGTTCAGAGCCGCGAGAAGGCTAGCGGAAATACTGGTCAACAACATCACCAGGCTAATCAATACCACTCGTCGCGCACCCGCACTGGCTCGATTCGGTGCGATACACCACATACCCGCAATCGACAGTGCCGCTACCGCGTAGGTGATTGAAAGAAGAATCACGGACCAGGTTTGATCTGGGTACTCCCCCAGTAACCCGGCCGGAAATGGTGTAAATGCAACCGCACCTAACAGCAGAAAATTCCAGCTGGTAAAACTCGCAGATTTTGACGTGTGATCAGACATCAGATGGTTATGGGTCAGCCACAGGCGACAGAGGATCGCAAAACTCAACAACCAGGAAAATATGTGGGGGACCTGCTCCTGCATTTTATTGTGAAAGTCCGCCCCCGTTTTAATGTCGGCCAAATCGGGGATCTGAATGTTGAACACAAGAAGCGTCATGGCTATAGCAAAAACACCATCACTCAACCCATTAATCCGACTTGAAAAAAAGGCTCGATGAAGCATAGATCACCAAGTTCATGGCCTGAATACCCTTTCAAGTAAAGACTATGCTCCTCCCAACCTACCTACTAAGGTGCCCCTTACCTTATTTCTCCCCTCAATCCTGACAACGAGTTCAGGAGATGTTGCTAGTAAATATTTAAAGGCAAGATGATAACGGCTTTATAAGTGTATTCTTTTATCGAACGTTGCAGATACTCAAAATATTGCTGCTCTATCTTTATTGAACCGGCTGGGGCTGGGGGCGGCATGGTGGGTGTGACCTAAAGACCCCAGATAAAATGCTCAAACTTCATGGTTATCCAGGAGGGAAAACGCAAGGTTTTACAGGATTCTACTGGGATGAATATGGCGGCCGGCGGTCTACTTTTTTCAAGTGGATATATAGCCTGGAGTCTAGATAAAGACAGGCTGTCCCATGCTCAGGAGGAGCCTAGCTAATATTAGAGGGCCTAACATCTCTTAAGAGAACGCAATCATTCCTCATGGCAAAGACCTTACTGCTAAAAAATGCCGATATCCTAGTAACCATGGATGCTGAGAGGCGTGAAATCACCAAGGGCGGTATTTTTGCCGAAGATGGGCTAATTACCGCTGTGGGCCAGACCAAGTCTCTGCCCACCAGTGCCGATACGGTCATTGACGCCACAGGACAGATCGTTCTCCCCGGAATGGTGAATACCCATCATCACCTCAACCAAACACTCACCCGTAACCTGCCCTGCTGCCAAAATAAGAATCTTTTTGCCTGGCTACAGCTGCACTATCCCATTTGGACCCGCATTAATCCTGAGGCTTCACGAACAAGTGCCCTGATTGGTTTAGGCGAGCTTATTCTCTCTGGCTGCACTACGGTGTTTGATCATTCCTACCTATTCAAGAGTGGTAACCAGGTCGACATCCATATTGAAGCCGCACGGGATTTAGGCGTGAGATTCCACGCTAGTCGTGGCTCCATGTCCTTGGGTAAGTCTCTCGGGGGCCTGCCTCCAGATGAGAGTGTCGAAGAAGAAAATTTCATACTGAAAGACAGTATCCGTGTTATTGACCGCTATCACGATGCCAGCTTTGGCGCCCTAACTCGAATTGTCCTGGCTCCCTGCTCCCCTTTTACGGTTTCAGAGGCTCTCCTCAAGGAGACAGCCCTGCTCGCTCGAGATAAAGGCGTCATGTTACACACACACCTGTGTGAGACATTCGATGAGGAGCGTTACACGCTTGAACGATTTGGCAAACGCCCTTTGGAGTGGATGGAGGAAATGGGGTGGCTAGGCCCCGATGTTTGGTTCGCCCACGCCATACATGTTGATTCTGAAGAGATAAACATTTTCGCACGCACTGGGTGCGGAATATCCCACTGCCCGAGTTCTAACATGCGCCTCGCCTCGGGGATTGCACCCGTTAAAGACTATATGGCTGCCGGTGTGAAAGTTAGCCTCGGTGTAGATGGGGCTGCGAGCAATGATGCATCCAATATGCTTATGGAAACTCGCCAGGCAATGCTACTTGCGAGACTAAGGATGGGCCTGCGCCCCCCAGAGGGCCCACATCGTTACTCCCAGCTCTCCCAGTCCCACCCCCTGCGCTCCTCAGAGTGGATGAGTGCTCGCGAAGCCCTGGAACTCGCCACCCTTGGAGGGGCCAAAGTCCTAAACCGCTCTGATATTGGCGCGCTTGAAGTTGGGCGTTGCGCCGATTTTTTTACTCTACAGCTCAACACTATCAATTATGCTGGTGGACTTTCAGACCCCGTGGCCGCAGTAATCTTCTGTGCCCCACAGTCTGCGCAAACGGTGGTAATTCACGGTCAGAAAATCGTTGATAATGGAGAAATAAACTCTCTAGATATGGCAGCAGTAATTAAGGAGCACAATACGTGGAGCCTTAGGCTGCTGAAGGGAAGCTAAATTCCATGACGGCAAGCTTGGGAGGAAAAATGCTGGCCTAGATGGTTTCAAGATATTTTAATTCCCTGACAATATTCAGCTCGCGGCACACAATCTTCGCCAAAACTCGAAGGTACACCCGACCTCGCTCAGAGAGCTCGGCGCTTAGAAAGGCTGCTCTTTTGCCAACCGTGCTCTAAATCAACCAATTCCTGGATCGCGATTCTTGGATAGCACTCTTTGCTGGTCAGAAATACTATCCGCTCCCTCCACAATAGCCTCTGCCAGAACCTTTATGCTTCCGCAAACCGAGTGATAAACAACACCTACTTGGATCATGACAGTACTCGACTGGATACCAATTCATTGCTGCCAATACCCAGAGGCTTCGACATATCCTCGAAGATGCTCGCCAGCTTCTTCTCAGTACTAAAATCCTCCGGCACCTCGATTCCAAACACCTCCAATAAGGCATTTCTTAACTCAGTAATATTGGCCAACATAATCACGCTCTTAGGGCCATCAACAGGCTGGAAACTCAATTGACGATTCAATAATGCATGGCGCCCCTCCGGAAATGCGCGGGCTGCAATCAAGTGCTCAACAAAACGGGATTGCGGGTGAGTACAGCAATACCAGTTAGCAATTTTATAATCGCCTGCGGTACGCGGCCTTAAATCAAAACTGTACATCGACTGCCAAGTACCCGCGACTCTTACTTGTAGCAGGTAATCTTCCTCTATTCGAGTAAGACGGTAGATTCCGTGAACTGTCTTTTGTGGGGCATTGATATCTAAACGCAGAGGTGCGGTGAGAGTATTACTGCCAAAGCCCGCATCCAGCAAATAGGCCACCTCGCCCACCTCCACAAGTAATATCATATGGGATTGAGCTGGTTCATGTCCTGCGGGGGTCTGCCACAAGACGCGAGCGGCGAGACCAGTAACAGAAAAGCCAATCTGCCGTAATACCGCACCCAGCAGGGCATTCTGTTCGAAGCAATACCCACCGCGTTTCTGTTGTACGAGTTTTTCTTCAATTGCCGTCAGATCAATGTTTACCGGACTTCCAAGAAAGGAGGTTAGATTTTCAAACGGCAAGGTTCGGACATGTTGAGCAAGTATGTCATTCAATGTTTGCAGGTTTTGGGATGGATTTTGATGATAGTCAATACGTTCGAAGTATTTTTTCAAGTCAACACTGTGTGCATTCGTAGTCATTTCGCTTTAATCCTTAGGGTCAATCAACAATAAAGCAAGCTTAATACCTAAACTTAAGTTGAGGTCAATACCAAGTGCTGAGCTCTAATACACCCACTTTTTTATGAATAGATGTGATCCCATTGACAAATAAAAACTCGATTGATGACTGAGACATCTTCGCAAGTGAATCAAACTACATAACGCCTATGTGAAAGAATTCCAGGGTCAATATCCAGCTAAAATTTTATCAACGCGGGGCTTGATAGATTTAGTAAGCTAACTGCAATAGTAATGATGCATGAGTAGGCTTTAGAAATACTGAGTACACTCACCTTTCGGGATTAGCCCGGGAAATACTTGGTACAAAATTATTCACTCAAGAATTTATCCCAATAGTGAGTCCGCCAAAGCATATCCTCTATTGTCTCTTCCGGTAATAGCTCCAAAGGAGTCAGTCCATCACGGATCTGCCAACCTCCACCGAGTGACAAATATACCTGTACTAAATTTGCTGCCACTGCACCTTGTGCTATCACCAGAATATCCTGTTGTTGAAGGTTGGATATCAGGGTAGTGATCACTGTATTGTATTCAACCTGCCCATCGACATACTGAGTCAAAGAGAGATTAACAGCTTCTTCCGAGGCCATAGCAGCAGTTTTGTAAAAAAATTGTTGCTCCTGGGACTTAAGATAAGCAACGATGGCATTTTCCACATCGACTTGAGCCTGCAAAACGACCTGTTGATAATCTGAAACCAGCTGCTGGAAGGTAGCATCCTGCAGGCGCACATTATTGCGCAGTCTTCCATAGTTTAAAATATCCCAATCGAACTCGAGAAATAAATCCCATGCATCACTTCTACCATTTAACTGCCCCCCCCTAATATCAATCGCCCCTATTAACCCACCGATGGAAAAGTTTGGGTAAAGTTCTGCTCTTGCCACACCAATCAGCTCTCCCTGCGCAGCGAGCAAGCGTTCTGCCTGGCGAATATCCGGCCGCTGTCGCAGAAGATCTTGCGGCATTCCAATACTCGTAATTGCGGGTACCTGCGGTACTGTTGGGCGTACTGAGAGTATCTCATTAAGACTGCGCGGGGGCATTCCAAGTAAAATGGCCAGAGAATTTTTAAGTTGCTGAAAAGCAATTTCCAATCCAGGTACAGTAGCCTCGGTATTACTCAATAAAGTCTGAGCCTGCTCTGCATCCAAAGCACTAACTTCACCCGCACGGAATTTTACTTCTGCAATCCTCAATCCCTCCCTCTGAGTGCGAATATTTTCCCTGGCAACCTCTAGGCGACGCTTCACAGTACGAATATTTATATACGCCTGAGCCACTTGGGCGATAATCGAAACGAGAAGACCATCGTATTCAGCCAAACTCGCTTCAAAATCAGCTGCAGCAGAATTTACTAATCGCCTAAGCTGACCCCACATATCTAACTCCCAGGTTAGATTAAAATTAAGATAATATTCATTTTGTAAGTTACCAGTTATGCCTGACCGAACATATTTTGAACGATCAATTAAGCCGTCGAGTTGTTGTACCTGGGGGTATTGATTTCCAACGGCAATGGCTAGAACCTGCTGGGCCTGTAGAGCCCTCAGGGCTGCCGATCTCAACTCCAAATTATTTTCTATTGCCTGAGCCACCAAGTCATCGAGCACTGGATCCGAAAAAGCAATTTGCCACCACAAAGGGTTAATCGCTTCAAGGCTATCTAGACGTTTATCTTCCCCATAAATCCAAGAATCTTCAACGCTCACTGGTGGAGGCACGTAATCGGGGCCCAACATACAACCATGGATTACAAACATAGCAAGGGCACCAACAGCTACTGGCAGTCGCAAAATTCTTATGCCTAGGCGCTTAGGGACTCTTCGCCGTTTCATCTTGTTCAGTGCCCGCAGTACCACTCAAAACAAGTACTGAGCTGGTAAAACCAACACGTAAATCAACTGATTCAGGGGGATCAATTAAATAAACTCTTACCGGTATCCGCTGCGCCAGACGAATCCACTCGAATGTAGGCTCTACCCTCGGCAGTAAATCATTACCGGCGGTTGCATCCTGCTGTGCAATACCCCAACCAATGCTTTCAACAAAGCCATTTAATGGTCTATATGGATAGGCCATCAATGTCACTATGGCCCGATCCCCAGGTGATATACGGCGAATTAATGTTTCGCGAAAGTACCCCTCCACACGATAGGTACTAACATCCACGATTGAAAGGGCCGGTTGGTTGGCCACAGCCTGATCACCAAAACGGAAGTCAAGGTTGGTCACATAGCCGGAAATTGGCGCGGTAACACTAGTATATTCAAGGTTAAGCTCCGCTTGACGCACTAAAGCTTGAGCAGCGCGTACACCAGGGTTGTCAGCACCAAGTGCGCCAAGTTGTACCCGAACTCTGGCCAGTTCCGCTTGAGATTGCTCCAGAGAAGCCAAGGATTCAGCGAGTCTTGCCTCCGCACCTGCGCGATACTCCACAGAAGATTCGTATTCAGCCTGCGCGGCCTGCAAGGACCTCACCGAAGTAGCACGCTGCGGAAGTAATTCCTGTTGGCGTTTATATTCTGCCCTGGATTTTATTATGTCTGCCTCTAGCGCATTTATATTGCTTTGAGCCTGATCTATTGCCGCCGCGGATTCGCGTATTCTGGCTTCATAGGCAAGGATGTTTTCTCTTTGTGCGTTATAAGTGTCAATCGCTTCCTCATATTGAGCCTTAGCCTCCGCAAGCGCAGCCTCATAGGTTCTAGGATCTATCTGGAATAGGAGGTCCCCAGCATTAACGAACTGGTTATCTCTAATTGGTAGCTTAACAACTTGACCGGAAACCCTTGGCGTAATCTGTATAATATCTGCCTGGACTGTTCCATCCCTAGTCCAGGGGTTATTGAGGTATTTCCAAAACTGCAAGATCAGCAACAACACAGCAACAAAAACAATACCTCCAGTGAGAATATATTTACTAAATTTCTTCACTTTTATATCCCCACAAATACTGCCCCGAAGAAAACTGAATAAATAATGCTCAACGAGATAATAACAACCGGAGGATTTGCAAAATATCTTGAGAGGCGGTAACGATCCAACAACCTTGCCGTGAGCAGTGCGGCAAGCACACCAAACAATCCAGAAACCAGAATTGGGGAAAGATAGAATCCACCGAATGATATGTCATGCGGTATTTTCTCCATCCAAATTCCTACGCCCATCAAAGACATCGATCCTCACAAAAACAGCTCCAATCCACAAGCTCTGACAAATGAAATAAATCCGACAAATAATTATCAATACAATGAACAACCCCTAAGAAATATAAAAAATTAGATACTCCCTCTTTAGACCGCTCATCACTCTCCCTTAATTCCATCAACTCACCAACTTCAATGTTGATCCTATCAAAAACCCTCCTATATCCCCGCCTCAAAGAATCAATATGAATCTCTCTCTTTCTTCCAGAAAGATAAAAAAACACCTTCGCAGCAAGGCATCGCCATATAAAGGCTTCTCGTAACATTTTTTTAGTGGCCACGAAGCGCATCTTACCCCTATCCACTCTATATAAAATTTTCACCTGATTTGCGATCAGCATCAACAAATCAACAAGGCTTCTCATTTGATCTTTTGACATCCCCCTAATACGCCCTTTATCAATACCCTCCATCCAATAGAGTATATTTTTACGCGAAACCATAATAATGTTGATGTGATACAGAACATACAAACGATAAAAAAAAGATTGCCTTCTAGACTCTGGGATATCACCCTGAACAACCAGCGAACCGGCACTATTGAGAAATCGATCTACATTTTTTTTGAAATTTCTTTCGGGATGTGAAGAAAATGGTATATTTCTGGATACGGCCAAAATACAAAAAATAATAGCCAACACAAAAATATAGTTCGTGTATACAACAAAACTGTAGACTTGATAGTCGTTGAAATTGAAAATGATTTGCGGAAAAATCAGCACCAACGTCCTTATCATTGACTGAGCACCAAAAGCCCTATTGGCCAGATAACAAACAATAAAGCTCCAAACAAATATCATTATCCCCAGGGAGTAAAACCCTTGCAGCTTGGGCATAAGAACAAAATACATCGGTGCAGATAACAAACAAACGATAATGGTATAAAAGCAAGTTTCAAACAATCTAATTTGCGGACTGAGGGCTGCAATTATTGCAATAACCGTAATTAGCAACACAACCAATAACCCACCAAGCATACCCGGAACAAATAGGTATGCCAGATATGAAATCCATAGACCAACAATTACACGAACAACATTAGCGAGCCTATCTGGGTCCGGCATAAGCAGGCCAAGCCAATATGCCCCATCTTCACTCGGAAATTTTAAATAAGAGTCCCCCATTACCTGAATATCATTCACAGAATCTATTAATGACCTCGACTCCACTTCAAGGTCATTTAACGATTGCTTAGTAATGGCCAAAGCTGCAGTTTGGGATGTAGACAATGCCTTTATTTTATCGATATCGCCTTGAATACACCTTTCCTTTGGCATATTAGCCAGAACACCTTCATCAACTGTCAGCTTTATCTCATTTAAACGGCACTGTATATCATCAATATAATCATTTACTCCGGGAAAAAATTCTGCAACTCCTAATTCGTTAGAAAGAGCTAGACTTTCTTCCAGCTTCAGGAGTGATTGTGTTAGAGCCGTTGCACGAGAACCGAAATGATTCCACTGCTTGCGACACTCCCAAATCTCATAGCTATCAGAACAGGCATCATCAATGGCTGCTCTCAGACTCGCATCCGCTTTCAATAGTTCGACCCGTTTATCAGGATGAAGCATGACTTTTTCCTGACTTTTAATTCGGGTAAAACAACCAGCTGCAAATAGTCTCTGCCTGGCTAAAAGCACAATAGAGGCTTTGCGCAACGCCTCTCGGCTGCAATTAGGCCATATCAGCACCGCTATGAGGCCGTAAACGACAATCCCCAGCAATGATTCTTGAACACGTAAAATACCCTCTTCGTAGGAAATGGACAAATCCCCGCCAGTGGCATCCCACAACAGTAAAATGACATAGCCACACGTCACCCAAAAATACTGATGCCTAGACCTCTGTAAGAGATAAACGCAGGTAGCAACCCAAATAGAGAGGGCAATCATAAACAGCCAACGATCCTGGGGGAATAATGCGACTATTAACCACCCACCTACTAGCGCAAAAAGAGTCCCAAGTATCCACAAAATGGCGCGGTTTAAGGATTGCCCTAAATTAGCCTGGCTACATACAATAACGGCAAACCCGCCCCAAAAAGGCTTCTCCCAATTGAGCCCCATCGCAATGGCATAAACAATCACCAGGGCCGCTGCGAGTTTGATCGACTCTTTCGCATTACGAGATAGATGCAAGACTCTCTCCGACTATATATTTGGATACCTCAGTAACGCCTATTTATTCTTTGGCGCAGAAAGACATATATGTCATAAATTTATGGTGAATTGCCAAAAGGGAGTATGGCATATAGAAGGGCAGGAAAATAAAACTGTGGCAAAGAGTATCGATTGCTTAATTATGCGTCATAACCAAAAAAATCATATGAAACTTTAATATCTACTCCTTTTAGAAAGCAGTAATTTGACAATCACAATATATTCGAAGCCACGGAGTGCCATCACATATAACAAAGAAAAGGTTTTAAACACTATAAGGAGACCTCTAGTTACATAAACCAATTATCAAGCCGTGTATTGCGTCATCTTATTCAGCTATTCGAATGGCACATCCCAACCTGCAAAGTCGTTATAACTGCTAGCTCGTGTCGCGCATTCTTTCGAGGAAAGATACTGTACCCTCTCAAAAAATACACACAACATATTTAACTAAATATAATCTAATTATATATCCGACCACTTCCCAGCAATACCAGAGCAAACTTGTGCCACCCAGTAACTATTCACTAACGGGGCAGCTGAACAGTTTGTTTCAACAAGTGCATCCACGCCTAAGCAGCCACTTTTGCCTTTAAGGTTCGATAGCTTTTTCTGAATTACCCCACAGTTTCCCCCACATGGAGCTCTAGAACAATCGGCCACACTAACCTCTTTAACAGTTCCATATTTTCTTTCTGGCACCAGCCAGAGCTTATGTACCCCTATTGAATTCTATATGGCCGATTGCTCACTTTTTAATTTTGGGTCGTCAGAAACACACCCAGAATTTACAATCACAAATAAGACAACGATTATTTTTCTCATCATCACTCTTTATTAAATATAATCGCCGTAAACTGCTGTTGACAACCCCCCCTTTACGAAGCAAAAAGATCATGTGCCACGATGGTTCAGTCCATCATTAGCCGCTCTATTGCCAGTGAGATAAACCCCGTGCCTATAAGGTATTGATTTTTCTATGCCCATACAAAACATGAATTTTGCTTGAACTCTACAAACACAATACAGATTTCCCAGGCTGAGATATTGAAAGAACTTCCGAAGAATTGACATTTATCAACAAAAAAAGACCCCTTTCGGGGCCTTTTTAATACTCAATCCGCTCAACAATCATGCATTCAAAGCCTTAAACTCGCGTCTACGGCGATGCAGTACCGGCTCGGTGTAGCCATTCGGCTGCGCGTAACCTTCAAACACCAGCTCACAGGCTGCCTGGAAGGCGACACTCTTATCGAAGTCAGGAGCCATATTGTTGTAATTCGCATCCCCAGCATTCTGGCGATCGACTACGGCGGCCATACGCTCCATGGTTTCACGCACCTGCTTCTCCGTAGCGATGCCATGCTTGAGCCAATTGGCAATATGTTGAGAGGAAATTCGCAAAGTTGCGCGGTCTTCCATTAGACCAACATCATTAATATCCGGGACCTTGGAGCAACCCACACCCTGCTCTACCCAGCGTACTACGTAGCCGAGGATTCCCTGGGCATTATTGTCGAGTTCCAGCTGGATTTCTTTGGCACTCCAATTTGTATCTTCAGCTACAGGGACCGTGAGAATATCTTCCAGCTTGGCGTGGTGGCGATACTGAATTTCTTCCTGGCGGCGGTTCACATCTACCTTGTGGTAGTGCAGTGCGTGCAGGGTGGCTGCTGTGGGGGATGGAACCCAGGCCGTATTCGCGCCGGCCATAGGATGCGCGAGCTTGGCGTGCATCATAGCTGACATCTGATCAGGAATTGGCCACATGCCTTTGCCAATTTGCGCTCTGCCCTTGAGACCGCTGTTAAGACCTACATCGACATTCCACTCTTCGTAGGCGTTGATCCAGGCGGACTGCTTCATATCGCCCTTGCGAATCATGGGCCCGGCAAGCATGGAGGTGTGGATTTCATCACCGGTGCGATCCAGGAAACCAGTGTTAATAAACACCACGCGTTCCTTCGCTTCAGCGATACAGGCCTTAAGGTTCACCGTAGTGCGGCGCTCCTCATCCATGATGCCCATCTTCACTGTATAGCGGGGTAGCCCGAGGACATCCTCGATACGGTTAAACAGAGTGTTGGCGAAAGCCACCTCATCCGGGCCGTGCATCTTCGGCTTAACGATATAGATACTGCCCTCACGGGAGTTCTTGATCGCATTATTGCCGCGTAGATCGTGCAGGGAAATCAGGCTGGTGATCATGCCGTCGAGAATGCCTTCAGGAATCTCCTGGCCATCCCCATACAAAACCGCATCGTTGGTCATCAGGTGGCCGACGTTGCGCACAAACATTAAGCTGCGGCCCGGTAGCGTAAGCTGATTGCCATTCGGGGTGATATATTCGCGATCGGCATTGAGCCTGCGCTCGAAAGCCTTACCACCTTTATTGATGGTTTCCTTTAGGTCACCCCGCATAAGACCGAGCCAGTTGCGGTAAACCACAACCTTATCCTCCGCGTCCACAGCGGCTACGGAATCCTCACAGTCCATGATGGTGGTCAGCGCAGACTCCATCAATACGTCTTTAATACCGGCGTCGTCGGTCTTACCAATGGGGCTCTCGCGATCCACCTGAATTTCAAAATGGAGGCCGTGCTGCTTGAGCAGAATGCTGGTGGGCTCTTCGCTATCACCGAGGTAGCCAGCAAATTGCTTGCCATCTTTTAGGGTGGCGATATCGCCATTGGCCTGAACGACTTCCAGCAAAGAGCCATTGATACGGTACTGAACGGCCTCTTTATGACTGCCACAAGTCAGCGGAGCAGACTGGTCGAGGAAGCTGCGCGCGTACTCAATGACCTTGGCGCCGCGCACCGGATTGTATTCACTGCCCTTTTCAGCACCACCCTCTTCACTGATCACATCAGTGCCATAAAGGGCGTCGTAGAGGCTTCCCCAACGGGCGTTAGCGGCATTGAGTGCATAGCGAGCATTCATCACCGGCACAACCAGCTGTGGGCCGGCTAGAGTGGCGATTTCTTCATCCACATTTTCCGTGGAGGCACCGAAATCAGCTGGCTCATCCACCAGGTAACCAATTTCACGCAAGAATGACTGATAACCTTCCAAGTCACGGAAACCTTTCGGGTTGTCGCTGTGCCAGCGATCCAGGGTTTCCTGGAGCTCATCGCGCTTCTGCAGTAGAGAGCGATTTACCGGAGCCAAGTCGCGAACGATCGCATCGAGTCCAGCCCAAAATTTCTCGGCATCAACCCCGGTTCCTGGAGTCACCTCCTCGCAAACCAGGTTGTAAAGCTCTGGTGCGATTTGTAAATCACCGATTTGGACGCGTTCCGTCATACCCTGGGCCTCTCACTGATTGTTGGAATTACGGCATTCTAAACAGCCATTTCGGCATACCGCTAATTTATAGACACAATTTCCACTATTCATAGATCAAATTTTTATGAATGCGGATGGCGCATGAAACTTCATTCGAAGAACTAACCATTCATCGGCAAGACACATGCCCGCTTACCCGCTGGTCACTTACAGGGCTCGGCCAATATCCAGGATCAGGCGGCGCAACCAGCGGTGTGGCGCGCTCTGCTGTAAAAGCGGACTCCAAGCCATTTTCAGCTCCAGCGGTGGAATATCCAGTGGTGGGTCCCGGCGCACCACTCTGGGGTTATCACTGGCAAGCTGAGCCAGGCGGGTGGGTACTGTTACGATCAAGTCGCTCTGCTCCGCCAGCAGCATGGCCACTTGATAATGTCGGGTGAACACCGAAATATCCCGCTTTTCCCCCAACTGCCCGATGGCTTCATCCACCCAGCCAAGGCGCTGTACATCCTCCGGGTTAACCCCCACACCAACGCCCATTCCGGTCTTGCTCACCCAGATATGCTGGGCCTTTAAATAACTTTGCAGATTGTAGTCTTCGAGAATTGGGTTATCTGCCCGCATGATACAGGAGAAGCTGTCACGCCATACCGTCGCCTGGTGGAAGCTCTGCGGCATGCTGTCGAAGCGATTGATGACCATATCCACCTTGCCCTGCTCCACATCCACAAAACTCACATCGCTGGGGGTCATGATATCCAGACTAATGCCCGGTGCGTTATCCCGCAGCTGCTTGAGCAATGGTGGAATCAATGTGGATTCCGCATAGTCACTGGCCATAATTCGAAACGTTCGACGGGTATTAGCGGGATCGAAATCCCGGTTGGGCTGAATCACCCGATCGATGCTGGATAGCGCCTCGCGCACCATCGGCTGGAGTTCCAGTGCGCGCTCTGTGGGCATCATTCCCTCTCGGGTGCGCACCAGTAGGGGGTCGTCAAAAAGTTCACGCAAGCGTTTGAGGCCATTGCTCATAGCGGGTTGGGACAGCCCAAGGTAGTTAGCCGCGCGGGTGACATTGCGCTCACGTAATAGCACATCTAGGTACACCAGCAGGTTCAGGTCAGCTCTTTCCAGTTGCATACAACATTTGCCAAATCGATAGTGAAAATAAAATCAATAAATTAGGCAAATTATGCCACTCCTCCTAAGATACTCAACACCTAATCGCAGTCACCGTTTTAAGGAAACACTGTCATGTCCACTTACAATCAAGACATCGACGCGGTAGCTAAGCTCCGTGACAGCAAGAGCGGCTCTTGGGACGCCATCGATCCCGAATCCGTCGCCCGCATGCGCGCCCAGAACAAATTCAAGAACGGCCTGGATATTGCCAAGTACACGGCCAATATCATGCGTGCAGACATGGAGAACTACGACAAGGACACCTCCAAGTACACCCAGTCTCTGGGCTGCTGGCACGGTTTTATCGGCCAACAGAAGATGATTTCTATTAAGAAGCACTTCGAAGGCAATACCGATCGCCGCTACCTGTACCTGTCCGGCTGGATGGTCGCCGCTCTGCGCAGCGAATTTGGCCCCCTGCCCGACCAGTCCATGCACGAGAAGACCTCTGTTGCAAACCTGATCAACGAGCTGTACACCTTCCTGCGCCAGGCCGATGCCCGCGAGCTGAACGACCTGTTCCGCGAGCTGGACGCCGCCCGCGACGCCGGTGACAAAGCTGCCGAGAAAGCGGCTCAAGACAAGATCGACAACCACAAGACCCACGTTGTACCCATCATCGCCGATATCGATGCCGGTTTCGGTAACGCGGAAGCCACTTACCTGATGGCCAAGCAGATGATCGAAGCGGGGGCTTGCTGTATCCAGATCGAAAACCAGGTTTCCGATGAGAAGCAGTGTGGCCACCAGGACGGTAAAGTAACCGTTCCCCACGAAGACTTCCTCGCCAAGATCCGCGCGGTACGTTACGCGTTCCTGGAGCTGGGTGTAGATAACGGCGTGATCGTTGCCCGTACCGACTCCCTGGGTGCCGGCCTGACCAAGCAAATCGCCGTGACCAAAGAGCCGGGCGACCTGGGCGACCAGTACAACGCCTTCCTGGATTGCGAAGAAATCGCACCTTCCGACCTGGCCAATGGCGACGTTGTCATCAACCGCGAAGGTAAGCTGCTGCGTCCTAAGCGTCTGCCTTCCAACCTGTTCCAATTCCGCAAAGGTACCGGTGAAGCGCGCTGCATCCTGGACAGCATCACCTCCCTGCAAAACGGTGCTGATCTTATTTGGATCGAAACCGAGAAGCCTCACGTTCGCCAAATCGGCGGCATGATGGACGAGATCCGCAAAGTCGTTCCCGATGCGAAGCTGGTTTACAACAACAGCCCGTCCTTTAACTGGACCCTGAACTTCCGCCAGCAGGTATTCGATGCCTGGGCTGAACAAGGCAAAGATGTCTCCGCCTACGACCGCGCCAACCTGATGAGCGCTGAGTACGATGACTCCGAGCTGTCTGCCGCGGCTGATGAGAAGATCCGGACCTTCCAGGCAGATGCTGCCCGTGAAGCGGGTATCTTCCACCACCTGATCACCCTGCCCACTTACCACACTGCGGCCCTGTCCACCGACAACCTGGCCAAAGAGTACTTCGGTGAGCAAGGCATGCTGGGCTACGTGAAAGGTGTACAGCGCAAGGAAATCCGTCAGGGTATCGCTTGCGTTAAACACCAGAACATGGCCGGTTCCGATATCGGTGACGACCACAAAGAATACTTTGCCGGTGAAGCTGCCCTGAAAGCTTCTGGTAAAGACAACACCATGAACCAGTTCGGCTAAGTACGCTCTTATACCTTATAGGTAGATTCAAGGCGGCGTGAGCCGCCTTTTTCTTCAGGAACTCCCCCCTTGGCCAAACCGGCCAGCGGTTTATGGTTCCGCTGAAGAAGAACAGTTATTGCAAACTGCGCTTTAATCTCTGCACTTTGAATTCGGGCCGCAATCGAGGCCCTTTTTTGTTTCTCCGCAAAGCCCCTTTCTGAAGATTTTTACGACAAATTGGCTAGCCTTAGGTTATATCTGCTGGAGTGTGCATAGCCTATGCCCGGCCCAAGCCTTGTATTGATCCTCAACTGCGGCAGCTCCTCGCTGAAGTTCTCCGCCATTGACCCCGCGGATGGCGCAGAATTCTTATATGGCCAGGCCGAAGCCCTGGGCACCTCTGCCGCAAGACTGAAATGGCGTCAGCACAATGAGGAGGGAGACGAGCAGCTCTCCCCCACCGATGACTGCGAAAGCATTATCGAGGCCTTGGTGGGGCGCTTTGCTGAATCCTGGTCTCACCTTCGAGAACGCCTTATGGCCATAGGTCACAGAGTGGTCCACGGCGGTGAGCACTTTGCCGACTCCGCTCTGATCAATACAAAGGTCCTATCGGCTATTCGCAACTGCTGTGAACTGGCGCCGCTACACAATCCCGCTGCCCTGCAAGGAATACAGGCCTCGTTAACAGCCTTCCCGCAACTGCCACAAGTGGCGGTATTCGATACCGCCTTTCACCAAAGTATGCCGGACTACGCCTATTTATACGCCCTGCCCTACAGCCTCTACCGGGACCACCATATCCGCCGCTACGGCATGCACGGCAGTAGTCATCGCTCTATTGCCGAACGCGGCGCTCAATTGCTGAAGACGCCCACCGATAAGGTCAACATCATTTCCGCGCACCTTGGCAATGGCGCCTCCATATGCGCCATTAAAGGCGGGCAAAGCCTGGATACCAGCATGGGGCTGACCCCACTAGAGGGGCTGGTGATGGGCAGCCGTTGCGGGGACTTGGACCCCGGCCTGCTACTGCACCTGGGCGAGGCGTTAGACTACTCCTTAGCGGAACTCGAGCTTCTCCTAAACCGCAAAAGTGGGCTTCTGGGGATTTCTGAGCTGAGTAATGATTGTCGCGAACTGGAAGAAGCCATGGCTAAGGGGCATGCTGGAGCACGCTTGGCGTTGAATATATTCTGCTACCGACTGGCCAAATATATCGCCGCCTATACAGTACCGCTCAAAAGGCTCGATGCCCTGGTATTCACCGGTGGCATCGGCGAGAACTCCAGCTGGGTGCGGCGCAAAACCATAGACTGGCTCTCTCCACTGGGCTATCAGCTGGATGCCGAGCGTAACGAAAAAATCCGCTTTGGGGCGGAGGGAAGAATTTCCAGAATCGGAACACCGGATATTTTTGTCATTCCCACTCGGGAAGATTGGGTAATCGCCCGCGACACCGCCCGCCTCGCGGCCAAGGCGCAATAAGAATGTCGCACAACGCACGCAGTCTCATGCTGGTTCCTCTTGATATCAGTGTCGGAATCACCTCGGTAAGTCTGGGCCTGATAAGGGCACTTGAGCGTAACAGAGCGGAAATTCAGTTTTTCAAACCCGTGAGTGAGCCCCCTTCCCGCGATGGCACAATCGAGAGAACCACAGAGATATTGCGGCAAACGACCAGCTTAAAAATTCCCCGCTCTTTCAGTGCACAGCAAGCGGAAAGCATGATTGCAGCGGGAGAGACTACAGAATTGCTGGAGAAGATATTGCGCCTCTACCGCAGCAGCTTTCAGGCAGCGGAAGTGATTGTGGTGGAGGGTCTCTTACCCAGTGGGCTAAACCAGTTCTCCGACCAGCTGAACTGCCAGGTGGCCAAGACCTTGGATGCGGAAGTGATTTTGGTGGCCAGCCCCCATGCAGGGGATATTCACCAGCTAAAAGAGCGCCTGCAATTTGCGATGCGTTTATTTGGCCGGGGCCCATCCAACCCGGTAGTGGGCTGCATTCTCAATAAACTGGACGCACCCACTCGCGTATCTGACCCACCGGGTGCGCATTTTATCTCTGTGGGCGCCCAGCAGGAGCCCCCCGCTGCCGCCATCGACCGCAAGGCGCTGTACCGCCAGATACCGTTGCGGATTGTTGGTGCTATACCCTGGAATGCAAAGCTTCTAGCCCCTCGCGCCCTGGATCTCGTTCGGCACTTCGATGCGCAGATGATCAATCGCGGAGAGCTCGAAAGCCGCCGCTTGCACAGTGTGACTTTCTGCTCGCGATCACTCGCCAATATGCTTCACCGTTTCACATCGGGAGCCATGTTGGTCTCATCGGCCGATAGACCCGATGTGGTAACAGGAGCCTGCCTGGCAGCAATGAACGGAGTGAAAATTGGTTGCCTGCTCCTGACTGGGGGTTTTCGACTCGATCCCGGTGTACACAAGCTTTGTACCCCAGCCATGGAGACCGGCCTGCCAGTCCTACTGGTCGAGTCCAATACCTGGCGTACCGTCATGGACCTGCAAAGCTTTAACCTGCGCACGCCCGCTGATGACCGCGAGCGGATAAACAGGGTGCAAGACTTCTTCGCCAGCCACCTGGATAACGATTGGGTGAAATCCCTCACCCAAATTTCTCAGCGCCCGCGCCGTATAGCGCCCCCAGCTTTTCGCTACCACCTAACGGAACTGGCCCGACGCGCCCCAAAACGGATTGTTCTGCCGGAGGGGGAAGAGCCCCGCACCATCAGAGCCGCTCTGGCCTGTACAGATCGCGATATTGCAAAGCCCGTATTGTTGGGGAGGCCCGAAACCATTGGAAGAGTGGCTGAGCAACAGGGCCTGAAACTCAATAACAACGTTGAGATCATCAACCCAGAGGATGTGCGTGAGAACTATATAGAGCCGATGGTGACTCTGCGTAAAAGTAAAGGGCTCACCCAAGTGGTTGCCAAAGAGCAGCTCCGGGACAATGTGGTGCTGGGCACCATGATGCTGGCACTGGACGAGGTAGATGGATTGGTATCGGGCGCTATTCACACCACAGCCAATACCATCCGCCCCGCCCTGCAATTAATCAAGGCGGCACCGGGTGAGGAATTGGTATCGTCGATTTTCTTTATGCTTCTGCCCGATCAAGTATTGGTTTACGGGGACTGCGCCATTAATCCAGATCCCAATGCGCGCCAGCTGGCCTCGATCGCGATACAGTCGGCGGACTCCGCTGCGGCGTTTGGTATCGAACCGCGCGTGGCGATGATCAGTTACTCCACCGGCACGTCGGGAACAGGCTCCGACGTAGATAAAGTCCGTGAAGCCACCCAAATTGCCAGACAAAGAAGACCGGAATTGATAATTGATGGACCGCTGCAATACGATGCGGCACTGATAGAAAATGTGGCCGAACAAAAAGCGCCGGACAGCCCTGTAGCCGGGCATGCGACTGTGTTTATTTTCCCCGATCTGAATACCGGCAATACCACTTATAAAGCGGTGCAGCGCAGTGCAGATTTAGTCAGTATTGGTCCCATGCTGCAGGGGCTGCGCAAACCGGTGAATGACCTTTCCCGCGGTGCTTTAGTCGACGATATTGTTTACACCATTGCGCTCACTGCCATTCAGGCCCAGCTGCGACAACAGGATCAGAAAAACAAATAACCGCTTACTCCCAACTGAGGGGGCGACGGGGATCGATATACTGATACAACGCGGCGGCAATCATATAGGCCTCCAGCCGATGCTCATAAGTGGCAGGATGATCACAACCCATTCGTTCCAGGCAGCGCTGTAGGTACGTCAATTTATCAGATTTGTCGCGCCAGACCTTGCGCCCTTTGATCACCGCTACCAGCATTCGCCACCAGCTGCGATCTGCCGCCCGCAGCTGCTGTAACGCAACGGCAAGCAGCCCCTCGTCATCGGTAAAATCGGTCCCCAGAGGATAGTAAGGCAACATCGCTAGAGATTTCTCATCAGAGAAAGTTTCGGCAATATGTTCCGGCGTATTTTGATTAAACTCAGCGGGAATATTAAAGTCTTTTTCGATCTTGCCCGCATGTTTTGCCTGCTCCAGCAATACCGCCTGGAATTGCGCATCGCAAATACTCAGCATCGAGACCATTACATCCCGGTCTGTTTTACCGCGCAGATCCACCGCTCCGTATTCGGTAACCACAATATCGCGCAGGTGCCTGGGTATGGTTGTGTGGGGGTATTCCCACACAATATTACTCTCACAGGTTCCATCGCGAACGCGAGTACTGGGCAGCGCAATAATCGAACGAGCACCGGACAGGGCGAAAGCTTGGGCCACAAAATTGTACTGCCCGCCGACACCACTCACTACTTGATTGTCCACCAATCCATCGGAAACGACCGCCCCGCCGAGGGTGACCATCATGGCAGAGTTGACAAAACGCGCATGTTTTCTCTGGGCCTGTTTCAGCGCCAACTGATCGTGTAGGTCATTGGTGAACTCGATTGACGTCATATCGATACCGGCCCGCTCTGCTGGAGCCAGGTCACGCAATTCCCGGTACATCACTTCAGGGCCGAGGTAAAAACCGCCATGAAGCCAAATGCCACCCTTCAGCTTCTGATTCAGGCAGCCACCGATGAGGCGCCGGCGGCCGTGCTCACTGTGGAGGTCGCACTCCTCCTCCTCGCCATCCGGTGTCAGTAACTTGTGGCCGCGCCAACTATAGCTCTCATCGACAATGCCAAAGCGCTGCAAGAACTTCGTATCCTCCGGGGTGAGCGGGCAGTGGATACGGCCACATTTTTTTAGCGCAAGCAGGGTTTCCTCATTGACGGTGTGGGTAATAGCATCAGAGTCGAGCAGCTCCTGTAATGCCCTATCCCCAAAAACTTCACGGATCAGAATTCCCGCCCTGCGCAGATGCAAAAAGCCATGGGGAACCATTTCACTGGCTCCATAAAGCCCCTGTTGAAACGGTACTTTTTGCAGGGGTAGGTTTTCCCGGTAAGCGGCGAGGCGTACTCCGCTGAGCGATTCAAGTAGTCGCGTGTAGAGCGCATTCTCTGTCTGTCGCAAGCGCAGTGCATGGCAAACTGCATCGCCCAGCGCCCCGATGCCCACTTGCAAAGTCCCACCATCGGCGATCAGGCTGGCGACATGGAAAGCGATCGCGTATTCGGTAAAGCTCACCGGCATCGCGGGCGCCGCAAAAAGGGGGGTATCGAAGGCTTCCCCTTCGAGCAAAAAATCGAACTCCGCTTCAGCAAGTTCACTACTACCGACCATGTAAGGCAACTGGGGATTGACCTCACCCAGTAAAAGCAGAGGCGGCTCTTTGCGCTCTTCCGCCATTTTTAAAAGTGGCAAAGTCAGATCTGGGTTACAGCTCAAACTGTATTTACCCCCTTCTGGCGAAGGTGACACCATCTGCGCAATAACATTAACCCCCCCGCGCAAAAGATCCGCGGGCACCTGAGTATAATTTGCACTGATATAGTGTTGCTGCGCGTAGCGGTTGCCCAGCAGTGCGCCGGGTTCCATAAAAAATTCGATCACCTCAATATTTTTCGGAAGCTGCCCCTTGCTACGCGCCTGCACATAACCCAGATCCTGGTAGTGGCTGTAGAGACGATCCAGTAACGGTTGCACGAAACGACGCATGATGTCGCTGCTACCCCTGGGGCGCTCAAGAGTCAGTGCAGTGAATATAGTGAGGGAAATAGAGGGGTCGGTGGCTGCGCGTGCATAGAGAGCGTTAACGAAGTGGTTGGCCTTGCCCAGCCCCAGGGGCAATCCCAGTACAATTTTTTTGCCGACTTTTTGCAAAAGTGTATCGATGCACTTATCGACACTGGTAAAGCGCTGCGGGACTTTGCTGAGGGGTGCTCCCATTGATATCTGGCTTCCCAGGCAAGGCTATTCGATTTTTCCCGCCTCCTCTCCTAAGTGATCAAAATGATCCACCTGAATAGCCTTGTCCACTGCATCTGCGGCCTCTCGCAATGCACCCGCTTCCTCATCGCTGATCAAGTTACGCTGTAACCCCTCCTCCACAGACTCGCGGCTAAGAGTGCGTATACCACCTTTCTTCAGTTTTTGCCGCGCGCGCTCAGAGGCGCACACCTTGTTGAAAGCCTGCTCAACGATATCAATTCCATCGCCGGGGTTACCGAGGAAGACACCACGAGTGAGGCGGTCCCGGGTTTTGGACGGGTTCAACAACAGTTCGGCACAGGCCCGTGCCTGACGGTCCGATGCGGTATGGATACTATGCCCCCAAGGCATGGTCAGGAAGTGCATCAACTGACCAAAAAATGGGCGCGGAAAATTGTGAAAAACCTCCAGGAGTTCAACTTCAATTTTGTACAAGCCATCGCGCATAGCGAACTCCAACAGCGGCAAATCATCCTTGGGGTTTCCATCGTCATAGAAACGCTTGAGCGTGCAACTGAGCAAGTACAACTGACTAAGCACATCGCCAAGGCGGGAAGAAATCAGTTCTTTTCTTTTTAATTCCCCCCCCAGTGTCATCAGGGAGAATTCTGTCACTAGCGTAAGCACAGCGGAATAGCGATTAATTTGGCGGAAATACTTGGCTGCGCCGCCCACATTGCGAGGACTACTGGCAAAGAGCCCCACTGTCCACCCGTGGAATACGCCCCGAAACAAGGTCTTGATCTGGAACCACATATGCTTCGGGAGAAGGTTATCCAGTTGCTCCAGGCCCTCCTCTTCATCGGGATTTTCCGCCGCGAGCATTTCATCGAGTAGATACGGGTGACAGCGTATTGCCCCCTGACCAAAGATCATCAAGCTGCGAGTCAAGAGGTTGGCCCCCTCCACCGTAATCGCCACAGGCACCGCGCGATAGGCATTGCCCAGGTAGTTCATCGGGCCGTCCATTATCGCCTTGCCCGCATGAATATCCATAGCATCATCGATCGCCTGGCGCAGCCCACCCGTAGCACTGGCTTTCATGATTGCGGTAATCACTGCCGGCTTGAGCCCATCATCCAGCGCCCTGGTGGTAGTTTTGTGAGCGCTATCGAGCACAAAGGCGATAGCGGCAATCTCTGCCAAACGCCGCTGAACCCCTTCGAAACGCCCCACGGGCATATTAAATTGCTCGCGAATACGCGCATAAGCACCAGTGGCCCTGGCCGCCATTTTCGCGCCGCCAGTGGAGAGTGAGGGTAGGGAAATACCCCGTCCCGCCGCCAGGGCACTCATCAGCATTTCCCACCCCTTCCCGACATTGTCCTGGCCGCCGATAATCCACTCCATGGGAATAAAGACGTCCTTGCCCCAGTTGGGGCCATTCTGGAACGACTGCATGGCGGGAAGGTGGCGCTGGCCGATAGTAACGCCCTCGGTATCAGTAGGTACCAAAGCCACTGTGATCCCCAGTTCCTCTTTATCACCGAGGATATGCTCTGGATCGTAGAGCTTGAAAGCGAGCCCCAATATAGTGGCCACTGGCCCCAGGGTGATGTAGCGCTTATGCCAATTGACACGCATACCCAGGACCTTCTCCCCTTTGTGCTCTCCATAGCAGACCTCACCGCGATCAATCATGGATGCGGCATCGGAGCCCGCCTGGGGGCTGGTGAGGGCAAAACAGGGAATATCAGTGCCATCGGCGAGCCTAGGCAAATAAAAATCCTTCTGCTCCTGGGTCCCGTGGGCTAGTAACAACTCCCCCGGTCCCAGCGAGTTGGGCACCATGACCGTCACCCCCACAGTGTTACTGCGTGTAGAAATTTTGGTGACAATTTCAGCATGCGCAGTAGGGGAAAAGCCGAGGCCGCCGTATTTTTTGGGGATAATGATTCCAAAGAAGCGGTTCTTGCGCAGAAAGGCCCAAACATGCTCAGGGATATCGTGATCGACAAAACTGATCTGCCAGTCGTTCACCATCTTACAGAGTTCTTCGGCGGGGCCATCCACGAAGGCCTGCTCCTCCTCATTCAGTTCCGGCGGGCCCATATCCAGTAGTTGCTTCCAGTCTGGCTTGCCCGATAGTAACTGGGCATCCCACCAAACTTCACCGGCCTCCATGGCCTCACGCTCAGTTTGAGAAATTGGCGGCAAAACCCTCTTAATAATGTTCAGAAGAGGTTTGGTAAAGAACTTCTTACGCAACTCGCTCATTTTTACCTTCTGTAGCTGCAGTATCGGCGAAATACCCTGCCATTTCCCACAGGCCATTGAGAGTTATCAAAACACAATGATAGGCAACGAATGGAATAAAAGAGCCGGCGCCCAGGAGATCCTATCGTTTAAACACCGATAAGATGTAATAGGCGCCACTTGTCGTCATATCCCTAAGAAAAACTACCTATATTTAAAAAAATGGAATGGACGCCGCCAGTGAAGATCAGGATCTATTGATGTAAAGCATTGAATTAGGATGCTCATATGAAGCTGACTCTAATGAATTCGGTTGTCGTTGTCGGCCTGCTATCACCCACCCTACTCTTCGCCAACCTGGCGGGAGAAGGCCCCCGCTTAGCCCCGGAAGACAGAATTACTCAAGGGCAGATAGTCGAGGGCGAGCTGACCCTGGATGAAATTCGCAAAGCTGGACTGCTTATCTTTAGCACCCCATTTAATCGCCAGGATGGTTATGGGGATGGCGAGCACGACAGCTCCGAGCCAGATAATAACTCGGCCGAGTCCGGCAACAGGCCAACCTTACAGGGCAATGGCACCTACCTGAGGGTAAATGGACTCGATTCTCAAAACTGCCTCGAGTGCCATAGCATCGTCAGCAACCGCACAGTGCCAGCCACCCTCGGTATTGGCGGCGGTGGTGGCTTTAGCACCAGTGCAATGCTTCGTCCGGTAAATATCGATGTGATTGACGAAGACTTCGATGGGACTGCCGAATATAACGGTCGCCTGATCAACCCCCTCTTTTTATTTGGTTCTGGGGGCATCGAATTAGTGGCTAGGGAAATGACCGAAGATCTTCAGCATCTCAAGCAGTATGCCCTGGACAACCCCGGAGTGATTGTCAACCTGGATACAAAATCCGTTAATTTTGGCACTATCGCTGCTGATGAGCATGGCAACCTGGACACCAGCAATGTTCAAGGTGTCGATGAAGACTTAGTCGTGCGACCTTTTGGCAGGAAAGGGGATAATGCCTCAGCCCGTGAGTTTGGTTTAAACGCCCTGGTCTTCCATATGGGGATGCAGGCGACGGAGAAGTTTGGTGGCGCGGATGCCGATTTTGATAAAGATGGCGTCACCAATGAAATCTCTGTCGGCGATCTCTCTGCACTCAGTATCTTTGTTGCGACTCTGGATCGCCCATTCCAAATAGAGTCCTCAAAAAACACTAACGGTTTCAGGTTATTCAATGAGATAGGCTGCGCCGACTGTCATCGTCCCGTTATGACGACGGAACGCAGAAAGTTACCTTTTAAACTAACCGGCTCCCCACACACTCCCTTCGAAGATACCTTCTATGAGGTGGACCTGAGCAAACCACCCACGATCTTCAAGTCCATTTTTGGGGCTGGAATTGAAGTCCAGATGTTCTCAGATCTCAAGCGACATGATATGGGTATAGCGCTGGCTGAAACAGCCTTCTTCCAGGATGAAGTGCAAAACAGGGAATTTATCACCGCGCGCTTATGGGGGGTTGCGGATACGGCGCCCTATATGCACGATGGCCGGGCACTCACCCTGGTTGAAGCTATTCTGCTGCACGATAATCCCGGTAGCGAAGCCGGTTATGCGGCCCAAAATTTCAACAACCTCAGTGACGATGACAAAAACAAAATTCTGTATTTTCTGATGTCTCTGAGAATGCCCAGAGATCCAGTCTCTGATTTAATCAATCGCTAGGAAGTGCCGCGAGGAAAATGCCTGTGGAGTCGCAAATTACCTGCGGGCATTTTCACTCGGTAAGTTCTTATTAAAAATTTATTTCACACTAAAGATTGTTGAGCAACAATGATACCGTTGTTGTCCCCATACAGATAATCGCCCGGGCGGAATGTCACCCCACCGAAAGTCACTGCCAGATCCCGTTCGCCGATCCCCTTTTTTTCAGTTTTCATGGGGTGTGTACCCAGGGCCTGGACTCCCAGATTCAAAGCTGAGATCTGGTCAACATCGCGGATACAGCCATACATCAAAATCCCCTCCCAACCATTGGCTACCGCTTTTTCGGCGAGCATATCTCCCAGGCATGCACGGCGCATAGAGCCCCCTGCATCGACTACCAAAACCTTGCCCTGCCCCGGCTCCGCCACTAGCTCACGGACCAGGGAATTATCCTCGAAGCATTTGATAGTTACGATTTGCCCGCCAAAACGCTCACGGCCACCATAATTAATAAACATAGGTTCGACTACTTGTACCGCATCGCCGTGGGCATCACACAAATCAGGTGTTGAAATTGACATAATTTCTCTCGCAAGCTTCCTTAAAAAAATGATGATAGCGGTACTGTTACTCTGGTGGCAGGCGGACAAAAAAATACCGGGTATCACCCCTATTGATAATACCCGGCTAAGGCTTCGCTGCTACAAAACTGTTTAGTGTGTGACGCGAACCGGAGTGCCTACACGCACATGTCGGTAAAACTTACTCGCCATATGCGGCGGCATGCGTACACAACCATGGGAGGCGGGATATCCGGGTACATGGCCCGAAGCGTGTAAGCCAATACCACCGTTGAAACGGATGTAATTATTCATTTTTGCACCGCGATATACCGTACCGGAAGGACGGCGATGCTTGCGGGTGTTTACATTGGACCTAACCACACGGCCCGTGCGTCTATCCACATAGCTACCGTAAATCGAAGAGCGATGATTTGGGTGTTTGGAAAGCACACGGAAATGCCCAGGCCGTGTGCTATAGCCTCGCTTGCCTGAGGATATTCGTGATACCCCGACCAACTTACCCCCCTTGTAGAGGTAGGCGCGCTGCTCACTCAAATCAATTCTGATCGATGGGCTCCCTCCGCGGGCTGCGGCTCGGTCATCAAACCAATTACCGCCTCGTGGCTTGGCCATTGCAGGGGGTACTGCGAGAAATGCCAGAAGGCACAACATCAGAAATATATGAAAAATCGGGACTTGTAACTGTCTGCTCGTATGCATAGCTCACCTCAACAATTTTTTCTGCTCTGCCAAAGTGGGCGGTAAGGAAAACAGCCGAACCGATACCACTTGAACTTCAACACCGAGGGAAATATCCCCAACAGGTGAATCAGCACCAAAGCAAATTGCGCGGAGTATTTTTGTTAATGCGCTGCCTCAGGACTCTTTGGATTCTATTGAGGCAGGCGTAAAAACTTAGAATGATTTCTTCTCTCGATGGGGAGCCATAGAGGTTTGAACTTTTTAGGTAGGGTGTGATGCACAAATATCACACACAAAAATGCAGGATAAATTTCGGGGTAATTGGGGAATGCCGCAACAGGGGTCTAAATTTCCAGCAAAGACGCATTGGCCCATGCAAAAAAAATTCTAGGAGGCCAGAGCAACCATGAGATAGGAAAGCGGCCCACTGGGGCCGCCTTTAGAGGAAAATTAGGCTTCTTCGTTCGCCAGGAATAGCCAGGTATCTACGGCCGTATCGGGATTCAGGGAAACACTATCGATCCCCTCGTCCATCAACCAGCGAGCAAAGTCTTTGTGGTCAGAGGGGCCCTGACCACAGATACCCACGTACTTACCCGCTTTCTTACAAGCCTGAATAGCGCGGGACAACAGTGCTTTCACAGCCGGATTGCGCTCGTCAAACAGGTCGGCCACCAGACCGGAATCCCGATCCAGGCCCAGAGTGAGCTGAGTCAGGTCATTGGAACCGATAGAAAAACCGTCAAAGTGCTGTAGGAATTCCTCAGCCAGAAGTGCGTTGGAGGGCAGCTCACACATCATGATGACCTTCAGGCCACCCTCTCCACGGCGAAGGCCGTTTTCGGCGAGCAGACCGACAACCTCTTCGGCCTCTTCCGGCGTGCGCACGAAGGGCACCATGATTTCCACATTGGTCAAGCCCATCTCATCACGCACTTTCTTCAGCGCGCGACATTCCAGAGCAAAGCACTGACGAAAATCTTCGGAGCGGTAACGAGCCGCACCGCGGAAACCGAGCATCGGGTTCTCTTCGCTGGGCTCGTACAACTGTCCGCCCACCAGGTGTGCGTACTCGTTGGACTTAAAGTCCGATAGACGCACGATCACGCGATTGGGGGCAAACGCTGCCGCGAGGGTAGCGATACCTTCCACCAGTTTCTCAACAATGAAGTCTTCCGGTGATGCGTAGCCACCGATGCGCTCGCGTATATTCTGCTGCAGGTCTTCCGGTAGCTTATCCAGATCCAGCAGGGCTTTGGGGTGGATGCCGATCATGCGGTTCAGAATAAACTCCAAACGCGCGAGGCCAACCCCCTGATTGGGCAGGTGACTAAAGGCAAAAGCGCGATCCGGATTGCCCACATTGAGCATGATCTTGAAGGGCAGATCTGGCATTTCGGCGACTTCGGTCTCCTCACGCTGGAAATCCAGTTCTCCAGACATTACGAAACCGGTATCACCCTCAGCGCAGGACACCGTTACCGGAGTGCCGTTTTCCAGAAGTTCGGTGGCGTTTCCGCAACCAACCACTGCGGGAATTCCCAATTCACGGGCAATAATTGCCGCGTGACAGGTACGGCCGCCGCGATTGGTGACAATTGCGCTGGCCTTCTTCAGAACGGGCTCCCAGTCGGGGTCAGTCATATCGGTTACCAGGACTTCACCATCCTGCATCGCCGCCATATCTTCTACGGACTTCAACTTGCGCACACGGCCGGCACCGATACGCTGGCCGATTGCACGCCCCTCGCACAGCACCTCGCTGCGCTCTTGTAGGCTATAGCGTTCAATACTGGTGCCCTGATCGCGAGAACGCACGGTTTCCGGACGCGCCTGTACGATAAACAGCTTGCCGGTGTCACCGTCTTTGGCCCACTCGATATCCATCGGGCGGCCGTAGTGCTCTTCGATCTTGCGCGCCTGCACAGCCAGACTGGTCAGCTCTTCATCATTGAGGGCAAAACGCTGACGGTCTTCTTCTGCAACTTCGACAGTTTTTACGGAGCGCCCGCACTCACCACTCTGGTCATACACCATCTTGATGGCCTTGCTGCCGCGATTACGACGCAGAATAGCCGGACGGCCCGCATCCAGGGCAGGTTTGTAAAGGTAGAACTCATCGGGGTTCACCGCACCCTGAACGACCGTCTCTCCCAGACCAAAGGCCGCAGTGATAAAAATTACATCGCGGAACCCACTCTCGGTATCGAGGGTAAACATCACACCAGCGGCGCCGGTTTCACTGCGCACCATGTGCTGGATACCCGCAGACAGGGCCACGCCCACGTCCGCATAACCGGTATGCACTCGGTAAGCGATAGCGCGGTCGTTGTAGAGGGAGGCAAACACTTCTTTCACAGCCTGTAGAACCGCATCGATTCCACGGATATTCAGGAAAGTTTCCTGCTGGCCGGCAAAAGAGGCATCGGGCAGGTCTTCCGCGGTTGCAGAGGAGCGCACCGCAACAGCGGTAGCACCGCCCCCCAGGGCCTCGTAACCTTCGCGGATTTCTTTTTCCAGCTGTGCGGGAAAGGGGGTCTGCAAGATCCAGTTACGGATCTCCTCACCAGCCTTCGCAAGCTCTGTAACATCGCCAACATCCAGCCCTTTCAGACGCTCGGCAATGCGCTGCTCCAACTGTTCGTGGGCGAGGAATGCCCGGAAGGCATCCGCTGTGGTTGCAAAGCCGCCCGGTACACTCACACCAGCACCGGCCAGAGATGAGATCATCTCGCCGAGCGATGCGTTTTTACCGCCGACCTTATCGACATCATCCATTCCCAGTTTTGCAAAGTCGATGGTGAAATTCGTCAAGTGAAGCCCCTCTGAAATCAGGTTTTGTTGGGCGCTGATTATAAGGATGAGTCTTGTAAAAAATAGCCCAGAAAAAATGGCCAATATGTTGTAAATTTTCTACAAAAAATGACAACCGCACGAAGGTAAGACCTTTTGGCCCGCCGCCCCTATACTAGCGGCCTCTCAGCAGCACCCGCCAACAGACAGAGAAAAAGCATGGCAAAAGATAAACGCACCGCCTTTTTTATTTCCGATGGAACCGGTCTCACCGTGGAGGCCATCGGCCACAGTCTGTTGGCGCAGTTTCAGGACCAGCATGTCGAGCAGGTGACCCTGCCCTATATCGACTCCAGCGAAAAAGTCCAGCAGGCACTCCAGCGTATAGAGCGGACCGCGCAGGAATCGGGCCTTCAGCCCATTATTATTACCAGTATCGTTTCCGACCGGATTCGTGATCAGCTGCACCAAAGCTCTGCCCTGATGCTGGATGTATTTGAGAACTACCTGACACCCCTGGCCAATTTATTTGGGTGTGATCCCACCCAAACCGTCAACGCCTCCCACGGTATCGCCGACAACCGGCGCTACAGCGAGCGAATCGATGCGGTGCACTTTGCTATCGATAATGACGATGGCCGCCGTATCAGCGAATTCGAACAGGCCGATGTGATATTACTCGGCGTTTCCCGCTCCGGTAAAACCCCCACCTGCCTATACCTTGCCCTGCAGTTTGGCCTGCGCGCGGCCAACTATCCCATCACCGAAGAGGATATGGACTCCACCACTCTACCGAAGATACTGCGCCCCTATCATCGCAAACTGTTCGGTCTCACCATTGATCCGAAACGATTGATGCAGATTCGACAGGAAAGGCGCGCCAACAGCCGCTACGCTTCTAAAGAACAGTGCGAATTTGAGGTACGACAGGTCGAACAGATGCTGAGACGGGCTCAGGTGCCCTTCCTCAATGCTACCCAGCTTTCCGTGGAGGAGCTCGCCACCCGCCTAATGTCCCAGGCAGGTATCGAGCGAAGAATTGACTAAGGATTGACTAAAGGGCCACGCGCCCTTTTCACACCGCGTCAAAATGTGTAGTGTGCGCCGTCTTCCAGACTGCCGTGTTTTGATATGCAAATAGTCTCCCTACCCTACTCACTCAACTCAGCAGCAGCTTTCCAGGCGGTAGCGGATCTACCCGCACCGGTCTGGCTCGATAGCGGCCGCCCACTCAGCAGTGGCGGGCGCTACGACATAATCAGCGCCGACCCCCTCAGCACCCTGGCGTTGACCGCTAACAGTCCAGAGCCCTTCTCCCAACTGGATGATCTAACCTGCGAGCTCTGCCCGCAGGAACGGGATTCTCAGCTTCCCTTTTGTGGTGGGGTCATTGGTTTTGCAGGCTATGAGTTGGGCGGAGAAGGTAACTACCTGTCAGCCGACACCCGCGCGACAGATCTGCCCGCGGGTTTCTTTGGCCTCTACAGCTGGGCATTTATCGCCGACCACCAACTGGGCAGTAGCCATCTGGTGTTCCATCCGGCCTGTCCGCCCCGGCAAGTTCGAGAACTTATCGACCGTTTTAAAGCGGTGCAGTGGGAACGTTCGCTGACACCTAAGGCTTTTCGCCTGTTGGCCCCGTTTGCCCACGAACTCGACGCAAGAGACTACCGGAAGCGTATCGAGCGCATCCTCGAATACATTGCGGCTGGGGATGTGTACCAGGCAAACTTCACTCAGCGCTTCAGCGCGCCCTATGAGGGGGACCTTTTTAGTGTTTACCTCGCGCTGCGCCAGCGGGTTGCGGGCCCCTTTTCTGCTTATATGGAACTGCCCCAAGGCAGCCTCTTGAGCTTATCGCCAGAGCGCTTTATCCGCGCCGATGCCGACAGCTTGCGCACCGAGCCCATTAAAGGCACCGCTGCCCGGGTATCCGATCCAATAGAAGACCAGCGCGCCGCATTTACTTTGCAGAAAAGCCCAAAAGATCGCGCGGAAAACCTGATGATTGTCGACCTGCTTCGCAATGACTTCAGCAAACTGTGCCGCAGTGGCAGCGTGCGGGTGCCTGAACTATTTCAACTGGCCAGCTTTGCCAATGTTCACCACCTGGTGAGTGTCGTGACCGGCGAGATACACGGGGACGCCTCCTACAGTGATCTCCTAGCGGCCTGTTTTCCCGGTGGCTCAATTACCGGGGCCCCCAAGCGCCGTTCGATGGAAGTGATCCGCGAATTGGAGAGCAGCCCCAGGGGTATTTATTGTGGCAGTATCGGTTATATCAGCAGCTGCGGCCGCGCCGACACCAATATCGCCATTCGCACGTTCAGTGCCAGTAACGGCCGTATGACCTGCGCAGCAGGAGGCGGTATCGTCGCCGACTCCGACCCCGCGGCAGAATACAACGAGTGCCTGGCCAAAGTACGCCTGCTGCTGGAAACTGCCGAGCAATTCCTGCACTGATCAACTCACTCGCCGGAATCTATCTTCAAGTTACCTTTCTGGCGGGTATTTCTGTAGTCTCACTACAGCTTTTTAGTTATAGATCTATCTAGGATTGATATTTCAAAGTTATTAGGCCATCTGATAGATTCAATGCCACTAGTGCTGATCTCAGCACTTATTCGGATCAAGGAATTTATCGTGAAGATCACACTGGTCAAAAAAGTACTCGCCGATGGCTCCCCCTGCGCCAAGTGCCGCGACGTGCAGGAAAAGCTGGAAGAAAACGCTCAGCTCAAGTTTATCGACCAGACCCTGATAGCCGATGTGCGCGACCCGCAAAGTGCCGGTATGCAAGTTGCGCAACAGTTTGATGTGCAGCGAGCGCCGTTTTTTGTGGTTGAGCGTGAAGGGCAGGAAGCGGAAATTTATACTGTCTACTTCAAATTCGCCAAAGAAGTTTTGCGGCCACTGGCACAGCAAGTAGAGGCTTCATAGCCTCTACCCGCCGGCCCACCTTAATAAACAGGCAGCTCTGTTTCAGCAAATAGCGCATCCACCTCCGCTCTGGAATTCGCGTGTGCAGCCTGATCTACCAGCTCTCGGGTGAGGTGCGGGGCAAACTGCTGGATAAATTCGTACATAAAGCCACGCAGAAAAATTCCCTTACGGAAGCCAATCTTGGTCACACTGGGCTCAAAGAGATTGCTGGCATCGAGCGCCACCAGATCTTCATCCTCGCCATCCACCGCCATATCCGCCACGATACCTATACCGAGCCCCAGACGAACATAGGTTTTAATGACGTCCGCGTCTGCCGCGGTAAACACCACTTTTGGTGAGAGCCCCCTTTCCAGGAAAGCCTCATCCAGTTTTGAGCGGCCAGTAAAACCGAACACGTAAGTTACAATCGGGTATTTCGCGACCTCTTCCAGGTCCAGTTTACTGACATGACAGAGGGGATGATCCTTCGGTACCAGCACGCAGCGATTCCAGCGATAGACCGGCATCATCACCAGGTCACTGAAAAGCTCCAGCGCCTCAGTGGCGATAGCAAAATCCGCAGTGCCATCCGCCGCCATCTCCGAGATTTGCATGGGCGTCCCCTGATGCATATGCAGGGATACATCCGGGTAGCGAGACATAAATAACTTGATCACCGGCGGCAGTGCATAGCGCGCCTGGGTATGGGTGGTGGCAACCGCGAGACTACCTTTTTTATCGTTGCTAAACTCCTGCGCGACCTGCTTGATGTTTTCCACCTTGCGCATAATTTCGCCAGCGGTCTTAAGAATGGCTTCACCGGCGGGCGTCACACGAGTGAGATGTTTGCCACTGCGGGCAAAGATTTCTACTCCCAGCTCATCCTCAAGCAGCCGAATTTGCTTGCTGATACCCGGCTGGGAGGTATAGAGGCTCTGCGCAGTAGCAGAAACGTTGAGATCGTGATGTGCCACTTCCCAGATATATCGCAACTGCTGCAGCTTCATAAGTCCTCCCTTTAGTATCAATCACCCCGCCTCAGGACGAGTGCAACTCTGACAGATAAATTGTTAGTTATAAAAAACATCTTGAGTTATGCGAGAAAAGAATAGCAGCCAATTGAAGTCGGGGCCAACGGACAGACGAATATCCGGTGATGAGCCCCAGGTGTCAATCGACTTTGGGGATAAAGCTACCTACCTGGGGTCCGGATTAAGCCTCACTATTGGCAATACCGTGAGGTACATGGCCTGTAGCCACATGCTCGGCAGCAGAGGCGCAGTGCGCCGGCTGGTCGTCAAAGAAAACATCTGCGCCAAAGGCCCGCAGGAACTCTCCCTTCGGCAAGCCACCCAGGAAAACGGATTCATCCACGCGGATATCCCAGGCGCGCAGAGTGCGAATAACCCGCTCGTGTGCCGGTGCAGATCGGGCTGTTACCAGTGCGGTGCGGATCGGGCAGCCCTGCAGACCGAACTCTGCCTGCAATTTTTGCAGGGCCTCAAGAAACCCTTTGAACGGCCCGCCACCAAGTGGCATCTGGGCGGAGGCCCGCTCAGCCTCAGTGAAGGCGGCAAGCCCATCCCGCTTGTAAACCTGCTCGGCTTCATCCGAAAAGATCACCGCATCACCATCGAAGGCAAAACGTAAAACATCGTCGCGATGCTCGCGATGGCCACCCGCCACCAGAGTAGCCGCAGCAACCCCCTGCTCCAGAGCGCGCCGCACATCCACCCCATCGGTCGACAGAAACAAATTGCAACCAAAAGGGGCGATATAACGGTAGGGACTTTCGCCATTGCAAAAAGCAGCCCGGGTAATATCCAGGCCATAGTGCTCAATAGAATTAAATACCCGCAGGCCTGTATCGGCACTATTCCGCGAAAGCAGGATAACTTCGACTCTGGGCTCCCCCCCAAGCTGAGAGTTGATCTTTAAGAATTTCTCTACCAAGTGGAAGGCATCGCCCTTCTGTAAAATATCATTCTCCCGCTCTACCTGGTAACGGGAAAAAGCCTGCAACCCCTGCTCTTCAAAAACCTGATGGCTGTCTTTCAGGTTGAACAGGGCCCGTGAGGAAATGGCAATTACCAGCTTATCCGGTCGGGCGCTCATCAGGGGGCCTCCACATCGCTGAGCCCTTCGGGACTACTATCACTGCGCCTGTTACTGAGCAAGGTGAGCAGCATCCGCTGCAGGTCTTGGCGGGTACGATAAGCCCGAATTTCCGCCTGATTGACAACAACCAGCAACAGTGCGTGGCACGTTTCCAAGGTGAGTCTGCCAAGACGATTCAGTTCATTGGCCGGACAGGCAAAGCCAAGGCGCCGGAAGATATCCACCAAGTGCCCGATCACCAATTCATCGTGGCATTCATCCAGCTCATGCAGCTCGGGAATCCCCCACATGGCCTGTACCAGCGGCAACAAACCGCACTGTTCACGGTACACAGACAGCAGGCGCCCGGTAAGCGCCTCGATAAAAGCCTCAAGTGCCATGCCTTCAAGGTTGAGCTCGGCCAATTCACGCATCACCGTATTGATACTGGCAAGCCATTGCTCACCCATTGCGTAGAGAATCGCATGCTTATTGGGGAAGTAGTGATAGAGGGAACCCACCGAAATATCGAGCTTTCGCGCAATCAGAATAGTGGTCAGATCATTGAGACCCACCTCTTCGAGGAGGCGCCCGGTGACATCGAGAATCTGCCGTGCCCGAGCCCGTGCACGGGCCTGTACTGGTTCACGGCGAGGGGAGAGCTGACTTTTACGTTTTTGCTGTTCGGCGTTGGACAAGATCGGGTTCCCAATTGCAACTCTGGGCATATTACCACCAAACCAGCTATCTATTTCAGCTCAGAATAGGACTCCGAAGAAGTCCAATCAGTGCCCAAACCTATCGAGCAGGCTGTGGTACAGCATCCCCAGCACCAACCCCGGCCAACGCAGTAGTGTGCCCCCAGGAAATGTATCGGTCGGGATCCTCGCCATAATATCGAAGCGCTCCTCAGTCCCTGCAATCACTTCCGCAAGCAACTTGCCGGCAAAGGTGGCCGTCGGCACCCCATGGCCAGAATAACCCTGGCTGTAGTAGATATTGGGCTCCAATCTCCCCATATGCGGCATGCGATTCATAGTGATGGCCAGAGTGCCTCCCCAACCATAATCAATGCGGGTCTTTTCCAGCTGCGGATACACTTTCAGCATATTTTTTCGCACAAACTTGCGGATATCGGCGGGAAAGCGGGTCGTATAATTTTCTCCACCACCAAAAATCAGGCGGTTATCACCAGAGAGTTTCCAGTAATTGATGACAAAGAGCGTGTCCTGAACCGCGTAATCATTAGCGATCAGTTTCTGCGCAAAGGGTTCGGACAAGGGCTCAGTTGCCAGGACAAAGTTATTAATCGGCATAATTTTACCGGCTAAGCGGGGCTCGAGATTTCCGAGGTAGCCGTTGCAAGCCAATACAATATTGCGTGCCTTCACCCGCCCCCTGGCTGTTTCAACACTACAGGGGCGCCCACTCCGATATCCCGTTACCCGGCTTTGCTCAAAAAGCGCAACCCCGGCGCCAGCACAGGCGGCCGCCAGCCCCAGGCCGTAGTTCAGGGGATGCAAATGTAGTGAACCGCTGTCAATTTGCCCTCCCAGGTATCGCCGGGTACCCACAAGGCCACCCACTTCCTGCTCATCCGCATAACGCACACCAGAGTAACCATAACGCTCCCGGAGTAGCTCGGCTTCCTCGCGCAGATAATTGTCATGACTAGGCTTGGCGGCAAGGTGCATTATGCCGCGCTTCAAGTCGCAATTTATTTGGTATTTACCGATTAATTGCTCAACCAGTTGCACCGCCTCAAGACTGAACTGCCAAAGCCTTTTAGCAATATCGAGCCCGAACATTTCTTCCAGCTCACTCTGGCAGCGCCGCTGCCCTACACCCACATGCCCCCCATTGCGTCCAGAGGCTCCCCAAGCCGCTCGTTCCGCCTCCAATACAGCTACCTTGTAACCTCGTTCAGCTAAGTGCAACGCCGTAGAGAGACCAGTATAGCCAGCCCCAATCACGCAAACATCCGCCTCCTTATCCCCCTCTAACTGGGGGTACAAAGATTGTAAATTGGCACTCGCGGAATAATAGGAATTTGTATACCCAGGTATGGTATTCATTGATATAGCCCTTTAAGGCGTTGAGCCGGTCGGGGATTCAGACAAAGAATGCTCAAGCCCCGAGAATTGTCGAATGGTAATTCGCTTTTACCCCCTATTCCAGATCCTAGTCCAGCACTCCTTTCACAGTCCCTTTCAAAACCGTTTTCAGACACACTTAAGCAACCCCACAACCTGGGCCTACCAAGGCACTGCCCAACTCCCAACTACCCAGCTACCCAGCTACCCAGCTACCGCAACTGAGAGAGTCAGGCATATACTGGAGCAACCTTTAGATTGGATCACACTAGGTAAAACAACCGAATGGACAAGATTACAAATTGGCTCGCCGAGCATGATATTGCCGAGGTGGAGTGCTTGGTACCAGATATGTCGGGCAACGCCAGGGGTAAATTTACCCCCACGGACAAGTTTCTCACCCAGGATAGCCGCCTGCCCGAGAGCATCCTTGTACAAACCGTCACCGGTGATTTTGTCGATGAACACAATGAGCTAGTAGATCCTGCCGATACCGATATGTTATTGGTACCCGATCCCGATTCTGTTCGACTTAACCCCTGGGCCAATGATCCCACTGCTCAAATTATTCATGATTGTTATACCCGCGATGGTCAACCTCATCCGATTAGCACGCGGAATATTCTCAAATTTGTTTTGGAAAAATACAAAGCGCAAGGATGGAAACCGGTTGTCGCTCCAGAAGTGGAATTCTACCTGGTCAAACGCAACCTGGATCCGGATGAAAAGCTCTCAGCGCCCGTAGGAAGATCCGGCCGTACAGAAAAAACCAGACAATCCTATAGCATTGATGCCGCCAATGAATACGAACCTATTATCGACGACATGTATAATTTTTGTGAGGCGCAGGGCCTGGATGTCGATACCCTGATTCATGAGTCAGGGACCGCACAGATGGAAATAAATTTCCTTCACGGGGATCCATTACATCTCGCCGATCAGGTTTTTACTTTTAAACGCACAGTCCGTGAAACTGCCCTTCGCCACGGCATCTATGCCACCTTTATGGCCAAACCCATGGAAGATGAGCCGGGCAGCGCACTGCACTTACACCAAAGTATTGTCGATATAAAAACCGGAAAAAATATTTTTGTCGACAGTCACGGCAAAGAAAACGATACCTTCCTAAATTTTATTGGCGGCATGCAGGAGTACACCCCTGGATTTATTAGCTTTCTAGCCCCAAACGTAAATTCCTACCGGCGCTTCACTCCGGAAATGGCGGCCCCTACCAGCTTGCACTGGGGCTATGACAATCGCACCACAGGACTTAGAGTTCCGGACAGTTCACCACAAGGAAAAAGACTGGAAAACCGTTTTCCCGGCGCCGACTGTAACCCCTACCTCGCCATTGCCGCCTCTCTCGCCTGCGGTTATCTGGGTATGATTAATAAAGTGGCACCCAGCGCACCTTATCAGGGCGACTGCTCCAAAGAAGCGATCACTCTCCCACGCACACAGGAACACGCGCTCAATCTTTTAACCGAGTGTGAAGCCGCTGCAGAAATGTTTGGCAAAAAATTCGTAAAAGCATGGAGTGCAATCAAGCGTGATGAGTACGAAGAATTTAACCGAGTCATCAGCTCCTGGGAGCGGGAATATCTTCTTCTTAACGTGTAGATATTCCCAAGAAAAAAAATTGAGACTTTTATGAAAAATGGTAATTGACTGGCGCACCCCCCATTTATCAGGTTTATTTACGCGCTATCATTTGGATTCTCCGGCAGGATATTATTTGCTGAATTGTGACTACCCATGCAAAAATATTGAAAAGAATTCAAATATATGAGTTTGTCATCACCTTTTTGTTGCCACTAAGCGCATGCAAGGTAATCTCAGGTTGCCCGGAAATTTTGGGCAACCGGTTTGAGAAAGCGGACGTCAATGCCATTTTATGGCCCCACCACTGATGCCCGGCCTTCTTCTGCTGTCTTACCACCCATAAAGACCGTTTGCATCGAACTGCCGAAGTATTCAGTGATTTCTATATTCACTGTTTTCGGTTGGCGGTGCTCGGCAACTAATAAAAAAGTTATATAAAGGGAAAGCTAGCAATGAAGCATTTCGTAGGAATTACCTGCACTTTAGCCATGGCTATCAGTGCTCAGGCCGCCGACCGTGTCCCAGCCACCCCAGATATGCTCTCGCCTCAGACATTAAGTACTGTTGCCGGATCTGATATGGCCCTGGTAAAGGTTCGTGAGCGTACTCTTGGAAGTGGCAAAACTGTCGCCCGTTATCAACAAACCCACAAGGGCATTCCTGTGTGGGGGCAATCCGTAACCAGCTCAGGTCAGGGTCTTATTACCGAAGTACGCGGCAACATTCTCACCGGCCTTGAACTCGAAGTACCCACCGTGCGCGCATCTATCGATGCAAAAAATGCAATAGATCGCGCAATGAATCACCAGGTAACCCTACGCGCCCAGCAGGGTGTTATGCAGGGCGCACTTTCACTGCCGGTTCTTAAACTGGAAGCCAAAAACCAGAAGAAAGAACTCTATGTCTACATCAATGATCAAGATGAAGCTCGCCTCGCCTATCTGGTGAACTGGGTTGAGTATGGTGACGAGCCCAAGCGCCCCTTCTACTTCATTGATGCTATGACCGGTGAGGTGATCAAGCATTGGGATGGCCTTACCTTCCAAGATGCACAGGGCCCAGGCGGCAACCAGAAAACCGGGCGCTATGAATACGGTATCGACTTCCCATCGATGGAAGTGGATAGTAATTGCCGTATGGATACCACCAACGTCGAAACCGTTGACTTGAATCACGCTACCAGTGGTGGCAGCGTTCACTCATTCACCTGCCCGTACAATGACCACAAAGAAATCAACGGCGCTTACTCTCCGTTGAACGACGCCCACTTCTTTGGCGGTGTGGTCTTCGATATGTTCAGTGATTGGTACAACACCTCACCACTCACCCAGAAGCTGCGTCTACGAGTTCACTACAGCAACAACTATGAAAATGCCTTCTGGGACGGCAGCCAGATGACCTTCGGGGATGGCCGCAACACCTTCTACCCCCTGGTTAGCCTGGATGTGACCGCACACGAAGTCAGCCACGGTTTTACGGAGCAGAATTCCGGGCTTGAATACACTAGACAATATGGTGGCATCAACGAGTCCTTCTCGGACATCTCTGGTGAAGCTGCTGAATATTATATGACTGGTAGTAATGACTGGCTGGTGGGCTCCCAGATTTTCAAATCCAACGGCGCCCTACGTTACTTTGCGGATCCCACCCAAGACGGTAGCTCTATCGGTCATGCGGACGATTACTATGACGGCATGGACGTACACTATAGCTCCGGGGTTTACAATCGTGCCTTCTATCTTCTCGCCAATACCAACGGCTGGAATACTCGCACGGCGTTTGACGCTTTCGTTCTCGCCAATCAGATGTACTGGCAAGCACAAACTGAATATGACGATGGGGCCTGTGGTGTGATTTCTGCAGCAGAAGATCTCGGATATAACTCTGCCGATGTCACTGCCGCTTTCGATACCGTCGGTGTTACCTGTGATGACACCCCACCCCCACCCCCCGGTGCACTAGACAACGGTGTACCAGTAAGCGGCTTATCTGGCGGCTCCGGCGATGAGTTACTCTATACTCTGGACGTTACAGCCGATGCGACCGATCTGAAATTTGAGATGTCCGGAGGCACCGGCGACGCAGACCTCTACGTGCGTTTTGGCTCAGCTCCAACAAGCTCCACTTATGACTGTCGTCCATTCAGCGGTGGAAATAATGAAGTCTGTGAAATCGCCGATGGGGATGTTCAAGCTGGCACCTACTATGTCATGGTGCGCGGCTACAGCTCCTTCTCTGGCGTCAGCTTGGTAGGCAGCTTCACTGAGGGTGATGGCGGCGGCAATCCCGATGGCTGGGAAGAAACCGACGTATCCGGCTCTACAGATAGCTGGAACCACTACACTTTGGTTGTCGATAGTGGCATGTCATCCCTGAGCGTCAACATGCAGGGTGGCAGCGGCGACGGAGACCTCTACGTACGCTACGGTTCAACCCCGACTCGCAACAACTGGGACTGCCGCCCTTATAAATGGGGCAATGAGGAGAGCTGCAGCATCAGCAACCCCCAGGCAGGTACTTGGCACATCAGCATCCGTGGCTACTCCTCCTACTCCGGTATTACTCTCAGCGCTCAAGCACAATAAGCTGTTTTGCTAAGCGCATAGATAACCTGAGTCAGCAGACACACCAGCTGACCCAGGCATCAAAAAAGGCAGCCAATTGGCTGCCTTTTTTGTTTTTGCCACGGGGCGTTTGGTGAACCCCTGTTATTTATGGCTGGGATCCTTCCAGTAATCCTTCACCGAGTCCTTCATTTCTTTAGCCAATATCGTAATACCAAACAGGTTAGGTAGCGTCATAATCACGATGGCTACGGCGGACAGGTTCCAAATCACGGTTGTATCCTCAATCGCCGCCCAGAAAAAAGCTATCACATACACGATCCTATAAGGCATCACCGCTTTGGGGCCAAACAGGTAAATCATGGAGCGGTCACCATAGTAAGACCAGGCAATCGCAGTTGAGAAAGCAAACAGAAGAATACCAAGGGTCACGATCAACCCGCCGTATTCACCAAAGTAGCCACGCTGGAATGCTTTATTCGTCAGCGCCACAGAGTGAACCAAGGATTTACCCCAAATTTCCACTTTTTCGTTGGCAAACTTCCCATCTACAACATTGAGAACACCGCTAAATTCATCCTCTCCAACTTTAAAATTCAGATCCTCAGCAATAGAGCGAGCATGGATCAGGGTAAAGTCCTGGACATTGAGCGGCTGTCCATCCGTGACCACCACTGAACCGTTATAGGGCTTCACATCACTGGGCTGACTGCTCAGGTAGTTAAACAACTGCTTAACTTCCTCCGGATTACTTTCTTCGTAACGCCCTTCGACGACATAAGTGTCCGCACCTTCAAATAAGTTCTCGTGCTTCTCACTCCAAACACCAGAAGACAAGATCACCAAGCCAGTTAAGGTACAAATAATGATGGTATCGATAAATGGTTCGAGCAGAGAGACCATCCCCTCTGAAACCGGCTCATCGGCACGCGCGGCGGCGTGGGCAATAGGCGCGGAACCTTGGCCCGCTTCATTCGAGAAGAGCCCTCTATTCACACCGCGGTTAAAAGCATAGGCAAAGCTGGCACCCAGGAAGCCACCAACCGCGGCACTACCAGAAAAGGCATCGCGGAACACAGCAGCAAAAGATGGAAGAATATTCTCGTAGTTATAGATGATCACACCTAAGGCACCAACCACATAAATCAATGCCATAGTGGGAACAATTGTGGAGGTTACCTTGGCGATCCGAGTGATCCCACCAATGATGACCATACCCAGCAGTATTGCGAGCACACCACCGGTAAGCGCTTTCTCAATACCAAAGGAATCATGCATTGCCTGGGCAATATTGTTTACCTGAGGGAGGCTTCCAGTACCAAAGGAACAGATCACTGTGGCAATGGCAAATAGCACCGCCAACCATTTCATATTGAGGCGGCGCTCCATATAGAACATGGGGCCACCGGCATAGTAGCCGTCTGCTGCCTTGATACGGTACTTGTGTGAAAGTGTGACCTCAACAAACTTGGTTGTCATACCAAGGAAGGCGGTCATCCACATCCAGAAAAGCGCGGCTGGGCCGCCCAGGAAGATAGCAAGACCCACACCACCAATGTTACCGGTACCCACAGTCCCGGAAAGAGCCGTGGCCAATGCCTGGAAGTGAGAAGTATCACCGGGGTCACTGGGTTTATCGTATTTACCCTGAACAATCTTGATTGCATGTCCAAAGTAGCGGATTTGTGGAAACCCTAAATAGATAGTGAAAAAGAAACCTACCCCGAGCAACACCCAGGGGAACCAAGGCGCTGAACCGAGCACACCGTCCAATGACAGTAGTAGCTGATTAAAGGAATCCAAACTAACCCCCCACTTCTCTGATCTAATTCTGATTGTTTTATATACAGCAGTAGCCGCAATTTGTTGCGCAGGTTAGCAGCTTCCGCAGCACTAGAACAGTAATGGGGCCTAAACCCCGCTAAATGAGAAATTGTCACGATGGGGAAACAAAGCGAATTGCCCTCCCGAATGCACAAATACCAAGTTGCTACAGCCCGAATAACGGCCCTTGCCAAGTTCCTGTAAAAGCCCATGGAACGCTTTACCGGTATAGACCGGGTCCAATAAAAGTCCCTCGAGATTCGCCACCTTATTTATTGTTTGATAGACCTCTGGGCCCGCCTCCCCATACCCTGGCCCCATATAGTTCGCATTAACATTAATTGTAAGGGATGCCAAATCAACACTGCATTCCGTAAGGTCCACCCAGTGGCGAATATCTTCGCGAACCTTGTTCTGAAAGTATGCTGCATTGTCACACACTGCATATCCAGTAACCCTGCTTTCTACCTCAAGCAACTGGCAGCCTAATGTCAACCCGGCCTGGGTTCCTCCGCTGCCAGTCGCACAAACTATATGATCGGGCACAAAGCCCTGGGCACGGCAATCCTGCATTAACTCCATTGAGGCGGCCAGATAACCCCAAATGCCCAGACCATCACTGGCTCCGGTGGGTATGCAAAATGCACGGCGCCCCAGCGCAGTGTAACGCTCACGCCAATGAGTAAAAATCCGGCCCAAATTTCCAGTGTATTCCGAAGGTGGGTAGATAGTTACATCTGCACCAGCAAGGTGATCCAACAGCAGGTTTCCATCTATCGCAGCATCTCGCTCACCGCGTAACAATAGATGAACCTTAAATCCCAGACGCGCTCCGACAAGCGCTGTGGTGCGACAGTGATTGGACTGAACACCCCCGCAAGTGATGAGGGTATCGCACTCCTGACCAAGTGCTTCAGCCGCAACAAACTCAAGTTTGCGCAATTTATTGCCGGACATCCCAGACTCTGTCAGATCATCCCTTTTCACCCATATCCTCGGCCCACCATAAGGAAAAGAGTGGCGCTCACTGATTCGATCAAGAGGCTGCAGAGGCGTGGGAAGGTGAGCCAGGCGTAAGCGACTGGGCAAAGGGATTGGCAAGCTTTCAGACACAGAAAACTCCACTTAGAATAGCGGGATTAGAGTTTGGGAACCCTGCCTAACTGACACTTTCCAGAAATAAGTGACCTCTAGGGCTTGTTGTAAACTAATGTCATCTTAACGGGAACAGCATTCATCGCAGTTTGCAGCCCCATACAGGCAGCCTGGCAAACAGACATCATTTTCTCAACCACTTCCCTAGGCTCATCAGATTTTATAAAGACAACAGTATCTATCCCCTCACAAATACCCCTATGAGGCGCCTCTACAACTTCTTGCATCTTGTAAACCGCAGCCTTGAAACGCATCTGCTGCTCAACTTGAACACTTTCAATGTTGAGTTTTGTCTGGTCGATATAGATAGATAGATGACTAAGAAAACAAAAAGCGATGCCCGCTGACAGGTAATCCAGTGGCGCCGGTGCGCTATCTTTACCTCCAATGATAGTGCCCTCGTCACACAGTAATTCAAAAGCCCCACACCCCGGCACGTTGGCCTGGACCGTAGCAGTTTTCAGGAATCCCTCCCCCAAAGTAGCCTCAGCAGAGAGGTTTACTTGAAAATGAAAGCCGCCCTCTTTCCTATCCGGGATGCCCACTTGAATTTTTGATAGTCCAGGAAGGGCCTTTACTTTTCTGACAATAGCGGCCCCCGGCTTATCTTGACTACTGTTTGGCATAGGTATTTCCTATAAGTTTTCCTACACCAATAAACCTAGAACATCGCCTATAAAAATCAAACTGGCAAATACGAGAAAGCCCGGCGACTGCCGGGCTCTCAAGTGACAAATAAAAGATCAAAACAAAGTGATCAGATCTTTTTAATTGTGCCTTTCGGCAAAACAGCATGAACTGACACCTTCTGGAACTTCAGAGACATATTGTCTGCAACTTCCAGCACGATGTAGTCCTCATCAACTTTATCAACACGCCCCAGCATACCGCTACTCATCACCACCTCATCCCCTTTCTTGAGGGCACCAACCAGCTCTTGGTGCTCTTTTTGGCGCTTGCGCTGAGGGCGGATAATAAAAAACCACATGAATGCGAACAGACCCGCAAACATCAACAGGGTTATCATCGGGTTGCCCTGTGGTGACGGCGCTGCTTGCTGTGCCATGGCAGAGGGAATAAAAAAGCTCATGCAAAACCTCAAAGAGTCAGCCTATAAAATTGCCGCCAACTCTAACGGGTTTACCCCGTTGAGGCAACGGATCGGACCGATCCAAAAAGGATCGGCCTAACCCATTCCCACTTAAAAGCGCTGGCGAACCTGGCGACGATAGCCAGTTGGCGACATTCCAGTCCAGCGCTTGAAGGCACTGGTAAAGCTGGTCCTGTCGGAAAAATCCAAAATCCTTGAAATTCCGTCAACGCTGAGAGCGGTATCTTTGAGGAAATGCACCGCGTGGCGAAAACGCACATGATCCCGGAGCGAGGCAAAGCTTAGGTTGTGCTCCTGCAAACGACGCTGCAGGGTCCGGGTGGACATGCTTAGATCGGAGGCAACGGGGCGAATGGCGAGAGAAGCCTTACCAATGCGCTGCTCCAGCACATCGATGACCCTGGCAGCAATGCCAAAGCTGGTGGCTTCCGGGGGGGCCAGCAGCTGGTCAAGAATATTCGGATCACCGGATATTCTGGCCTGCTGAAGGGATTTGTCTTCAGAGAGCGAAGTTTGGTCGGGCTGAGTATGGTTCATCGAGCTGCTCCTTTTGAGTTCCGTGAGCCGCAGTTATTTTTCTATGTCCGCATCCAGCGAATCCCGGTTACTCCTGCCCACACCAACACACCAAAAACTTCGGCGGACTACTACTCGATGGGGGATGCACCAAAAACAGACATCGAATCCTTCACAGAGATGTACAATTTTTAAACTAACCGCTCCGGCAATACCCAAAGAGAAACACTCTCTCGCCGGCGCACCTTTCCTTTACATCTGCCAGTATAGACCAAGAATTAAGAATGCAAGGGGCGACAGCGGTTTTTTTCATCTTATTGTGCTGTATAAGTCAAAATTGACTGACTGATCTGCTCAGCCCCCTATAGAACATAAGGGAATTCGAGGGAACGGGGCCAGCAGGCCTTCGCTGGAAGAGCTGGCAGCCACCGCGAAAAACAAAAATCAGTTCAGATTTTCAGAGACCCAACTGAGCACATCTTCACTGTGAGTCTTGGTTTTAACCTTGTCGATAATATGGCGTAAACGGCCACTCTTATCGACAATGAACGTGGTTCTGATCAAGCCCATGTACTCTTTGCCCATAAACTTCTTTAGCCCCCAGCAACCATATTTATCCGCAATTTTATGGTCTTCATCTGAGAGGAGGTCAAAGTTCAGTTCATGCTTGTCAATAAAGCGCTGTAATTTAGCTTCCGGGTCTGGGCTAACTCCGAGAACAACCGTATCCAATTCATCAAACGCCTCAGCGCTATCCCGTATGCCGCACGCCTGGGTAGTGCAACCCGGCGTGAGGGCCTTGGGATAAAAATAAAGCACAACATTATTTTTGTCGCGAAAATCCTTTAGCGACACCTTCTCTCCTTTCTGGTTTGTTAGAGTAAAAGCCGGTGCCAAATTGCCAATCTTGGGAAAAGCCATGAGAAATCCCCTGGGTTTTGTTGTAAATCTTTGGAGGATTATAACGAAAACTGCTTACCAAGAGGCCGAGGGCACCTTTAAATCAGAATTGATGCAGGCGAAACTCCCTCTCCCGACGCGCAATGATGCCCATTCGCCCGAGCTTTTGTACCAAGTCCGCTTTCTCTGCATCGGTGAGGAATTCACCCACCTCAAGGCATCCCTCAGGCCCACTAAAAGTCACTGAGGCCGGCTCAGCCGCACTGCTTCCCATACGCACCAACAACGCCAAATTGCCCCGAGAAAACTCCCGGTGATAGACAGATTGTTGGCGCACCCCTTTACAGCAATCAAAAACCACACGCTCGTCGTTAATCCGGATGACCTCTCGACGAGTACCCTCGAGGTAGACATAGGTAAACAAAACCGCCAGAAGCAGAATTTCCAGCCCCGCAAAGGGCAGGATCATCCAGGCCCCAGCAAAGGCAAATGCCAGACTAATACCAAGGGAGACCCCGACTAGGGAAAAAAACACCCAGAGGTTGCCTGATGCAGACAGGGATTGATTTGGCTGAAGAAGGATGCAGGCGCATCGGGGGGCTTGGCGACCGACTTCTGTAACCATGGCAAGCGCTTCCGAATAGTACTTACAATCAGTGTAGTGCCGCCATCATCAGCCCACAGTTGTATAACGACCCGCCAGTTTTCTAGCTGTGTACCGCCAAAAAAAAAGGCCCGCACAGATGTGCGGGCCTTTAAGACAGATCAGCCTCTTAGGCCGGTGTGTCCATAAGATTACGGCAGCAGGTGGGCAACCGCATCACGCTCTTCCGCAAGCTCCTGCTCAGTAGCAGACATTTTCTCGCGGGAGAATTCATTGATATCAACACCCTGAACAATCTCCCAGTCACCACCTTTGCAAGTGCAAGGGAAAGAGTAAATCAGGCCTTCTTGGATACCGTAAGAGCCATCGCTGTAAACAGCCATGCTGGTCCAGTCACCGTCAGGGGTGCCCAAAGCCCAGTCGTGCATATGATCGATCGCGGCATTCGCGGCTGAGGCTGCGGAAGAAGCACCGCGCGCCTTGATGATCGCAGCGCCACGCTGTTGAACGGTCGGAATAAAGTCGTTCTCGTACCAATCCTGCTCCACTTTATCCATCGCCGCAGCACCAGAAACCTTCACTTGGTGCAGATCCGGATACTGAGTGGAAGAGTGGTTACCCCAGATAGTCATGTGAGTAATGTCATTAACACTAGACTCCGTCTTATTGGCCAGCTGCGACAGCGCGCGATTGTGGTCAAGACGAGTCATTGCGGTAAAGTTGCGTGGATCCAGGTCCGGTGCATTGCGTTGTGCAATCAAAGCATTGGTATTGGCTGGATTGCCAACAACCAGTACTTTTACATCGCGGGAGGCAACGTCATTCAGGGCTTTACCCTGTGCAGAGAAGATAGCGGCGTTAGCTTCCAGCAGATCTTTGCGCTCCATACCCGGTCCACGGGGGCGTGCACCCACGAGTAGAGCGTAGTCAGCGTCTTTAAACGCAACAGTGGCGTCATCACTCTGAACAATACCCGAGAGCAGCGGGAAAGCGCAGTCTTCGAGCTCCATGGCCACGCCTTTTAGCGCCTCCAGTGCCGGAGTAATTTCCAGCAGCTGCAGAATAACCGGTTGATCTTTACCCAGCATCTCGCCGGAAGCGATGCGGAACAGCAGCGAATAGCTGATCTGACCGGCAGCGCCGGTAACAGCAACACGAACAGGTGCTTTCACGATAGTTCTCCTCGTTTGTAAGCGGCCGCATTATAGGGCCTCGCGAGTAAATTTCACCTCAAGCTGAAAAAATACCAGCGCAATCGGCTTAACAAATGTTCACTTTATCCAACAGGGGGATAAAAATGGCTTACACCAGCGCAATTTCCCGGTAGCGCTCATCTAGTGAGCGATAAATCTGCTCACTGTAATCTTCAGCGTGCGCATCGAGTTGACCGGCAATTTCAGCGAGATGCTCATTGTCTTCCCGACCGCCCCAATTCTTTATGTATGAACCATCTTTGTAACCGTTGTCCTGGCGGAAACGATTGAGCACATTCTTGCCGACATAGCGCTGATACAGCTCGGTGAAAGGCATTTCGGCATCGGCAAGTAGCTGGGCAAATCCGACAAGATCAAATTGCCTACTCGCCAATGTATTGAGAGTAAAGGCCTCCAGATTTTCGCGAAAATCACCGGGCGTCCACTCACCAGTACTCAGCTCGCTCAACATCTTTTCAGCTACTTGGGCCGGAGAACCCTGCTGCAGCTCAAGACTCAACCCAAAATGCCAAATATCTACCAGCTCCAGTTTTACCTGGTCCATTTCCGGCTGCTGTTTTTTCCACCATTTCCAACCATAGTGATCCAGGAGTTCCGCACTTTCAACCCAGATTGCGCGGTACCATGCATAGCTTTGTGCACGCCAATTTTCGTTAACGACGGTATTAATTTCATCCTGCAAGGTCAGCATGACCTGTAATTGTTGTTTCATCATCAAGGGGGGTACTTCCTATAGCCGGACTCAGGCAGCCCGGGGGAATAATCGAAGAAAATTTTCAGTAGTGATTTCAGCCAGCTGCTCGTAGGAGATACCGCGCAATTCGGCGATAAACTCAGCCACCTCCCGCACATAGGCCGGGATATTTGGCTTGCCACGGTAGGGAACCGGTGCCAGATAGGGCGAATCGGTCTCTACCAGCAGACGCTCGAGTGGCAGTTTGCGGGCCACATCGCGCAAGTCCTCAGCATTTTTAAACGTAACAATGCCCGAAAGGGAGATGTAATAGTTGAGATCGAGTGCAGACTTCGCCATTTCCCAGCTCTCGGTAAAACAATGCAATACACCGGCAGTATCCAAGTTACCATGCTCACGAATCAGCTGAAGGGTATCCTCTCGGGCATCGCGGGTATGCACAATTACGGGAAGCTCTGCCTGGCCTGCGGCCTGCAGGTGGGCAATAAAGCTCTGCTGCTGGGTCTCTTTGGTATCGGTGCTGTAGTAATAATCGAGACCGGTTTCCCCAAGAGCCACTACATTGGGGCGTGCGGCCATAGCAATTAATTCATCCACTCCGGCAAGGCCGGATTCCACATCCAGCGGATGAATACCCACAGAACAAACCACATCTTGATACCTGGAGGCGATCTCTACGACGGTATCGGCATTATCAAGGCTGATACCAACACACAAGAACTTACCGACCCCGCGGCTGCGAGCGAGCTCCAGAACCGCGTCCAGGCCGCCTTCAACGGTATCTAGTTTCAATCTATCCAGGTGGCAATGAGAATCTACGAGCATGTGAAGTTACAACGTGTGAGTGGGCCGGCTGGATTCAAGAGTACCAGCCAAGTAAGTTTCTATCTTGTTTTGCGCAATGTTGTCTTTATCCCCAAACTGGACACCAATACCCGGTGTACGGTTACCCTGGGCTCCGCTGGGAGTAATCCAAATTACCTTACCCGCCACCGGAATTTTTTCCGGCTCATCCATCAGGCTTAACAGCAGGAACACTTCATCACCGAGGCTGTAGGATTTATCCGTACTGATAAACAGGCCGCCATTTTTTACAAAAGGCATATAGGCCGCATAGAGAACCGATTTATCCTGAATTTTCAGCGATAGGATGCCGTTTCGGGCACCGCCTCCCATGGCTTTCATGCTCAACCTCAATGTTTTTAATGTTGCACTAACTTATCCGAGCGTACTGTTTCTGTCCAGAACCCCCGCTCTTTCGAAAATGGGCAAGTATTCACTGGGAAAAGAGCCTGGACCAACGGATCATCAATTCTTCCAGAAGCAAGCGGCGATTGGGGTTCGCTCCACTTGCAAGCCCCTTGCGCGCTTGAAGCAACTGGTCGTAAAAAGCAAACAATGCACGCAGGCTCCCCTCTCCCGCACCCGGTAACCGTTGCAATAACGCCATCACCTGGGTATCCCCCATCGAATCACAGCTGCGCACCCGCGCCATCTGCGTAACCCACTGCTGCCAAAATTGCAAAAGCTGACCCAAATCTGTGTGTTCAGGGGGTGTTTCCCAGCGCCCGGCGACTGCCACCGCACCGACACGCCCTTGGGATAATGCCATAACTTCCTGAAGAAATTGCTGCCGGACTTCCTCACACTTAGGATCCGCAAGTTCCGCCGCCAGTAGGGGCGCCCCACCGGAAAGCGGCAAGGCCCTAACTGCCGCAGACTCTTCCAGTTCGCGTCCGCGCAACCATTGCAGCGCCATTTCTTCTGGCGGGGAGGGAAACACAATAGATTGGCAACGGCTGCGAATGGTTGGCAGTAAGCCCGCAGGAGAATCACTGATCAGCAAGAAAATAACCGATGCCGCAGGCTCTTCCAGGTTTTTCAACAGGGCATTGGCCGCATTGATATTCATTGCCTCCGCCGGTGCCAGCCACACCAAGCGCGCGCCTCCGCGCCCGCTGGTGCGGGATACAAAATTATCCAACCGCCGAATCTGCTCCACTTTCAACGGAGCGCCCACTTTTTCCGGTTCTACCCGAAGAAAATCCGGGTGTGACCCTGCCTGCCAAAGATGGCAGTCTTTGCAGCTACCGCAGGCTTGTCCATCCTGAGGCTGTGCACACAGTACCACCGCAGAAAAAGCATCGGCAAAAGCCCGCTTACCGAGACCCGGTTGGCCACTCAACAATAGAGCATGCGGGCACCGCCTTGCTCGCCACTGAGTGCTGAGACGCTGCCACTGCTCGGCTTGCCAAGGCAGTAACTGGGGGATGGGAGTATGTTCAGGAATTTCAGACACAGCCATTCGCCAAATTGATAATCAGATAATTCTCTTCAGCCAAGCTGGGCTGATCATTCAAGGCGTACATTAGAGTAAACGCTGTAACTCCTGCGCCAGCTGCTGCTGGACCTCTGGTAAAGTCTGGCTGGCATCAACGATAGAATAGCGAGACGGCGCCGCCTCCGCGCGCTCACGATAGGCTGCACGCACACGGTGGAAAAATGCCAAATGTTCACTCTCAAAACGGTCGGCAGCTCCGGTGTGGGCTGCTCGCTGTAAACCTATTTGCGGATCCAGGTCTAAAAGGAGCACTTTATCTGGCCGCAATTCACCCTGCACGTCTTTTTCCAGTTGTTCTATAAACGCCCTATTCAGCTCTCGCCCACCACCCTGATAGGCATAAGTGGCGTCGGTAAAGCGATCACAAACCACCCAGTCGCCGCGTTCCAGGGCTGGAACGATCACCTGGGCCAAGTGCTGTGCCCGAGCCGCGAAAACCATGAGCAGCTCCGCCGTAGGATTCACAATTTCTTCGCGTTTCGCCAGGAGTAATTCTCGCAGCTGTTCGGCAAGTGGTGTACCACCGGGCTCACGAGTTTGAATGAATGGAATATTGCGATCGGTTAGCCACTGGGTGATAAATTGCAGGTTGGTGGACTTACCGACCCCCTCCCCGCCTTCCAGGGTAATAAATTTTCCGCGCGACACTATCTCTAATTTCCTTCTGCCGGACTGGAGCGGTAATCCGCCCGTCTCTTCAACTGATACTCTCGCACCGCACGGTTGTGCTCTGTCAGAGTGGCTGAGAAATGATGGGAGCCATCTCCCTTACCTACAAAATAAAGGCTCTTACCAGGCTTTGGATTGAGTGCTGCACGAATAGCCGCACGACCCGGCAACGCGATAGGCGTGGGAGGCAGCCCGTTGATTACATAGGTATTATACGGAGTTGACGCACGTAAGTGGGCCCGCGTGAGATTCCCATCGTAATCCTCCCCCAATCCATAGATCACGGTGGGATCGGTTTGCAGGCGCATCCCCTTATTCAAGCGACGCACGAATACCCCTGCGATTTCGCTGCGCTCAGAGGGCTGCCCTGTTTCCTTTTCAATCAGCGAGGCCATAATCAGAGCCTCATAAGAAGAAGCGTAGGGAAGCCCCTCCCCTTTTGCCTGCCACTCCTCTTCCAACACGCGCCGCATGCGTTCGTGGGCCTGGCGCAGCAGCTCAATATCCGTAGTGCCAGAACGGTACACATAGGTGTCCGGGAATAGCCACCCCTCCACAGAGCCCTCTTCCAAGCCCAGCAACCGAGCCGCCGCGCGGACGCTACTGACCGCCTCTGATTTAACAACCCTCTGCCCGGAGCGGATTTTCTGCAGGGCTTGCCGGAAAGTCCAACCCTCGACCAGGGTCAGGCGATAGGTAGTGACCTCCCCTCGATTAAGACGGCCGATCAGATCCGTAGCGGTACTGCCGCGGGGTATTAAATATTCGCCGGAGTGGATCTCAGTTTTCCCCTCCCAATAGGCGTAGGCGAGGACCAACCGCGGCCAATATATGACTCCATTCCCTTCAAGCTTGCGCAGGGTACCAGAGAGGCTGCTGCCTTTCTCTACCTGGAACCGCAACCCTTTTTCCCCCAATGGAAGGGGCGCAGCTAGCGCCACCTGTAGCATCCAGAGGGATGCTACCACTAGCATACAAGCGAGCAGAAAACCTCCAAACAGAGGTTTCCAAAACTTCGCTGGAGAGCTTTTCTGTTTTTTCTTTACCACAACGATTCCACGATCAAATGCTGTAACCCTTGAACACCAGCCCCTATCGGCCAACTTTTATGGCCAATAATCTCGATAACGGGCATGATTCCACGAACACTATTACACAGTGCCAACTCATCGGCGCCGCATAGGGCCCGAATATCCATATCCCGCTCCTGCCACTGAATCCTACCGTGCAACCAATCCAGCATGACTCCACGCACACCACAGCGCTGCAAACTGGGCGTTACCCAGGCATCGCCAAAACGCGCCAACAAGTTACATCGCAAGCTCTCAATGACCCGCCCTTCACTATCGAGCATAAGGCCATCCAAGTGCTCTCCCTCAGGCAGTTCAGATTTCGCCCTATTATATCGACTGCGGTGCAGAAGTTTGCAGCCAGAGTTCCAACTTTTTGATACCGGCAGATGCGTTTCACAAGGAAAAAGGTGGACTCCCAGTTCACTTTCTGAGCTCTGTATTAGAGGCAAAAAAGTAAGATCCCAACAGTCACTACCACTCACACGGCCTAAGCGCAAACGAACAATCGCCTCCCGGTGCCGAAGCTCCGCCACTAGCCGAAAAAGATGTTTTTCAATTTCATCCAGAGTCAGCCCAGCTGGAAGCGTACTGCGACCGAGACGCCGCCTATGTAACGGCCACAGCGGTAATCTTCCGTTGTGACAGCGCATGGTTTCCAGGATTCCATTTTGATAATGCCCATCGGCAGGCAAGCTCTGGACAAGCTGGCCCCGGTGGAAACACTGCGGCAATTTGAGCATGCACGCCTCAGGCTGGGAGTTGCCCGCCAAAAGGCGGGCGGGTAGGTCAGATTCGCTTGAAGATTAATGAGCCGTTGGTACCACCAAACCCAAAGGAGTTGGAAAGTACTGAATCAATAATCATCGGCTGAGCCTCTTGCGGCACCAGATTCATATCCCTACAGGTTTCATCGGGATCGTAGAGATTAATCGTTGGCGGGGCCATTTGATCACGCAATGCGAGGACAGAAAAGACCGCCTCAATAGCTCCAGCGGCACCAAGCAGGTGCCCGGTCATTGACTTAGTCGAACTTACAGCCAGCTTTTCTACAGAATCGGTAAATACATTGCGAACAGCCTTGATTTCAGCGGTATCTCCCAGAGGCGTAGAGGTACCGTGGGCATTGACGTAATGGATATCAGCAGGGGCCATGCCCGCATTATTGAGCGCATTTTGCATTGAGAGTGCGGCTCCAGCCCCATCTTCCGGAGGCGAAGTCATATGATGGGCATCTCCACTCATACCAAAACCCACTAGCTCAGCGTGAATTGTCGCACCGCGGGCCTTCGCATGCTCATACTCCTCCAGGACAAGAACTGCAGCCCCCTCCCCCAAGACAAAGCCGTCCCGACTTTTATCCCATGGGCGGCTCGCCGTCTTTGGATCATCATTGCGGGTGGAGAGCGCTCTGGCCGCACAAAAACCACCGAGACCTACCGGTGTGGTAACCATTTCAGCCCCACCGCAAACCATGACATCCGCGTCACCGTATTGGATGGTCCGCATACCCAGTCCCAGGGCATGAGTGCCTGTAGTACAGGCGGTGGTTACCGCTAGGTTTGGCCCTCTCAGACCGTATTTTATCGATAGGTTGCCGGCCACCATATTAATAATGGCGCCCGGCACAAAAAATGGCGAAACCCGTCGGGGTCCCTTTTCCGCAATCAATAGCGCATTGTCTTCGATTGCCATAATACCGCCCATACCGGAACCTATACAGGTCCCCATACGCGGTGCATCCCCCTCGCTTACCTCAAGACCGCTATCTTCCATCGCCTGAATACCGGCGACCAGACCATACTGCAAGAATTTATCCATCTTGCGGGCGTCTTTCGCAGGCATATAAGGGGTAGGATCAAAATCTTTTACCGTAGCTGCGAAACGGGTTGAGAACGTCGAGACATCAAACGTTTCTATTGGAGCTGCTCCACTGACCCCCCTGAGGATGCCAGACCAAGTCTCTCCTACGGTGTTACCCAGTGGGCTCACTGTGCCCATACCGGTTACAACAACTCTTCTGTGCGACACTGCGGTCCCCCCGAAACTCTTACTACTACTGCTCTCCCTCGCCTTGCGAAGGAAATTACCAACGAACAGCAGTTACAATTCCATAGTCCTAATAAAAAGAGAGCCGCGCTATGAAACATAGAACGGCTCTCAGAAACGCTTGGCCACGTACAGCAACTAGACTGTTCGCACCTAAACTACCCAGCAGGAATTAACCAAGGTTATCCTTGATGTAATCGATTGCCAGCTGAACAGTAGTGATTTTTTCTGCTTCTTCATCGGGGATTTCGGTCTCGAATTCCTCTTCCAAAGCCATTACCAGCTCAACTGTGTCGAGTGAGTCCGCGCCCAGATCTTCAACAAAAGAGGCTTCAGGCTTAACGTCTTCTTCCTTCACGCCCAGTTGTTCAGCAACGATCTTTTTCACGCGCTCTTCAATGCTGCTCATGATTCAATTTAACTCCTAGTGGGTAAAAATCTGTTTTAGTCGCTATTGTTATTTCGCCAATCCAATTAACGGCGATAACGACCGGCTCACACAGCTTTTGGATAATTCAGAGGCCATTGTACCCCAACTTTTTAGGGTTGTAATGCACGGCCCTTCAACACCATCAGCAAATACAAAAATATCTTAAAAATCAATAATTTATTAAAATTTTTGCGACGTACATCAGGTCATATACATGCCGCCATTGACCTGTATTGTCTCCCCTGTGACGTAGGCCCCGGCATCACTTGCCAGGAAAGCCACAACCGAGGCAATCTCTTCGGGCCGGCCCAGACGGCCCAAGGGAATCCTATCAAGCAGCGCCTCGCGCTGGGCTTCTGGCAGTACTTTGGTCATATCGGTATCAATAAATCCCGGCGCAACCGTATTCACAGTGATACCCCGAGAGCCGATTTCTGCAGCCAGGGAACGCGCAAATCCCGCCACACCCGCCTTGGTCGCCGCGTAATTACTCTGTCCCGCATTGCCCATACTGCCCACTACGGAACTGATGTTGATAATACGCCCCCAGCGGGCCTTGGTCATATCCCGCAGGCAAGCTTTGGTCATTCGATAGACCGCCGATAGGTTCGTCTCAACCACCGAGTCCCACTCATCGTCTTTCATGCGCATGAGCAAGTTGTCTTTGGTAATACCAGCGTTATTAATCAAAATGGTGGGCACAGAAAAATTGGTCTTTATCGCCGCATGCACTTCGGCAATACTTTCTTTACTGGTGACATCCAACACCATACCAGCCCCACGGATTCCTTTATCAGCAAAACGGGCACTGATCTTCTCTGCTCCACCCTCACTGGTCGCAGTGCCAATCACCGTCGCCCCCTGACCGCCCAGCATATCCGCAATTGCCGCACCAATACCGCGACTAGCACCGGTAACCAGGGCTACCTTACCCTCAAGGGAAATCATTAAGCTCATACTTGCTTTATCCTTATTCGATCATCGCCAATCACCCGAGCAACTCAGATGGCTGTGGATCTCAGTGCCTCATTAAAGCTTCCGGGAGTGTCGATGCCATGACAGGCAACACTGCGATTGATCCGCTTAGCCAAACCCGCCAGCACCTTGCCGGGCCCACACTCAACCAGCTGCATAACACCATCAGCCACCAGCTTTTGGGAGCAGGCGGACCAGCGCACAGGGCTATAGATCTGCTCAATCATAAGCGCTTTGATCTTCACCGGATCAGCCTCGGTTTCGGCATGTACATTGTGTACTACGGGAATTTCAGGTGCACTGAATTCTGCCGCCTCAATTTGGGGAGCAAGCTTTTCCGCTGCCGGACGCATCAACTCAGTATGGAATGGTGCGCTCACTGGCAGAGGCATTGCCCTCTTGGCACCCGCCGCCTTACAGGCATCAATAGCACGCCCAACCGCAGCACTGCTGCCAGCGATGACAATTTGACCCGGAGAGTTATAGTTCACCGCGGCAACTACCTCGCCCTGTGCCGCACTGGCACAAGCCTCTTCTACCTCGGCATCGTCAAGACCTATCACAGCAGCCATAGCCCCCGTGCCGACAGGGACGGCCTCCTGCATCAGGCGGCCGCGTTCACGGACCAAGTGAACTGCATCCTTGAACGCCAAGACTCCCGAACAAACTAATGCTGACCACTCTCCAAGACTGTGTCCCGCCATGCTTGCGGGCAGGGCGCCGCCACGGGCACGCCAGAGTCGGTAAAGAGCAACACTTGAGGCTAAAAGCAGTGGCTGGGTACGCTGAGTAAGATTGATTGCTTCTTGCTCGCCATTTTGGCAGAGGTCCCAAAGGTCATAACCGAGGACTTCCGAAGCTTCGGCAAAAGTGGCGAGGATTTCAGGGGCTTCCTGGGCAATTTCGGAGAGCATTCCGATCTTTTGAGATCCCTGCCCCGGAAAGACGAATGCAAGCGCGGCATTGGTCATAAGACATCCTTAAATCTGTTTGGCAAATTTCAGTAAGAGAAGGGCATGCTTTCTACCCTATTGCCCTTGAGTTTCGCTCGCCAGCCTGCACCAAAGCGGCACCGACTCTCGCGGCTAGGTTAGCATCGGCACATTCTTTAGCCGTCACCATGGCCCGGTAAAAGGCTTCACTGCTGGCACCTCCGTGACTCTTGATCACGTTACCCTTCACTCCTACAAAACTGGCGCCATTATAGCGAGCAGGCTCTACCTGTGTGCGCCATTTTCGCAACAACTTTATGGCTAATTGGCCAAAAAAACGCTTAAAGCAACCCTTCTTTTCAATAGTGAACGCTTTTTGACCCATAAGTCTAATTACACCTTCAGCGGATTTCATGGCCACATTCCCCATCAGCCCATCGCATACAACCACGTCGACGGCACCGGTAAAGATATCGTGCCCCTCCACAAACCCCACATAATTGACTTCCGGGTCTGCCTCCAAGAGCTCTGCAGCCCTACGGATCTCAGCGGTTCCCTTGTGCGCTTCAGCGCCTATATTCAATAGAGCCACTTCAATGTCTGCGCGGGGGGTTCCGGTATGAAGATGCTGCGCCTCTATCCCCATCCGAGCGAACTGCAACAAGTCCTCCGCATTGCACCCCACATTTGCACCCAGATCTAAAAGGTAACAGGAGCCGTGCCCCGAAGGGACAGACTTACCCAGTGCCGGCTTTCTAACGCCCTCAATATTACCCAGAACGCTACGGCTCAAAGCTAAAAGCGCGCCGGTATTTCCAGAGGTCACCATAGCCTGAGCATCGCCCTCAGCAACCGCTCTCAGCGCTTCGGCCATTGTGGAATCACGCTTGTGACGCACAGCCTGAAGAGGGTTGCACTCCTGGGTAACCACCTGTTCACAGTCAACAATTTCAAGACGATCGGGAATGCGGGGGTGGCGCTGCTCCAGGAACAGTGCTTCTAGTTGCGCGCGGGGACCGAAGAGTTTCAGCTGCGCTGCGGGGAAGTTTTGAAGGAATCTAACACAGGCCGGAACGACAGAGCGGGGACCTAAGTCCCCGCCCATTGCATCCACGGCCAATCGCAATTGGCTGGACAAAGCTTACTCTTCTTCGGAGCCGCCGCCGATTTCGAGCACCTTGCGACCACGGTAGAAACCGTCTTTGGTCACGTGGTGACGCAGGTGCTTTTCACCGGTAGTCGGATCTACGGAAAGGGTGGCACCGGCGCCCAGAGCGTCGTGAGAGCGGCGCATGCCGCGACGGGAACGAGTCTTCTTGTTTTGTTGAACAGCCATTGCTAGCTCCTAAAATAAACAAATTTCGCTGGAACCGGGGCGCCTACCGGCGAGCCCAAACTCCCCGGAAAATCTAGGATTTACCCGAAGAACCCTTCAACTGCTCCAGCACTTTAAAGGGGTTTTCCTGCTGCTCCCCCGCTTCAGTTTCTTCCTCACCAACGTGAAAGCTCTCCTTAGAGACGCATTCCTCATCGTGATAAGCCACCATCGGCAGATTGAGCAAAATTTCATCTTCAAGGATCAAGTGCAAGTCCAGCTCATCGCCGTCTTGAATAACCGGATCCAGGTCTTTAGGGAGGGCCCTGCCCTGCTCTTCAGACCAAACGATACCCCAGCAAAACTGCGCCTCCAGCTGTTCTCGCACAGGATGCAAACAACGCTGGCATAGCAGGTCCACTGCGCACGATACCTTACCGCTGACAGTGAGATGATTTTGCAGATCACGGCCAAACTGAATTTCAGTCGCGATCTCCCCATCCACAGACTCTACAGCCTCACTGAGACGCTCCAGTGACTCCAGAGGTAAAATACCGTCCAGAAACTGTTCGCGCTGCACCAATTTTCGAGCGTCAACGCTCTTCGGCAATACTGATTTAGGGGGGGCTATCGACATAAGCGCGCAATTCTATGGACTCGCCCCACCCTTGTCAAAACAATTAAGCCACTGCAGTATCGCCCACGCACAAACCTTGACCAACCAACCATGGAATTGTCCAAATAATGGCCACCCCACTGATACTAGCCTCCAGCTCCCCCTACCGCAGAGCACTACTGCAACAGTTGCAACTTCCCTTCCAGTACGCGGCCCCCCATATAAATGAAGAGGCGAGGCCCGGAGAGGGTGCCGACGCGCTGGCCTTGAGACTAGCCAAAAGAAAGACTGAGGCTTTGGCCGTCAACAACCCGCACGCCCTGATCATAGGGTCAGACCAGGTGGCCGAATGCCGCGGGCAAATACTAGGAAAACCAGGCAATCGATCCAAGGCCATCGCCCAACTTCAGACCTGCTCCGGCCACAAAGTCACCTTTCACACCGGCCTCTCACTCCTCGACAGCGAAAGTGGGCGACAAACAAGCACGGTGGAGACTTTTACGGTGTACTTCCGCACATTGAACTCAGCGCAGATCGAAAGATACGTAGAATTGGAGAAACCCTACGACTGCGCCGGGTCCTTTAAGGTAGAAGGCCTGGGCATTACCTTATTTGAGAAGCTTGACGGGGACGACATCAACACCCTTGTGGGCCTCCCCCTGATCCGACTGGTAGACTTCCTCAGCGAATTTGGTATAGACCCACTAAACCCAGAAATTAAGTGCTAAGCGGGGACCAACCAAGCAGGTCGGCAAACTCATCTATGATGATCTGAGGCTTGCACCCCTGTAGACGAGTCGGGCAATGGGCACCATAGCTTACCCCGATAGAAGACATACCAATCGCCGCAGCCATATTTAGGTCGTAAACCGTATCGCCCACCATGACGGCCTCATCGACACCACAACTTGTTTCGGTCAGCAGCTCACTAAGCATTCGCGGATCTGGCTTGGACGCCGTCTCATCCGCACAGCGACTCGCTACAAACAAATGCCCCAAGCCGTGCTCATCAAACTCCCGGTTGAGACCGCGCCGACTCTTTCCTGTAGCAACCGCCAGCCGATGCCCCCCACAAAGCAGTTTGTCCAGGGTGTCCAATACACCCTCAAACAAAGGCAGAGGGTCCACCCTGGCAGCCATCCACTCCTCGGAATAGAACTGCCGCAGGGCTTGCTTATCCTCGCTGGCAGCCTCAGGAAACAAGCTCGCCACGGCCTCCGGCAGCCCCAACCCAATAATATTGCTTACGGCCTCTGGAGCGAGCACTGGCAACCCTACCCGCTCAGCTGCACGCAGCATACACGCCACAATCCGAGCCTCGGAATTACAAACTGTGCCGTCCCAGTCAAGTATTACCAGCATAACTACAAACCCTACTCATCCCGCAACTTCTTCAGCAACCCCTGCAACTCACCTGGCAGAGGCGCCTCAACATGCACACTGGTACCATCTGGTAGCGTACAGCGCACCGAGGCCGAATGAAGGAAAAGACGCTTGAGGCCCCGTTCGCGAAAATCCCGATTATCCTCATCAGCCGTGTATTTGCTGTCACCCGCCAGGGGGCAGCCAACAAATTGAGCATGCACTCGAATTTGGTGAGTACGCCCGGTCACAGGCTCTGCGGCTAGCAACGTCGCCGCCTTAAAGCGCTCCAGCACTTGAAAGCGCGTTTCGGAAGCTTTGCCATCTTGGTGGACCGAGACCATTCGCTCACCGCTCTTCAGCGTATTTTTGCGCAAAGGCACCTCAACCACCTTTTGACCCCTGGGCCATTTACCCACTGCCAGAGCCAAATAAGACTTACCGATACGACCATCGCGCAGCTCTGACTGCACATGCTGTAAAACCGCGCGCTTGCGCGCCACCATAATCGCGCCGCTCGTATCCCGATCAAGGCGATGCACAAGCTCGATAAACGGGCTCTGCGGATACATTTGCCTGAGCACCTCAATCAAACCGAGCCGCACTCCACTGCCGCCATGGACAGCGAGGCCGGCAGGCTTACTGATCACAAGCAGGCCCTTGTCATCGTAAAGTATGGAATCTTTTATCAGCTGACGCAGCGGTTCTCCCGCAAGCGGAGCAGGAGCCTGTTCCGCAGCACGAATTGGCGGCACACGCACTACATCACCAGCCACCAACTTGTATTCTGCCTTTACCCGTCCTTTATTTACTCTGACCTCACCCTTACGCAGGATTCGATAAACTCGCGATCGGGGCACGCCCTTAAGGCGCGCCATTAGAAAATTATCAACCCTCTGCCCTGCCAGCTCATCGGGCACAGTTAAGAACTGTACGCCACCAGAGGCTTTCCAGGTATCAGAGGGGGTGTCGGCCGCAGCCGCTTTATGGGGGGATGTACTTCGCATGACGCGCATCATAGCGCCGCGGCCAGGACAATTGAAGCACCACCCTGCCCGTGCTATATTCGGCCGGCCTGGATTCGGCTGGTTTTCGGCCATTGGCGGCTTCCCACATGAAGAGATAGCCAAGGTTTCAGAGAAAATACCGCTGTTCGGCCAGTGCGCGGGCATACCGCGTCATTGATAAAAAACTTAGCTGATGAGCGCACCCCAAAACGAGAATCTCAAGGGGCCTCACCGGCACAACAGCCCACAGTTAAGTGGGTAACTATCGCGAAGGTAAGACGGGCCGCAACCCGCAGCGCTTGAAAGGACAACTCATAAAATTTGCGTCCCGCTCTGCAGATGATGATGCCAGCGACCGAACTGGCAACCAGGGTTCAACTGTTTCCAATAACCTGGTGAACAAAGTAAAAGAAGATAGGCACCGGCCAAAAGCCGAGCTGCAGAGCCAGTAACAACGACGCAAACCTTGCCACCCAGCTTGAAACTGACCGAAGGGTGGCGCCCAACCCGGCCATGGAAATCCACGGCCCTGGTACAGGGCAGTACTAACAAAAGGTACTCAAGGAAAAAAGGTACTCAAAGTACCAACGGATAGCACCACAACAGCGTTTATCCGGAGTTTTTGCAGTGAGAACTATAGGCGAACGATCGTCTCAAATAAGCCGCGTAGACTGAGTTTGCGGCAGAGACAGCGCTTTTGATTTCCCTGCCCCGCCATCTGGTCCTCTCCATTTGGTGGCCCACAAGCAAGTCTGCAAACAGCGGTGTCATACCTTTGCGCAACGCAAGGAAAACGACACGCATGAAGAGAATGCTAATCAACGCAACCCAACCTGAAGAGTTGCGTGTAGCCCTGGTCGACGGCCAGTGGCTCTACGACCTGGACATTGAAAACCGCACCCGTCAGCAGAAAAAAGCCAATATCTACAAAGGCAAAATTACCCGTGTAGAACCCTCCCTCGAAGCCGCTTTTGTCGACTACGGTGAAGAGCGCCACGGCTTCCTCCCCCTGAAAGAAATTTCCCGTGAATACTTCCTCAAACAGCCCAAGGACATCGAAGGCCGCATCAAGATTAAAGATGTCGTCAAAGAGGGCATGGAAGTCATCGTTCAGGTAGATAAAGAGGAGCGCGGCAACAAAGGGGCCGCTCTGACCACCTTTATCAGCCTCGCCGGGCGCTACCTGGTCCTGATGCCAAACAACCCCCGCGCCGGCGGCATCTCCCGCCGCATCGAAGGCGACGAACGCTCCGAGCTGCGTGATGCCCTGGCAAGCGTAGATGTCCCCTCAGGCATGGGCATTATCGTGCGCACCGCCGGTGTTGGCCGCAGCGGCGAGGAGCTGCAATGGGATCTCAACTACCTTCTACAACTGTGGAACGCCATAAAAGACGAGGCGGACACCTCTAAAGCCCCACACTTCCTCTTCCAGGAAAGTAACGTAATTATTCGCGCTATCCGCGACTACATGCGCGACGATATCGGTGAAGTGATTGTCGATGACGCAGACTCCTTCGGGCTGGCAAAAGGTTTCGCCGACCAGGTAATGCCCCACTACAGCCACAAGGTTAAGTTCTACGAAGACTCTATTCCGCTGTTCAACCGCTACCAAATCGAAAGCCAGATTGAAACGGCCTTCGAACGCGAGGTCAAACTCCCCTCCGGCGGCTCCATCGTTATCGATGTCACCGAAGCGCTGATTTCTATCGACATCAACTCCTCTCGCGCCACCAAGGGCGGCGATATTGAGGAAACCGCGCGCAACATCAACCTCGAAGCTGCTGACGAAATTGCCCGCCAGCTGCGACTGCGCGACATGGGCGGCCTAGTCGTCATCGACTTCATTGACATGCAAAGCAAGTCCAACCAGCGCGAAGTTGAGAAGCGTATGGAAAAGGCCCTCAGCATGGACCGCGCACGCGTACAGGTTGGCCGTATCTCCCGCTTTGGCCTTTTGGAAATGTCGCGCCAGCGCCTGCGTCCGTCTCTAGGTGAAACCACCTTCCGTGTCTGCCCCCGCTGTAGTGGACAGGGCACCATACGCGGCACTAAATCGCTGGCACTCTCTATCCTTCGCCTGGTGGAAGAAGAAGCCAAGAAAGAGCGCAGCGCAGAGATTCGCGCAATCACCCCCGTGAATGTCGCCACCTACCTGCTCAACGAGAAGCGCAAAGCCATTTCCCAAATCGAGTCCCGCAACAAGACCCGAGTGGTTGTTGTACCCAATGCGGACATTGAAACACCGCATTTTGAAGTTCAGCGCCTGCGCGATGACGATACCGCTACCTTGGAAACCTCCTACAAGATTTCCGGAAGTGCAGAGGAAACCGTTACCAAGAAAGAAGAGCAACCCCAGCGCGCCCCGGCCCAGGCTGCGGTGAAGCCGATCGCCCACACTACACCGGCGCCCACTCCGGAGAAAAAACCGGAACCGGGCCTGTTCAGTCGCCTGATCAGTGCCATCGCTGAGCTTTTCTCCAATAAAGAGGAAGAGCCCCAAAAGCATCAAAAGTCTCAAAACCGAGGTAAAGACTACCAGCGCAACCGCAACCGTAATCGCAATCAACGCAGTGGTAACCGCAGCAATCGCGGTGAGCGTCAGACGCGCCGCAAAGACGATCGTCGCGAAGATGCTAAGGGCGAAGATCAGCGAGAGGCCAGACAAACCTCCAAGCAATTTGATGATCGTGAAGGTGGAGCAGAGCGTGGAGAAGGGCAGCGCCGCCGTCGCCGCCGCCGCAGCGGAGACAATCGTCGCAAAGACGAAAATCGCAGCAACATCACTGAAAGCAGCGCCACAGAAAGCAGTGTCCAGGTAGACGAAAGCACCGATCAACAGCGCCCGGCACGCCGCCCCAGCAATGTACGCGGCCGCCCGCAGGCTCGCCGCCGAGGCCGCCGCCCGGAGAATACTGCCGCTACCGCCGTTGCCCAAAGCCAGGAAGAGCTGGACCGCGAAGTTAATGAAGCCATTGACGAAGCTGAAAGTGAAGCCAGAAAGTCCAGGGACACTGCCACAAATGTCGCTAGTGAGACGCCAGCAAGCGAAACTCCGAAGCGTAAAACCGAGCGCAAAGAACGGAGGCCATCGAAACCCGCACAGGCAGGCCAAGCCAAACCCTCTGTAGAGGCCCCCGCACGCACCCCGATTGCGGAAGAAGCCACCACAAGACAAGAGGAAGCAAAATCTGTAGCAAATACCGAAGAAAGAGCGAAACCGGCGGCCACTGCCGTGGAGGCACCCAAAGTAACGGCAACCTCTGCGACACAAGTAGCACCCACCGCTGCCCAAGAAGAGCGATCCACCACCCGTCAAACGGCAAATAAAGCAGCTGAAGAAACACCTTCTGCCGTGGAATCGCCGGAGGATGCGGAAGAGACCGCTCTGCAAGAGGCCAGTGAAGCGGCTAAGGCAAAGGAAGAGCTGAGCAACGCTCTCGCCAGGGAAGAGGTAATGACCGCTGAGGCCAAAGCCTCCGAAGAAATCACCTCCCCGGCAACCCGCGGTCGCGCAGGTAATGACCCTCGTAACAATCCCAAGCCATTACTTGAGCTGGCAATCGTTACCGAGCACCGTGAAGTCGGCATCCAGCAGCCGCTGGATACCGCCCAACCAGCGGCCATTGAGCACAATCCTCGCCCCCTCACCCGCCCGGCTAACGACCCTCGCCTGGCTCGAAGCGTAGCCCAGGCAGACGCGGATTCTAACCGCAACTCTGCAGAAGCCGGCTAACAGAGCCCCGTGAAGCCGCCAACACCTGAGGTGTTGGCGGCTTTTTTATTCCCGAGCACGTGTCGGGATTGGTCAATAAATCACCTAACCTATTGAACTTATTAAAAAAATTCACAAGGGCACTTGTATGTAGCACGAAGCTGGGTATAATGCGCAGCATAATTTGGTGGGGTGGCTGAGTGGTCGAAAGCGGCGGTCTTGAAAACCGTTGACTGTAACAGGTCCCAGGGTTCGAATCCCTGCCCCACCGCCATATAAAGTCTTGTAAATCAATGAGTTACAAGCAACTGAGGGCGGTACCAATCTTCTTGGTACCGCCCTTTTTTCGTTCAAGTGTCGACAAAGTGTCAACGCAAAAATATCTCTTACTGCCAGGGAGGCGGAAAGTGCATATGCATACAACGCCCCCTCCCCCACTTCTCAGCCAGCTCAACAACCGGTAAAGCTAGCTGAAGCAAAAGAAGCCGGCTGCAGTAAGAAGAAGCAGAAAAGCCATTTGAAAAGGAGTTTTTATGGCAGGCTTTAAGCTAGGTATGCGCGAGGAGCTAGAGCGCAGGTATGCAGAACTCAGGCGACAGTCGATCCAAATGGCCAATGAGGCACTAGATCTACCGGATACCCGCCTTGCACTTGTTGATAGCACTTCCTATGCCGCTTTCCAGCAGTGGGAGAATCACCCGCAAAGAAAGGTCGATTGGGATTGGCCTTCTTCCTGGGTAAGCTGGAAGCTTAAGTTCCCCAAACGATTTGAATCCGCCACTTGGGCCGGAAATCGCCTGGTAGGCTTCGCCATGGGCCGCCCAACATATCATGCAACAGGACTAAGGCTGGATTACATCGAGAAATCACCAGGTGCAGGTGAAGCACACCTAGACCTGACTTATCTAGCCTTGTATGCCTATGCCACCCTTCTGGGTGCTACGCACGTAAAAATTATGCACCCCATTAATGGTGATGTTCGAGATTACTATGAGCAGAAAGGGTTCCAGTACGACCCCAGAAGCGACAGCTGTATCAGGAGAATCATTTGATGAATGACAAAATCAAAGATTTCAATACCGCTCATGACGAGAAGCTCAAAGGGCTTACCAAAGAAGAACGAGCAAAAGCTGGGCTAAAGAAGCTGGCTCAACAAATGAGAATAGAGAAAGGCAAGATCAAAGAGCCACAAGGCTTGGCGTCTGGTAAAAGCGACAAAGATGGAAAGATGGTCATTGATCTTGATGAGGACCATGACGATGAGTAACAAGCCACTAACCGACAAAGAGAAGCAATTCACCGTTCTGCCCAATGAAGCAGACCCTAAGAGTTCGTACACAAAGGCAAAGAAAGCAATCTCTAGGGCATTAGCTGAAGTGAAGAAAACAAAAAGGCACATGGTAACTGCCCGTTCTGTTTCGTAGATACTGGAATTCAAAGCAAGTGATAGAGCTTTTAGTAAAATATTTCAACCAATTAGCCGGTGGATTTTTGGCCGCATGCTTTACTGCGTTTTTGGTATGGAGGCATTACCTAAAATCCAGAAAGATACAGGCATCCGATAGGTTTAGGACAGTTCTTCTAAATGAACTGAAAGAACTTTACCCAGAGGGCATATATTCTGTATCAAGTGCTGAAGTAAGGAGGATTTTGAAAGGTAGTCATCCCAAAATAAGTAACGCTGTTATCGAGTATTCTGATCACGTCAAAGATAAGTACGGCTTTCAGAGCGCGTGGGATGATTTTTCCGGCATTAACATGCATCGAGACATTGGCGAGGAGCCTAGGTATATGCATTACACTTTAACTTCACATGTAGGCAATGACTTTTACTCTGAGCCTAGAAAGCAGTTTATAAAAGATGTCGAAAAACTTCTTTCACATACAATTAAAACATAACAATCGCAAGCAAAGCACTCCGCCCTTCGAGCCTACGCTGGACAGCTTACGTTACCTTTCAGCTACCTCTTCTGCAGGCACAGATCAAGCCAGAGCTTACCAGCCCTTTCTTCGAAGGTGCTTCAGTAGCTATCCATTCCTATAGTCAACACCACTATTCTTATATTTTGGTCAGTGAAAAATTTGTTCAAAGTGCTTCAAAACCTTTCATTTTCTGAAATCCTCATAGACTGTCGAGCCCGCACCAATTCAGAACTTGGTACTACTCCCAATTTCACCAAACAAAAGAGGGCTCAAAACCGGTAGGCGTGGGGAGGAGTGACCGGCGCCCCTTTTTACTGCACAATTATTGATCACGGACAACCAGAGGGAGTTGGTTATGCGAATTTTTAAGGGGTTTTTGAAGGTTGGAGCCTGCTTGGTAGCTTTATCTAGCTGCCAGGATGCAATGAAGGGAAATGAAATCTACCCAACGGTAGATAACCTGGTAGAAATCGAAACTAGTCGAGTCAAAATCATGGAAGCCAGGAACACTGATAATGGTATCCAGATTGTGCTAGGTGAATCATTAAGTAACAAATGTAATATTCAAATCCACGATGAAAAGTTAGGCTCCAAAATTGTGTACAACTCCTTAGAGGGGCAGCCTGATGGAGTTACAGCAAAATGCCAGTGGAACGGCAATCACTTCAAGCAATCTCGCAAGCACTTTACTTTCCTCGCTCTAAGGCTTGAAGAAAATGAAATTACAATTGATCTTCAGCTGCTAGACATGAGCAATAAAAATTATTTAGCTTTTACGCTGCTTGAAACCTCACTATCAAAGCAACTAAAAAAAACAGGACAGATGTAAAGTGGAATTAATCTATCACTACACCGACATCAATGGACTTTATGGAATCATTGGTGAAGGTGAATTCTGGCTTACAGACCATCGCTTTCTCAATGATCACACAGAGGGTCATTATGCACAAACAATTTTAGAAGGATTTCAAGGTGAAATCTTAAATGATTGCAAAACGGAACATCATCAAGCAATCCTAACTATTCTCTATCAGGAATATCGAAATTTCAAAAATAACAGAGTGTATGTCGGGTCTTTTTCTGAAAAAAACATACTAAGCCAATGGCGAGGTTACTGCCCGAAAGAAGGTGGATATTGTATTGGTTTTAACAAAGCTAAGATAAGAGATATACGGCCTTTTCAAATAGCCACATGCAATTACAACGAACATCAAGCGATTAAGCAGTGGAAGCAATTAGCAAGTTCAATAAATAAAAAACTAGAAAAGCATAAAAAAATTAAGGCCATTGGACCTGCCTTTTCTGCAGAATTCACACTTGAAGATTCAGTCTGGCCATTGACGATAGATTCTCAAGTAAACAGAATTAGAATGACCAACAAGCATCCTGACTACATGGATGAAAGAGAAACGCGAATATTTAGATTTGTAGAGCCAAGCTCAGAGCATAAGATTGTTAATGAAGAGTTATATGTGATTAAAAAAAGACTAGACATAAGAAGAACAGAGGTTTATTTCAGAAAATCAAAAACAGGGCTTGTGCCGTACATCAAACTTGAAAACATCGAAAACCTAATTGAAAAAATACACCTAGGACCTCAAGGCAACCCTGAATTAAACGAACTAGCACTTGAAGAATTTAAGATCCACAATAAAAAACTAAAATTCGACATTGAAAAATCCGAAACACCATTTCGATAACAAAATAAACTAAAGCCATTAGCGGCCAAGCAAACCCCATATTTTTCACCACCACAAATTAACAATTAAATCATTTAACTGAGAGCATATGTCGAATTCACCTTTTATGACACCTGAGATTAAAGAAGCAATCGCCACCCAGGCAAATTATCTACTCGCGACTTATGGGATAGTGGGACTAATAACTTTAATTATAGTAGGATTTATACTGAACCATCTCAGCAAAAAATATGTTGACCAAATGGTTGAAGAGGGAATAAGAGAATACCAATCCGAGCTAGACAAAAAAACACTTAAGACTACTGATATTTGGAAGTTTAAAAAAGAAGTCACCTTCGAATTTATGAAATTCATGGATGAGAATATGTTTCTCAACCCAAAACTAAATTCAGCAGATGGAAACGAAAAAGCAGAAGAAGAAAAGAGGGTCTTTCGCGAGTTCAATTTATTATACGCGAAATTATTCGTGGTATTCGACACTCCAATGATCGACAATATCAACACAATCTTAAACGGGCCTGTTAGCGAAATTCAAAGATTCTATTTGTATCGCGAGATAAGAAATGAACTGCAGGGCTATCTCAACGATGACAAAGCTGATCCAGATGACTGCCCATATATTAATCGTGAGATTGCCAACATACTAACTCCGGAGAGGAGTGGCAGTGTAAATACTTTCGACAAACTTAAGGAAATATATCCTTTCATTGAAGCAGGAGCTACGCAATCGAAAATAAAGGGTATACCCTTTTATGGGGTGGGATAAAACTAAGGTCCCTAATTATCTGTAAAGCCCCCCCTAATTAATCATCATTAGTGCGCTGCCCCCTCCAGACATACTAAGCCATAGTATTCTGAGGGTGGCAACAACAGTTTATACAAGATCTAACAGGTAGAGCGTTCCCTTTTCTCTAAAACCCCACCCCACTTGATCGAGTACTCGGTATAGGTCCCTGTCACAATATCCAAAATCTGCAACCAGGAATAAAACTCGGCTTTCTTAGACTTCGCAATCTCTTCCGCTAACTCCATTGCCGCCTCTTCAGTAGGCGCAGAACCTCTAAAACTATTCGCACCGCCATTCATTAAATGAACGCCTTCGGCAAATACTGCAAACCTGTTGATCTTTCCTACCATAATTACCTCCAATTCAATTACATATTTACCGTGGGTACGGTAATACCTTTGGGCTCTGTCAACCCACAATCGGCGCCAACTCAGCATCCAGCTTATCGGCGTCGCCCTTCTGCCCGCTGAAATCGCTAGCCTGGTCGGGCGCTTTGGTATTTAGCGGCGTACCGTTATCGGTGTATTCGTGGGTATGTGTAGCCGCAGTATTGGCAATTGCGCTGGTCACTTTGATTAGCTCATCCAGAATCCGTAGTACGTTGCTAGATTCATTCCCAAGCCATACAGTGCCGCCGTCCTTCACTACCAGGCGTTGTTTCAATTTGGCAAAGCGCTCTGCCACTGCCAGGCATTGCTCGCTAATGTTTCCCTTGTCGTCGATACGGTAATAGTTGGCCGCATCCTGGGCCAGTAACACATCAGCGGCGCCCAACTTCGGTAGTAACTCACCCCGCGCAAATACCGAACGGATAAACGGTCTATGTGGCAATCCCATCACAAAGCCCAGCTCCACCAGTACACCCGGCTGTGGGAAGGCAAATAGGCCCCGTTCCGCACCGATACCCGTTACCGGTAGGGGTACTTTCTCCATCAGTGGCATGGCCGTGTCCGGCTTGCCGTCTGCGCCCAGCAGCTGCACATCGACGCAATAGCCCGGCTGCTCATCGGTGCTCTCCATCGCCTCGGTGATAGGTGCCGGGGCATTGATCACCTGGCCCCACAGCGGCAAATGCAGGCCTCCCGTGAGTTCCGGGAACAGGCGCCGCACAATGCGTTTAATAATTTTTTCCAGCATCGCTAGCGCTCCGCCCAGGGATTGGCCGACCAGGTGATATTCATTTGCGTCCCTGCCAACTCAACTCCGGTCAGTATGTCCCCGTTGTAGAGCGCACCAGGGCGCAGTGCCGGCAGTGCTGGCAGCGTTGCGCCGTTGTGGCTGGTCAACTGCCGCTCCCAGCTGCGATCAATCTGCACGGGCCTTTCCGCCCAGTAGGAATGGTCCCAGCTGCCCACATATACACGCCCGTTGGTTTGCTGCTGCCACAGCAAGCGGGGAATGCCGTATACCTCCGCCAGGGAATCCATAGCATGGTAACCGTTGGCCATGTTGTAGAACGCCGCCGCCGGAGTATTTAAATAACGGTGATCGCCCGCAGGCCTATCAAATTCAACACCATTGCGCGCGGTGATCTGCTGTAGAACATCCCCACAACTGACATTGCGCAAAGCCAGCGGAAGGCGCAGTGCTAAAGCTGCACTGATTTCTCGGCAAAAGATGCGCTGTTGTTTTTTATCGACACTGGTACAGGCTTCTACATAACCCACAAACCAGGGAGTAAGGGATTCCAAGTGGTAGCCGCAACGAAAAACAACCAAGCCACTCAGGGGCTTTTCTGCCTGTACCGCAATCAGCGCACGACCAGGGGTAAAAAGATTCAAGCGAAAATTACTACTCACTATGGAAAAGTTCTGATCACTGACCGAGAGTTTTTTATGTAATTTCATCGTGGAACCAGTGCTGTATCAACCATCTGCAACACACGCTCAAAGCCCGTTTGATTGGTGCTATCTTGTAGCGGAGTACTCGTTGTATTTTCTTCGCTGCTGATACGCTGCTCTATCTTCTCCGCAACACTCAGATACTCCTGTAGAGCAAAACTCACCCGCCATGCTTTCCTGTCGATAAGTTCGCGCTGTTCTATGCGTCCATTAAATATAACCTGTCGAATATTCGCCGCGTTCACAGATCGGTCAGTAATGTCATAGATTAATAAGTCACCGTTATTGTCGGTGGCTTCCGCAAGCCGATAGAACTGCGTGAGGTCATCATGATCCGTGTACTTAACGACAAAAGAAACACTGACCAACTTCGGCTTTATCCCTTTGTGTGCCGAACTGGTACTACTGGTTTCCCCACCAAGTGATTCATTATTCAGCTCAGTAGTCACACTCACCTGCAATTCGGTCTTTGGTATAGAGATATCGTTAAGCAGCACTGTTTATCACTCCGCTCTATCGAAACAATCTTGTAAACACCACGAAAATATCTCTATAACACAGCAATAATAAAAGCGATAAGTTCCTCATAACGGATGCCATATCGATCACCTGCTGCGCGATGCCTTCGCGTCACTTTCCCACTTTCTGGATCTTTGACTTCTGGTTGTTCTTCCCACTCATCGTGACAAAGAATACCGTAGCGATGTGCATCTAACCCCTCGGCCGCAAAAGCTGTAATCACATCTTGGGCCAAAACACCGGAATGCAAACGGGCCTTATCGCCCTTTTTATTCACCGCGTCATTAAATTTATAGACACGCACTAGCGCTTTAAGTCTTACAGCGACACGCCGCTCACTTTCCGTAAGCTCGGCTACCTGCTGCTTTTCACGGGCGTCGGATGTGTTAATTATTCCGGTTCCCGCGTAGACCTCCGACCAACGATGTGAACTTAGCCCGAGCCCCTGAGTATTGTCTGTCTCCGGTGCTAAAATTCCGTGAGACCATAATCTCACCCAGGCTGAATCAGGTGGATGAATACCACCGCCAGCAGATAAAACCAACTCAAGAGCCCCACCAGATCCAGAAGCCTGAGTCTCAATTGAAGATCTTACCTCGTCCGAACCGTCATTATTCTGGTGAAATTCGATTCTACTTACCGTTTGGCCATCAGAAACCACCGTATTGTGGTTTGAAATTCGAAAATTCTTATTGACCTTTTTAGTAACATCGATCTCCATAGAACTGTTCGACGTATCCAGCTTTAGAATTTCGTCCAGTTCCAGAGTATTTAAGTCAATATTAAAATAGCCTTTCATCGTCGTCCCAAGTTCAATAGCCTTTCCTCCGCCGGCCACGTCAACAAGGATTTGATTGTGGGTTGCTACCCCAATGCTGGTGCTAGAAGTCAAAATTCCATGACCGCTATATTCGGGGCACAATAGTAAGTTTCCAGAAATATTTACCCGGCCGCCGCCGGTGTCGATAAAAATGATTGTCTGGGTTGTTTCAGCCCCTAAGCCAAATATACGGTTACGCTCTATAACAATTTCATCTGCTTGATCTTCCCCATCTTCCCAATTGACCTTGATCTGCCCAAAATATTTACAACCGTTAAATTCGTTATTAACAACTTTGTGCCCACCCCCTTGCACCATATCAACAACGGATTGTTGACCAAATCCATCAGGGAGATTACTTACCCCATAGGTTGTGGAGAATCGGTTGCCCTGTACCGTAACCTTGTTACATTGCGCCTTAACCGCCCGTCGGTTAAAGTCGATGATGGTGTTATCGATGATCTCTGTCGGCAGGTCATAGTAGTTATTGTCAGATGAGCAGATAACAGTAATTGCGTTACCTTCTTCCCCATGAATATCTCTGAAAGTATTCCCTTCAATAACAGAAACATCGGTCTGATTTCGATCGGACTTCAATGCCACCGCGCGACACATGCCATTCCCATTGCCACCCACACCATCACCGTTAGCATTCACCCTTTCAATAATATTGTCTTTTATCTTAACAAATCCGATCTTCCCGATTAGATCGACTACAATGCCAATAGCCGAATACTGATCCGCGAAAAGGTCAGTAATACGACACTTTCTAACAACACAGTCCACGCCTGATACCACAATAGCGTTAGCAACCCAGTTGTTTCCAGCCACATGTAATGAAATATCCGATCTATCCCCGGCCACTTCAATAGCTTTTAAAACCCGGTCGCTCGCCGTTAGAAACCCCTCCCCGTAAATATGGCGATCCGTAATCGTGCTTGTCAGCGCTGGGGTTCCATCTTGGAGAGGGTCAGAAATTCGATATAAACCTTTAGGGAAGTAAACCGATTGAGATGGTGTATTGAGTGCTGTTTGGATCGCCGCTGTATCATCTGCAACACCATCCCCGACCGCACCAAAAAACTTTACATTCACAAAGCCAATAACGCGCTCAAATAAGAATGTGGATAGCTTAGCCGGGGTAATAAAGGTCTGATCGTCTTCTCCACCATTCACCAGCTCTTGCGGAGCTACCTTGGCCATTCCCGCAATCACCTCGGTTGCCTGGTCAAATGACAATTGCCAAGTGCTTGCATCCACCGTTAAGTTGGTGATCGCCTGGGCATCGGTATAGGTCACCATAAAATTGCGGGTTAAGCTGTTGCCGACGGTGGTGCCATTGGTTTTATATTTGGGGATAGTGTCGATATAGCGCACGGCAACCAGAGTGTTATCCTCAGCCAAAAGCCCGACCCAGTTAAAAGAGAAATCCCCCTCCCCGGTACCCAAGTAAAGCGAGTAAACCACCTTGTCGTTGGTTACGTAACCTTCCTTGGTAATGGAGCGTTCCGCCACCTGGTGGGAAATATCCGGCAAAGCCTCATCCGGATCGGGGGCGACCGCCGAATCAAGTCCCGGTATATTCGCCAGCAAAAAACGGTCGATAGTCAGCTTCTCGCCGGATGTAGCTTTTTGTGCAAAGAGATCGCGGCCCGCGTTAGTTAATATCCCTATACTCATAATTATCGCCTCAGCTTGCTGCGTCGAAGTACCACGCATGATCAATTTCGTGCGCGGAAATCCCCAAGCCAACGGGGGATATCAATTTAAATTCATAGCGCCGGCAGGTGCGTCCATATTTCTGCAGAAGCAGTTTTAATAGGGTTTGGTTCTGACTTAACTGTGCATCACTTAATTGCAGAATTATCACATCCCAGTCCCGGTCAGGGTCACGCTCTATGATTTCTACATAGCCCACGCCCAAGCGTTCAAATATCCGTTTAATACCCGCAACACTACCCGCATCTACTGCATTGACGAATGCGTACTTCACTCGCAAACGAAACAAATCCAACGATTCAGCATCGAAGCGCTCGACAAAACGCTGCCACGCTAACAGCCGCAATGCCGACTCACCGCAGGTCTCAGGGTCCATTTGTGCCATAGGCCACTGCAACCAGCTGGCTATATAGCCCCACCAGAGTTCGAGCATCAAACCCAGCTTTTTCAATTCCCCGCGATTCGCCCAAGTCGGTAAAGTAATTTTCATGACTCGGCCTCCGCGACAATCAAACTCCCCAAACGCGGCAACTCCATTTCGCTGGTGATCTGTGCCAAATTAAAATAGATATTGCTAATCTGCGGAAATTGTTCCTGTATTTCCCGCGATAGTTGTGAAAAGCCAAACAGGGACCAGGGATAAACCAGGGTTGGGGCATAGTCGATGTTTTCTCGGAAGGCCGCTCGAATAAAATTACCAACACTCGAGACCAACGTGGTCTTTTCCGCATCGCTGGTATTGGCCACAAACCACAAACTACACTCCACGTCGTAATCCGTTTCCGGCATCGCCTTTACCATTAAATCATCACCGTGGCCGTGGTTGCCCTTGTCGGTAATCTCATATTGAATACTGTTGATAAACTCCTCCGAGGGGTTGCCAATATCCAGCATCACATAGGCATTGGCGGTACCCGGCCCGCGCGGAGCATCGTGCTCAAAAAAAATATTTTCAGTATTGAGCCCAGCAAACCCGGCAATAATGGCCGTATAGCCCGCGTCGGTATGCCATTGATTAATCGCGGTATACTGATTGCGGGTGCGTAATCGCAACTCATCATCGCTCTCTATCTCTGCGCCGGGGACAATCAGCCAATCCTCTAGGTTCGTGACAGTGACTCCCGCCAGCGGCACCGCCAACAGTACATAATATCCCGCGCCCAAGTTTTGCCCCTCACCGGCTGCCAGAGCCTTTACCGGCACAATTGCAGAATCCTCACCGGGATTTAACAACGCCTCCTCAGTAGTCTTCACTGAATAGGTTTTACCGTTAATCAACGTACTATTAATCACCGTACCCGCATCAATCGTTAGCGCCACACTGGTATCGATACGCGAAAATAACAGCTGTCCCTCAGCGTACACTTTCCCTTTTTTTTCCAGCCCGACCGCCCACGCATGCCACTCCAAAATAGAGCCCTTTGCCGTTTTAACAAAAGCCTGCGCCAACACATGATCAATCATAAAATTGACCAGCCATAAAACCGGTTCACTGATCGCCGCCTGCACAAAACGCCAGAACGGTGATACGTTGCTGTCGTTATTAATGGTCAGGCCGGCCTTGCCGGTGATGGTTTTTAAATGAGTATTAAGACTCGCTTCACTGGTGGGAATACCCGCATCAATCGCCAGTTGCACAAACTGTTCGCGGTTCTCGTCGGTCATAGCGCTATCCTCGCGTCTCCGTACTTCATGGTGATTGCTGTCAACCAGTAACCGCCACTGTCATTGTTATCCGCCACCAGTTGTGCGGTACCTGGGCGCACCCGCTCATCAGTGTCTACCAGCAATAAAATCTGATTTTTAATTTGTGCAATTTTTCTGGGGTCACGCTCACCGATTAATTGCAGGAGTAAACCGCTCTCTAAAATACGGTGTTTAAGATCCTGACCGATGCTCACCCGGCCGGAACAGATCACCGGGAAGCCACCCGCATCCAAGGTGAGATCCCGCTCATCATTGATTAGAAGGTCTTCATAATCGCTCATCATCCCCCCGCTAAAGCCAGTTCATCAGCCAGCTGATAACCGCTGACACCGCCGCTGGTATTGACTTCGATCTTATCGACCCTCAGCCCGTTATTGTTGGTCGTGGCCTGGCTAACTTGTTTCAACAAGCCGCCAGCGGGTACCGCACTTGGGCGAGTCTGAGCGATACCCGCGGAGGCCTGATTCATGGCCTCCCGCTCCTGCTCTATTTTTTCGGTCACAGTGACTTCACCACCGCCGCCGATATCTACCCCTGGAATCCTATTGATTTTGTCGATCAACCAATCGAGCGCTTTGCCCAGCAGTTGCAGCGGTTTGATATCGCTAAACCAGGTCATTAACTCATCCCAGTACACGATCAGCCCCACCACTGCCGCCACCAGGGCGACAACGGCCAATACAATCCAGGTGATCGGGTTTGCCAGCAGTGCGGCGTTTAATAACCAGGTGGCGGCGGTAGAGGCCATAAAGGCGGTACGCAGTGCGCGGAAAATCGCCACACCGCCATAGACTGCCATTTGGAACAAGAACCAGGTGGCTTGCGCAGCCCCCAGCGCAAAGCGCCAGAGTCGCGCACCCGCAGCACTCACCAGCAGTGCCCCACTCCATCCGGCCATAGAGAGGGTGGCCAAGCCCTGCACCAGGGCAAAGGCGCTCACAGCGGCCACCAAGCCGAATATCACCAGAGTGCCGGCGCCGATTACTTTGGAAAGGGTTTTGTGATTGTCCATCCAGGCCATCACGGCCTCACCCGTGGAAACCATCATTTCCAACACCGGCAGCAATACCGGCTGAATCATGCGGCCGAATTGTGTGTGTACTGCGGTGGCAGACGCGCCCATTTTTTGCCAGGGATCAACCATCTTTTGGGCCATCTTCGTTGCATTGGTCATGCCCTGAACATTTTCCAGCTCCGCCATTTTGCCGCGCAGCTCTTCCGTTTTCGGTAATAGCTGATTTATTAATGCCACCGCCTCCTGGGTACCGAATGCCTTTTGCAATTCCATTCCCTCGGCGACGGTGATTGTCTCTCCGTAGCGGCCGCGCAGTTTTTGCAGAATATCCAACATCGGCAACATACGGCCGTGGCTATCAGTAAATTGAAGACCCAACTGGTCCTGGGCTTTCCCCACGCCTTTTAAGAAGGCCCGATATTTCGTACCGGATTCACTACCGCTCATGGTCGCTTGCAAACTGCCGAGAATAGCCATTTGTTCAGTCATTGAAATTCCGGCTGCTGTCGCATCGGCGCCCAACGCGGAAAAACCAGAAGCCATTTTATTGCCATCGGTTTTAAATACCGCAACGGCGGTAGAGGTCTGCTCCGCAAGTCGTTGCACCCAATTGGCATTGCCCATGCGTTTAGCCTCTTTCTCAAAAATGCCGTACATGGTGCCCATATAATCAGTAATGGTGGCTACATTCGATTTTGTGGCTTTTGCCAAGATACCGCCGGTCTCGCTAAACGTGGAAAGCTCGCTACCGTTTAATCCAGAAATCGCGCTTTGAATATCGTAAGAAGCGCGTACAAACTCCGTCGCGCTCTCACCATATTTCACGGAAAATTTAAGCGCGGTTTTTTCCAGTTTTTGTAAAGCCGCATCGCGCACACCCAGGCTACTTACCTCGCCCAGTGCCCGGTCCATTTCAATAGCCGGCCCGAGCAACGACTTCAACGCATAGCCTGTCGCAAACAAACCGGCAGCCCCCACGCCCACCTGGGTAAACCCCGCCGTGGCGCGCTGGTTGAGCTGATCGATCTGCGAGGCAATCTTGCCCGCAGGGCCCGAGGCCTTATCAATTAGGCTCACGGAAAACAATAATTTTTCCAAACGCGAGGACATACACTCTCCACTATTTGCCGGTTAATGCGCGGGCTATGCCATTGGCTACGGCTATCTCCAGGTTTTTGCATTCGCGTTGCTCCAGGTAGAGCGCACGGGCCATGTTCTCCTCAGTGGCTGCCGCCCCTGGAAAATATCGGGCCACTAGCACACACAACTGGTCGTAGCCGTTTTCTGCAATTTGCTCCGCTAGCGCTTGCGCTTTTTTGCAGTAATGGCCAAATCAGGGATGTACTCTTCCAACACAGCCCCTGCAATTTGCACCTCAGCGCCAGGGGAAGTTTTTAAAACGCCGACCAACTCAGCTTTATCTTCTAGCTGTATCGTGTTCACCAGAAAGTTGTGCGAGGGCGCCACCTTGCTATTGGGCACAACGCTATTGATATATTTGTTGTAATCATCACGGGTCACATTAAAAACAAACTCTTTATCACCGACAGTGACTTCAATGATTTGTGTATTTTTGTCTTCTGCCGGTTTAGTAATATCTGCCATTGGTAAACCCCTTTTTTAATTTGAGCCTTTTAGCCCGGAAAGAAACCCCGCCCACAACGTAGCGCAGACGGAAGTAATAAAAATCCCTAAGAATATTCGCCGCGTCCAAACACCTACTTGCTCTGCGGCTTTGCGCTGCTGGCGCAGGTGTGCCAGGTCTTTTTGCATCTCCAGCACATTAGCCACATCGACCCCCAGCTTTTGTAAAACCTCTTCAACCGCTTGGTGTGCTGTCTTGCGAGCCAGCTCTTCCGCCTGTTGTTCGGTTAGGTTTGCCACTACTTGCCCCCAGGTCTCGTAGATAACGTCCGCACAATGCCGCCCACCAATCCAGTGGACGGCGCCGCCCCCATGGTTTCCTGCCGCTTGTTCTGCTCTCTACGCAGTTCGCCAAAGTATTTGCCCAGAAAGGTTGCGGGTACCCCGGTTAGAGTGCCGAATACCGTCCACAGCACCGGGTTGTTCATCTGCTCGGGATAGACAAACGCCCACAAAGTAAAGGCGAGGATTTCAAAACACAGAACCTTGGCCATCATCAGCGCAATCTGTGCGCGGCTGCTCTGCCCGTCTGCCTGGCACATCGCGATATAACGGCTGGTCCACCCCTCTTCCTGGGCTATGTGTAAATCCACCTGACGTTCCAGCAGGCTGGCACGCTGTTCCAGGCGCAATGTCTGCACAGATTGCTCGGCTTCAATACCGGTAGCGGACGACGGCAGCTGTTTGTCTTGCGGTAATACGGCGTTAATTATTTGCCGGGTACCAGGGGCGAAAACATCGAGCGCGATACCGCCAGCGGCTTTGAGAATTTCTTTTAGTTTCACAAGTCCCCCTCCTCGATCAGCGTATAAGAGAAAGTACTGCCCCAGTTTTCCGCCGCGCGTTCGCACAGCGCCATCAGTAGAGAAAAATCAAACGGATCGGCCAGCACCTGGCAACCTGCACTCCATTTATCCACACGCTGACTGGTATGGCTTTCGCTGGCCCTATGACAATTAATCCCGAATAGCCCGTCATCGATCGGCATATCCTGGTTAATCACCGCATCGCGGTTGTTGTCTCGGTAAACCCGCGCAGGCCTGCGCTGTACCAGTGCGCGATACTTGCCCCGGTGTAATCCCAGCTGCCACAAGCCCGGATACTGCCCAGGCACTAAAATGGCGGTGCCGTTTAGGTTGATTGGGTTCTTTCGCCAAAAGGTGCCGGGATCGGTAGTCGCGGCAAACACCAGGCAATGCGGAATGCCATCGAAACGCCAGGCCACCGCCAAATAATCGTTAAAAGTATTTGCGCGGTTGTCCGCACTGCGAATACCGATCAAATTGAGGTTGAAATCGCCCTCATCAAAAAAGCGGAAGCCTTTTTTTATCAGCGCGGTTTGCAGTTGTCCGTATCGCGGCCGTTTCATTAGCGCCCTCCTTTCTCGAATTCGGTTTGACACACCACACAGCGCGTCACACCGCCGAAGGCCTGGCGCGCCTTGGGAATATCCCCCTCGCAGTCCTCGCACTGGGCCAAACTCGGCACCTCAAAATTACTGCGCTGGCGTTGCGCCTGTAGCGCCCGTTGCCGCTGGGCCTGCTCCAACGCCGAGGCGCGGTCCAAATCATCCGGCATATCCTTGCCCTACCCGTTAAATAAAGTTTTCCGTTTCGCTGGCATCGATATAGGGAACCCCATTAATCCGCACAAAGTCGCGGCTGGTGACGTCGTAGGGCAATTTGTGTTTGAGCTTTTCTCCCCCACTTCCGGCAGCATCCAACAAATCACTAATGCGCAGCTTGCAGCCGAAAGCCTCTACCTTAAATTCCAAATTATTTGTGGCAGCACTACTGACAATATCGAACGGCTCCAGGGCACTAAAACTGCCGGCACTTTTTGCGGCGTCTAAAATGGTCATTAAGTTGTTGGTATCCACCTCAATTTCACCCGAGGCTTTTTTATCTCCGGATATCCAGCCGTCCGGCACGCCGCGAGTAAACGCTGGTCCGGTGGCGTCTTCGATACTGACCGTGTACTTTTCCACATGCACTAACATGCTACCGATCATGACATCGATATCCTTTCCGCTGAGTTTGCGACTCATTGCGATTGCTCCCCAATTATTAAATTAAGCAAAACCCCAACAGGATTAACGGCCACTGATATCCAGAATGATATTCGCGGTAATCGCCTTGGGTGAGTTATACGGTTGCACCTTGATATAAATTTCCACCGCCGAATTACTCGGCCAGACAATGGTGATGCTGTCATCCGTGGGCGGTTTGATTTCGCCGGGAAAGTGCTGACCGGCAAAGACGGTGCTGTAACTCATCTCCCGCAGGGGGCGCATTAAATCGGTTTTATTGGCGTTGATACTGGCCGGGGTGGAGTTGAGGGAACGATTGGCAACTTTGGCAATCGCCAGTAGCCGCACCGCGCGCGCCGCTTTGTCCACCACGCGTAGGTGCTCAATTACCTGGTAGTCCCCGCCGGGTATATCTAATAAATTGCAGTCCCCCCAATAGGTGCCGGGGTAATCCGGGTAGGTCTGCGGTACCGAGAGCCGCGCTGTATCCAGGGTTTCCAGAGTTGCGGCGGTTAACTCTGTACCCGCGTTATCGATGGGAGTATCTCCAAGGCCAATCAATGGGCCCGTTGCAACCCGCATAGGACTATCGGCAGTACTCACCGCGTGATTGCACAAGCGCCCCGCCAGTACCCCGAGGTTATTGCCATGCAGTTGCGGCACAACCCCAACCCGATAACCGGCAACCCCGTTAGTAATCGCAGCCTGGGCGGCCTCGTAGTCGCTCCAGGTTTGCGAGCTATCATCGATACCAGGGGTTGCCGTTATGATAATTACCCGGCGAGCCAGACTGGTGCGCAGACTTTCCGCCTTGGTGTACATAGCGGTCAGTTCGCCGCTAGTGGTAGCCGGGGTACACAGCGCGATTAATTCCGGGCTCACTGTGGCCATGGCCGTATCGACCACTTCGGCCCAGTCGTAACCATTGGCCTGTGGTGCCGCCCAGGCCTGCCAGTTTTCCCCGCCGTTCAGCTGTGCTGCCAGCACGTTATCGCGAATCTCGCTGCTGTCTTCACCCAGCAAGGTATCGATATCGCTTTGACTGTTCAGAGAAATCAGCTGCCCGGTATTGGTGGCGCCCTCACCAATAATTAGCGCCTTGCGCTCAATTTCTGGCGTGCTGCCCTGGGCTTGATTGAGATTGTTAACTGCGACTTTTCCTAACGCCATGTGATCGCCCTCTTTGGTCCGTTACGACCGCTCCAATGTTTGGTCAATAATTGTGGTGGCCAGCTCTTCTACTTCTTTCTGGGTCACGCCGAGAAAGCTCCTATCCGGCAATGGAATAACCCAGCTTTTTTTCGGTTCTGCTTCGCGCATACTGCGCAAAATAACGCCGGCTTGGCCCAGCGATAAATTCTCTGTTACCCATTTCAGACTTGGCTGTTTCCAGCCGTGCCCATTAACCCGCCGAATTTTGTAACCCTCTTTGCGCAGGGCCTTTGCTTGTTCCCGTGTTGCCGGGGCGTCGTAGTCCGGCTGGCCGTAAACCTTTTCCGCTTTCTCCGCGTTCCAGCGCTCGCTCACGCCGTGCTGGTGCTTGTAGGCAATACCTGCCGTTACGGAATCTTTAAAATCAATGACCGCTTTTTCTGGGGTGGCCTTGCTGCGCAATTTTTTGCTTAAGCCCCGCAGCATTCTGCGGTTGCCCTTTTTTTTGCGCGCTTGCCAGGGCTTGCCATTTAAATCCCGCTGTTCGCGCAATCGCTTGCGAGAATAGGTGCGCACCTTGCGCCCGACCTGACCCAGTAATCGCCGCCGTTTAGCGGCGGGCAGCTGCAATAGTTGCAGTTGCTTTTTCACGCCCAGGTGCCCGGTAATATCAATCCTTACGGACATAGGGCGCATCCGTGGGCTGTGATTGGTTGTCCCCTACCCCAACCTGGTTGGGCTCATCGACAGGCACGGCGGCGATAGACCACTGGCTCCCGTTGTAGGGAATGACCCCGTTATCGTCGGGCACTAAATTAATGTCCTCATAAAAGGCGATACGGATTTCCACATCGGCCTTGCGATCATTGATGACATCGATGTCGATTTCAGGGTCAGGTAAATTCTGGTTATTGCGCTCCGCGTCCTGGTCTTGCACCCAAGCAGTGACCAGCGCAAAAAGTAGCTCTGCGGGTTGGGAAAAACGCTCGATACTAATCACCGCGTCATAGCGCAGACGGCAGATACAAATCCCATTACCCAAATTTTTACTGGTGGTTTCCAACTTGCCGTCTTCCATCCAGCTGTCTAACTGCTCGCTGGAGACCAGGTTGGCATTCAATAAAAAACGGGTGATTGTGCGCAGTTTGTGCAGAGCCATTACAAAAGCTCCACCGTGATATTGGTTTTCACACCGCGCAGACTGCGCAGGGCGCGATCCGCTTGCGCCTGGTATTGTTGGGCGGTGCTGTCAGATTCCTTCGCCTGGTGTTCGCCCACCTCGCGGCGATTGATAGTGGCGAACTCCTGAAACAGGGTGGCGGTTGCCTTACAGAACACCGCGCGCCGGTACTGCTCCTCTAGACTATTTTTACCACCGAGCGCTTTATCCGAGACCGCCGCCAAGGTTCCATGGCCGTCGGTTTGCCAGGCCTCTTGCTGATCGATTAAATCGTCGTTGACATCGAGCATGGCCAAGCGCAAATGATGCTCCACCTTTTCCTGGTGATACTCCGCGGGCACCCGGTAAAGCCGCTGTAAATCCCCCAAGGAGAGATCCGGAAAAAAACCGTTATTCTCCAGGGTGGTTTCCAGATAGTTTTCGGATTTACCGGTAAAGCTCATTGCACTTTTTCCCTAAGTGAATCCCTGTAGGCTGACCGTAGGCGTTTCTTAGCAATTTCAAAGTATTCTTCGCTGGCTTCTATGCCGATAAAGGGGTGGCCGAATTTAATTGCCGCAACACCTGTAGAACCGCTCCCCATAAACGGGTCGAGTATCGTCTCCCCCGGTGGAACGACTTTGACCAGGTGCTCCATTACCGCAACGGGCTTGCCTGTCATATGCAATTTCTCTTTGGGGTTGACTCGCTCACGCAATGCCCCCTTTAAGTACACAGGGTGTCGATCTCCGTAACATTTACCCTTGAATCCCCAGGCTATATATTCAGCCTGACAACGAAATTTTCCTTTTGCGGGTCGGACGGACTCTGTCTTGTCCCAGGGAATAATGCCGTTAAAAGAAAATCCACCTGCCTGTATATAATCGGTTGTGGTTGGCAACTGTCTCCAATCACTAAAAACGCAGATGGGCGAGCCAGTCTTTACCAACCGATAACATTGGCTAACCCATAGAGACGCCCAGAAAGCAAAGCTTCGCTGATCCCTGTTTTCACCCATAAATTCTGGGTGTTTGTTTTTTACATCATTATCCTGATATTTTTGACTAGGTGCTTGTGCTTTAGTTAGAGATGAAGCCCCGCTACTGGCATAAGGTGGATCAGTAATCACCGCGCCTATACTATTGCCCTGTAGTTTTTCCAATACGGCAAGAGCATCCCCTTGAAAAAGTACAATATTCCCGATGGCGAAACGCTTGATTTTCATAGAACAACTAATACCTAAGACAGCAAATTAAAAACACGGCGCCGAGTGGTTTGCTTGACCGCTCAGGGCGACAAGCGCCCCACTGGCCCGTGCCGTGGGAGGAACTGTTACAGTTTTTTTCTGGCCATTTCTAAGCGGGTTTTGACCCCGGCTTTATCGTTAACTTGTTCGGCCTTTTCATACCAATGGACTGCTTTGGCAAAGTCTTCCTCTTGGTCGTAAAGGAGGCCCGCCATCCTATAGAGTTTACCCAGCACAATTTTGTTGAAGATTGGCCAGCGGTCAGACTGCACCGCGTCGAGGACTTCGGAAAAATAAGGGAAGGGGGAGCGCTGGGCCTTGTATTCACGTTCCGCCCAATCGTGTAGCTCTTCGGCTACATAGGTAGGCAAATCCCGCTTAAACCGTTCAGGCATAGATTGCTGTTGCTCAATGGCATAGTTGGCCAGCATCAAGGCCTGCTCGATATCGCCAACATCAATCAGCCAGATTACGCACTGCACCAGGACGAGATTCGGGTACTTTGCGCCGCTGGCCATATATTTATGCGCGTGCGGTAGATAGCGGGGTAGTAATTCACGCTTCAGGGCAATTTTTTCTGAAATCTCTTTGCGTTCGGATAACAGCTGCAAATCGTTTTCCAGATTACTTTCAACCAAGCCGCGAACATAATCGTCTTTGTCTTCACTGCTGGTAGTGACCGCTGCCGTTTCGACAGTTACTTCACTGACTTGCTGTTTTTTTAGCGCGGCCAAACATTTCTTTTTGTGACGCAAAGCGAGACTCATAGTCATTCCCTCTTTTATTTTTTATTGGGGCGTTTTTTAAAAAGCCCCTGGCCAGTCGTTATTTAACGGTGACCAGGGGAAGTCCGCAGCGCCCGTTGATGAATAATTTACTGCTGCATTACTGCCAGCCACCGCTGCCGTCTGGCAACATCACATTGCCAAATTCGATACCCGCCGCTTTATCCAGGGTTTCCACCACGTACGCTTCGTTCATGGTGTTGTAGTGTTCTACGCGGTCGCGCTTGGCGTTATCCTCAATCTTTTGTCGCACTGCACCCGATTGGTAATACAGGCTTAAATTATCCCAGCTGGTAATCATTAAGCCGCGCACTGGGAAGAACGGTACTGGATGGGATAGCAAACCGCCGTAAGTGCGCGTGACCGCACTATTTTCGGCTCGCTCTTTTTCGGTGGGTGTTTGCCCCTGTGCGGTGTACAGCTGTGCCTTGTCCTGGGCGAGTAGATCGCGGCCAACCAGTGCCACTAGGTCATCGCCGTCGCGGTGTGGTTCGGCAACCAGTTGCAGCACGTCATGGACCATTGCATCCAGGTTTGCATAGTCACCACCCGCACCTAAACGAATTTGCCCCGCCGTGCCGCCCTCGCTAAGGATCTGCGCTCCTGCTTTATAGTCTCGCAAATGCTGGAACCAACCTTTATTAACGTCCTCACCATTGGGATAGGTGGCGGAGTCAGTAACAGACGCTTTATGGGTACCATAAAATCCGTGTTTAATACGCGCGTGGGCAATTGCCTTGCGCACGTATGTCATAAAACGGTCTTTAAAGTCGGGAAACTTTGCCCAGGCGTCCAGGGTTTGATACAGAATATGAACATCGTATTCTGTTTTTACACACTCATAGCCGTAGGGATCAAGGCCGAGTGGATCGACGGTTTGCCGGTCATTGTTGGTGGTATCGGTGCGCTTACCCACCATCCCGGTGGCTGAGCCGAGGATCTTCTCCCCTTTGAGGTCATCGACACCAATGACATTAATCTGCTGTAGAAAGTTAGAGGACTCGACAATCTTGTCCTGTAGCTTCTGCTCAATGGATGGCGTTGCCGCAAAGGATTTTTCTACTGTATCCACACCATAGGTTTTAGCCATGAGGCTGACTAAAGTAGAAAATTTAAGCCGGGTATCATTACGCATAAAATTTCACTCAAAAATAATAATCAGGTTGTTTAGGTTTTACTGCGCTTGCGGGCTTAAATTACTTCTTCGTCTCCGGCGCCGCCGGTACCCTCCGGGGTACTGGTGCCGGGTTTCTCAGTATTAATCGCGGCTTTAAATTCTTTATTCAAATTATCGAACTTGCTCTCAAGCGCTTTGAATTCTTTTGCACTTACGGTGCCATTCTCTTCTTCGTCGGAGCCCACTTCTTCAGATTCTTGCTGACCACCTCCACCCGCCCCACTAGTGCTGAAGTTTTTTACTAGGTCTTTCATGGTTTCGTGTTGGGAATTAAGGGCACCCAACAACTGATTGAATTGTTCGTCTTTCATGGCTTCACTGTCCTGTTCTGGTGGTTTGGAATCTTTACGTCCAAAAATTCTGTTATAGAGGGTGTTATCTTTTTCCAGACTGTCGGACAGATTGAATTGATGACCGCTAAATATACGCGCAGACTGGTCACCGTCTTTACTTGAAAAGTGCAGTTCTTGAATACCTGCGCTAGCAGGGCTGTCAGTAACACCCAGGCCTTTCAAATAAAACTTGTCTGTACCGCGATAATTTTCCCCAAGCTCAATGGAGGGAAACGTGTACTCACCTGATCTATTAGCACTCACAAGCCAATCGTCGGGGGAGATAATGCCGAACAGCTGGATTTCCCCTTTTAGTTCCGGTTCAGTAGCAGGCTCTACCTTTAAGGCTAAAACGGTACCACCGCTATAGTAGCGACGATGCTCAGGCCAGAGTTTCGCGGTAAAGACCTTGGTGTTATAGGTCTCTGCCATATCCTCTAGCCATTCCTTTTTTATATAGCGGCCATCATCACTGCCATCGACTACCGACCCGCTTGTAGCCAACGTCACCCAGCCGGTTTTTAGGTTTCGTGCCATTTTTCGCCCGCTAAATAGATTCCTGTTAATTAATTTGTGGCCTTTGCCACATCGACAGCCCGCAGATTAAATACAAAGCCAACACCAAACAACGCGATAAATTCCTATAGATTCCGTTTTCGTAAAAATAGGAATTTGCAGGAATAAAACTGCATTAATACCGCCAACTTCTTCCGTACACTGCGGCGCATGGCACAGTACTCTGAAGAAATCAAAACCGCTGCAAAGCTGATGTGGCTGCGCAGACTAAGTGCGCGAGAGATCGCGGAACAGTTAAACCTGAATAACGCACGGGTGGTTTACCAGTGGGCGGAGAAAGGCCACTGGGAAGAGATGCTGCAACATGAAACTGTAGAGCAAGCCACCTCCCGGCGCCTTATTGTGCTGGTGGAAAAGCCCAATAAGACTAAGGAGGATTTCACCGAGATAGACCGCCTTAGCAATCTGCTGGATAAGCTGGCGGGCATTGATGTTAAGAAAGCCCGCGCGGCCAAGGAGAAGGCGGCGGCCTCCCGAGGAGAGCGCGGAGACGGCAAAGGCAAAAAGAAGAAAGCTAAAAACGATATCAGTGAGATTACCGCGGAACAGCTGGAAAAGATCCGCAAAGAATTATTTTATGAATACCAGCACCGCTGGCACGACAACAAAGACCAGCGCACCCGCTTCATCCTGAAATCCCGCCAGATCGGCGCAACCTATTACTTTGCTTGGGAGGCCTTCGAAGATGCGGTACTTAGTGGGGATAACCAGGTATTCCTTTCCGCAAGCCGTAACCAAGCCGAGATATTTAAAGCGTATATTATCAAATTTGCCCGTGAATACTTTGATATTGAATTAAAAGGGGCCGACTTTATTGCGCTGTCCAACGGTGCAGAGCTGCGCTTCGTTTCCACCAATGGCCGCACCGCGCAAGGCTATCACGGCCACTTCTATGCAGATGAAGTATTTTGGATTCCCGATTTTGAGCGGACCAACGAACTAGCGTCCGGTATGGCATCCCATAAAAAATGGCGCCGCACCTACTTTTCTGTGCCTTCGATAAAAAGCCATAGTGCTTACGATATGTGGAGTGGAAAGGTCTTTAAAGATAACTCGAAAAAGAGCGTCGATTTTGACCTTAGCCACGAGGCACTGAAACACGGAAAGCTCGGGCCAGATAGGATATGGCGAAATATTGTTACCATTGTCGATGCTGAGGAGCAAGGGTGCGATCTTTTTGATATTGAAGCGCTCAAGGTTGAGAACAGCAAGGCGGCTTTTAATAACAAATACATGTGCGCCTTTATGGAGGCGGGACTTTCCGTCTTTAAGCTGGAAGACCTACTCTCTGCCGCTGTTGATGTTGATATTGCCTGGAAAGATTACAAGATAAACAACCAGCGGCCCTACGGTAATCATCCGGTTTGGATTGGCTATGATCCCTCACGCAGTATCGACGGAGCCGCCATTGTAGTGCTGGCACCACCGCTCAAAGAGGGCGGCAAGTTTCGTGTGCTGGAAAAAATTGTCATGCGTAATCGCGCCTGGCAGTACCAAGCCAACCGCATTAAGGAGCTGACCGAAAAATACAATGTGCAGTTTATCGGCGTTGACTGTACCGGCCCCGGCCACGGTGTGTATGAGATGGTCAAGGAGTTCTACCCGCGCGTAACTCCGATCACCTACGGCCTAGAAACCAAAACCAACCTGGTATTGAAAACCCAGGATGTAGTAGAAAGCCAGCGTATCGAATGGGATGCGGAGCACACCGACATTCCCCAAGCCTTTTTACAGATTCACCAAACCACCACCAGCGGCGACCACATCACCTACACCGCCAACCGCAAGAACGCCACCGGCCACGCGGATGTGGCCTGGGCCATTATGCACGGCCTCAGCAACGAACCCCTCAACCGCAAGCAGCGCAAATCCTCGGTGGCCTTTGCCAGTAACTAACGGGAACAATCCATGGGCAAGAAAAGAAAACAGTTTTCCAGGGGCGGGAACCGGCAGGCCTCAAGCAACAGCAAAGCCCTGTCTGCGGAGACAAGCAGCAATAGCCCTACCCTGTTTAGCTTCGGCGATCCTGAGCCCGTTTTGGGGGGCAACTGGGGGGATTATCTGGGCACCTTCCTAGAACCCAGCGGCGACTACTATGTGCCGCCAGTGAGCCAGAGCGGCCTGGCCAACCTGTTAGGAGCCAACGCCCACCACGGCACAATCCCCTACTTTAAGCGCAACAGGTTGCGCCAGTGGTTCAAAGCCTCCAACACGCTCAAACCGGAATGCCTGGCGAATGCAGGTTTTGATCACTCGGTATTTGGCCACGCGTACTTCAAGAAAATCTATAACCGCTTCAATCATATCCTGCGCTTGCAACACCTACCCGCGCTCAATATGCGTCGTATGAGAGAGAAAGACCGCTTCTGTATGCTGCGCCCCACTAGCGAGCCCATCGTGTTTGCACCCGGTGAAGTGATCCAGCTGAAAGAATACGATCCCACCCAGCAGATATACGGCAGACCTCAATACCTGGGCGGTGTGCAGTCGGTATTGCTCAATGAGGACAGCACCCTATTCCGGCGCAAGTACTACAACAACGGCGCACACATGGGCTACATCTTCTACACCACCGACAGCAGGCTTTCCGAAGAGGATGAAAAGGCTATTAAGGAGAAGATCCAGGGCAGCAAGGGCGTGGGCAATTTCCGCTCTATGTACCTGAATATCCCCGACGGCAAAGAGAAAGGGGTGCAGATTATCCCAGTTGGCGATATCGCCACCAAAGACGAGTTCGAGCGAATCAAGAACCTCACCCGCAACGACGTACTCAGTATGTGGAGAATTCAACCGGCCCTGGCTGGCGTGATGCCCGAAAATTCCGGCGGCTTTGGAGATATCGAAAAAATCTCCCGGGCATATTACGAGAACGAGGTACTGCCAATGCAGGATGTTTTTATGCAGCTGAATGAGTGGCTGCCGAAGGGGAAAAGGATTGGGTTTGATAAGCCGGAGTTTACGTAAAAGCAACCATGGAAGTTCTTTATTGACACCTTTTAATGTACATATAACACCAGGGTAGTAGAATGGATACCGTAATTACGGACGAATATGGGGAAGACATGCAAATAAATTGCATCAAATGTGGCAGTAAATCAGTGATTACAAGCCGCAATGAAATAGACCCTAAATTCTCACAGCTTTATTGCGCCTGTAAGAATATTGAACACTGTGGCCACACTTTCGTAATGGACCTAAGTTTTAGACATTCGATATCACCTTCAGCCCAAGATAGGCGCACTCTGCTGATTGACCTACTTAAAGCCGTCCCCACAGCAGAGCGCGAAAAATTATTTCAATTAGCTAACGGATGTTAGTTAGGTACTGGATCTAATGGGCCAGGCAAGCACTGTAAATCTCGCTCAAGCTTTTCCTGTATCCTCACCAACTCCTTATCAATTAAGTTCAATGCTGCTACACGAGCTTCAGGCGAAGCTTCTCCCCCAAATAGCTCCAACGCTAGTCGAACATCAGAAATCTGATCAACGAAGTTTAAGCGCCCCTTTTCTAAGCGCATTAATACAGAAGCCGGTAGGTGTATCACGTTGTTCCTGGTCATACTTTCAAACTCCATTTAAAACAAACCAATAAAAAAATTGGGAATTAATTCCCGCTTTTCAAAATTTGTTAAAACTTTTTACCACTCGTTTTGCGCTTCTGCAAATCTATTTTTTTAAGTTTGCGTATATTGCAAACTAATATTTAAGTTTTGCGATATACGCAAAGATTCCTATAATTTGAATATTCTGTAACCAATTTGCGGTTTAAATACGGTGTGCAGAAATTGACCAAAGTGGGACAATCCGATCTACAGAACCACCGAATTGCCATTGCTAATCGATTGCGGGAATACCGGATTAATGCCGAAATTACAGGCTGCGACATGGCAATGCGAATAGGAATCCCTAACTATGTTCTCTCAAAGATGGAATCGGCCCAGCAGACCATCCCGGCTGAGTTGCTGCCGGCTTGGTGCGAGGCCTTAGGTATTTCCACCAGCGAGGCGCTAGGCATCAAGGAGGCTGAGTGGGGATCATTGGCGGAATTGGTTAAGCGGTTTCGGAAACTCAGCTCCCGAGGGCGGGAGCTGGTGTTGGGGCATATAAAGTTGGTGGCGAAAATGGAGAGTAAGGGGCGTAAATGATTACTTTGTTGCGATTTTTAATTTCTTTTTTATTGTGCTGCCCTCAGTGCAAATCCACGGCTTGTACGAAGTAAAACCCCAATCTGTTCTAAATAGTTAAATACGGGTTTCACTACGTTATTTCCTCCTTTCACCTCTTGATTGATATTGCGCATTACCGGTTTCTCTCCATATTTCCCCTCTGCAATACACCGCGCCAGCTGCTGTTGCTCCTCTGTTAGCTCAATGTTGTTGGCTTTGGAAGGTTGTTTATTCTCTTTATTACTCTCCCTTTCAGTCTGTTGTACAGGCGCTTGCTCATTTAACAGCGAGGCGGTTTCACGCTTAACGGTTAACGCACTGTTAAACGCCAGTAACGCCACCAACCCTACCAGGTCGGTAATAATCGCCAGTGCCAGGAAGGCGCTGTGCTGTAATTTATCAGCATCCGTGCGGGTAAGGTTGGCCAGGCCAGCGAACGCTGCCTGGGCACTCTCTGAGGTGGTGCCCTGTACAGATTTGAGTTGAGCCAAGGTTTTGTCCCGCCCTGCTTCCAGTTCGTCCAGGCGTTTATCGGTTTTAACGGCCACTTTGCGGTAATCGCTTGCCGCGTAATCAGCAACGATTCCGTTGATATTGTTAATTCGCTGGCTGTAACTGTTTAGTTGCTGTTGCAACGCTTGGTATTCAACACTGTTAACGGCGCTGGCCTGTTGTTGCTCCATTGTGTGGCTTTCCAAAAAACCCACGGTGGCGGCGGTACTGATAATCACCAGGAAGGGAAACAAGAGCAACAGCACCCCGCCGATAAAACGCTGATTCCCCCAAAGCCAGAACCCCAAAGGTGCAAAAGAGAACTTGCACAGTTCCAGGGCCAGGGCAGTGAGCCCCGCCACCCACTGCCCCGCCTGCTCTGCGGGAATGGAGATCCACAGTCCCACGGTAAACACAACCGAGGTGCCGCAGAAAATCAGTGCGGCCAGACCGGTGAAAAGTTTCCAGTAGAAAATCACTGTTCTTACTCCCTGTCTAAATGGAAAACACCACGGTTGTTCAACCACACCCATAGCTTTTGTTTTTCGTTGAGCGTTTTGTGGTCTCGGGGATCAATACTATCAACGTCAGGTATTGCACTATATTCAGCCAGCTTTAATTTCTCTTCTTCGGTGAGTGGCGCAGGCTTGGAATTTTGTTCATCACATTCAGGGCAAATACCAGTTGTTACGATTGGGTGCCAAACATGGCCACATTGACATTGACGGGCTCTGTGACAGCCGTTCGTGATTCCAACATCTAATAGCGTGCTACGTCGAAATTGCCCGCCACGAGAACGGTGCTGAATTCGCCCATTTCTATGCTTATATGCTCTCATTTTCCAATAATCTCCTAATTGATCGGCTGAAAGTTGCGGCCCGCTTTAACAAACAAATAAACATCTTCCAGCCGGTATTGATCGCCATTCCCCTTTACTCGGTAGGCGTCGGTGGTATTCACAATGCGCACGGGAAAAGGCAAATTCTTTGGGTTTTGATTGAAGTATTTAGAGTCTTCACGAATAGCAGAGAATAGTTCAGCCATTTTTAATTACCTTCCTTAGTGAATATTGCCTTTTTCTTGATACGGATAAACCGGCATTTCTTGAGCTGTCTTTTTCTCTCCACTAGCAAAGAGGCTCATTGCCAATGTGGCAAAATTAAGCGTGATAATGGATATCTCGTTCTCTTCAACTTCACTTAAACCTGCTCCCGATACCAACTTCTCTTTAAGCTCGTAATAGCGAGCTTTCTGCTTCAAGAGAAAATCATTTGATTTTTTAGATACTTCTAGTTTGATCTCACGCATGCACAGCCCCTCCCAATTCATTATTTAAATCTTTCAATTGATCCGCACGGGCTTCATGCTCTTGGAAAATTTCCTGGGCAGCTCTCAGTTCCAAAACGGCTTCTTCCCTGCTTACCGTGGTGGTATCTGGGCAAGCGATACGCTCGCGGCATAAAGCCAGCGCCAGGCGTATACGCCGGGCTTCAGCCAGGTCGAGTAGAAAGACTTTTTTAGACATAGCGGTTTCCTCATTGTTGAACGGTGCAAACTCTTGCGGGCGCTGCCCGCGATAGGTGTAGGCGGCCTCACGGGCAAGGCAGCCAAATATCAATTCATCGCGCACCACTTGCTTCCAGCTGCAAGCGCTATTGATTTGGGCGTTATTGAGCCAGGCGTTAAAGACCTGGTATTCGGTGACGGTGTGGTAAAGCTTCAAGGCGCGCTGACTCATAGCCCTTCAGCCTCCCGGCGCATCTCCCACACCTGGTGTTTCAGTTGGTTCAAGCGGCTGTGCATATCCTCGGCCATGCCTTTGCTCTGTTTCTTTAGCCATTGCTTTATCTCGGGCCGGGTGCGGGTGCATAGCAGGTGCCAGGCGAGGCAGTTGCGGCGGTGGGACTCGCTGTTGGTGTCCGCAGCCTCACCGATCAGCGGGGGCAACCATGCGTTGGGCTGGTTATTCATTTGTTCCTCCTGTGCAGAAAAATGCGCGGAGGGGGTAAAAAAAGCCGGGACAACGGGACAGGGCGTTTATTTCATTTAGGAAGTTAGGTTTTATGCGGACTGTAGAGTATTCACTTTGTCCCATTTTTTTTGGGACAAAATGGGACACGCCACGCACCGTTTCGCTGTAGGTCCCGCGGTTACTGGCTTTTCGGAGTTTTGGGCTGTTACCAAAACTAGTGACTTGTTGGTAACTTGTCCCAAACACTATGTCCCGTGCTGTCCCATCAATGTCCCGATATTGTCCCATTGCTATTACCCTATTAACTTATTGATATATATAGATTTTTCTCTCTCTTATTACCTTGTCCCGCTTTGTCCCGCCTTTCTCTAACCCTTCCCCCCTATTTTTCTCCCCACCTGGCAAGCTCAAAAAAAATACAAACTGGAGGATTAGCGACCACTTCCGCCGGTTCTTTTGAATACCCAACACCAGGGCCTAGTTTTCTCTTCCCGCTTCGACCGAACCCGCTTGTAACCATCCAGCGGATAGCGCTGGCTGGTAGAGAACAACTGCTTCAGTTCCGCCACAGGCACCAGCTCCTGGCCGCGTTTGCGGCAGAGTTCCATGTACTCGTTGAGGTTGATTGCGATTAAGGCGGGATCGATGCTGTGGTTCAGGCGATCAGTGTTTACATGTCGCTTTCCATGTTCATCTTCGACATAAACCACTTGATCGTTAATAAAGTGATAGGTATCCCAGAACTGCTCAATGATCGGATGGTCCTTGTTTAAACGGCGCTGTCGGTCCCGTGCGCGCTCCAGCAGGTATTCTTGCACCTGGTTTATTAAAGGAGTCTCAAAATCTGGCAGGATGACTTGCAGGGCTTCTACCGCTGCCATCAGTTGGGCATGGCAATCGATAATCCGGCCTTGGTTAATGCTGTCATCAGTGGTTAGGGTTGCCCGGTGGCTTTCAAAGGCATTGAAGAAGTGAGATAGCCACTCTGTCTCATGAGTAAGCACCTGGTGAAGATACCCAGCCAGGTTTTCTACCGGCTCGCGTTTGAGGCGATCCGCCAGAGGGCGGTTTTCTGCACGCTTGTGGGCAGTGGTGCAGTGGAGGTGGACGATACGTGAGAGCGTGGCCGCCGATGCCTGTACCGTGGCATTCTGGCTAATCACCAAACTGCCACGAAAGATCCGATCATGAGTTTTATTGTCGTTGGTCTTCACCCCCTTTGAGTCAATAACACCATCTAAGTCATAAACCTTTTTGAAAATATCCCAATTAAAAGATTTTGCAGCACGGCCCCCAGTATCGCCGCTGGTTTCTCGATCACTCTCAATGACCACTACCGGAAGGTTGCTAACCTTGCCCAAGTTACGCCCGTAACTGGACGTTGAAGTACTTAGCAGGTCTATACCTTCGTAGTTGTCGCGCCCCAGTAATTTCCAGACAAACCGAATCAGGGTGGATTTACCAGCATCGGGATCACCAGTAATTTCCAGAAAGTGAAACGCCTGGTGTTTTTCCTTGATCTGACGGGCAAACAGGCTCGCGGTGAAGTAAGCCAAGGCGGCGATACCGTTTAGGTGAAACACCTTTACAAAGTCCAGCCACCAGCTTCCGTCAAATTTATCGCAGTGATGAAGCGGCATTCCTTCCAGGGTGGTTTTAATGGCGGTATCGCCCTGCTGTAAAAAGCCGTGTTCATTGGCTGTAATTAATTTGCCGTTTTGATAACCGAAACCTGGGAAGATATAAGCCCGGGTATTTTCATCAAATCCCATGTGTGGCAAGGTCGTTACCCGGTTAACCTCACCGTCTAGCCAACGAGACTTGAGAATTTTTAAATCGCCGGCCCCGCCCTCAAAGCTGCCGCCGTCTGTATGCGAAAGCAGAGCGAGGCCAAAGGCGCGAGGATCGGATAATGCATTGGGGGAAAATGCACCGAGGTAGCTGCGACTGGTTCCCGATTTCTTGATAGCAAAAAAGTAGCGGCGCTCATTGGTTAGGCGGTCGATTTCTGTGTACTGGAATTTAGGAACGCAGTTAGAAATCTGCTCTGCTTTGGCAGCCTGATTAAAGGCATCCCAGGAGAAGCCCCACTTATAGGATTCTCCTTCACTGGCTTTGTTAAAGTCGTCCAGGGAAAATTTTACGGAGTGTAATTTATCATTATGCTCAATGATGGTTTTGCCAAATGGTTTCCATCCATACTGCGCATAAGCTTTACGCTTTGGTGTTTCAGCAACAAAAACGCGACCACGCCAGATACAGTTCTTAATAGTTTCGTCATTAAGCAGACCATCTCTATAAAGATCGTCCCAATCTTTGCTACTGCCAGTCTGCGCAACTTCTACCGTTTCATTTTGGTCCTTGAGTTCTTTGTAGTATTTGGCCACATGGTTCCGCGCACCGGGCTCATCATCGTATGCCAAGTGCCAGATAATGCCCTGGCCTTTATTTTCTTTAATCAGTTCTCTCGGCAAGTTGGAACATGAGAAAGCGCAAACCGCTTTGTAGCCTGTTAAGTACATGGCGATACAGTGGAAAATTCCTTCAACAATGAAGACTTTTTCCATGGGTTTGATTGTTTGCCCAGGTGGTGCCCAGTGCTTTCCGGCATAGCTGGTACCGGTTTTAAAGCGGGCTTTTTTACCCGCTTTCTTTACATGCCGTTTATCAACGATACGTTCCCAGTAATCCTTCTCGCCTCCAAACAGAAAGAAACGTACTGTTTCTGCCCAGGAGCCATCCGGCAATTTGTAAAACCCCTGCTCAAACCAATCTTCAATATCAGCGACGGGAAACCCGCGCTGAATGGATAAGTAGGCTCGCGCCGTAGCTTTGGGGTCTTCATCGCTTGATGGAAAGCGCTTGGAGAAGTTTTCGAAAAGGTCCGGGTAGCGATCCCGCACCCTTTCTTCGTAACTGCACTTTTCCTCGCGATCACAACGCAAAGTGATCGGCTTATTAATCTTGATCCAAAGCGTTTTCTTTTCACAGCTTGGGCAAATGCCGCGCAACACCTCTTTATCACCGACCCCAGATTGCTTCAGCTTTAGGCTATGGTCGTTTTTCAGAGTTTCTAGCACGTCGCGATTGATTGCGCTGTAGTCCATAGCGCACACCCTACTTCTGCTTGGGCTTAGCTGGGTCAGCCTCTAGGCACATGCGCGAAAGCTGCAAAAGATTGATCATGCGATAGCGGCCGATTTTGATTGTTGGCAAATAGCCTCGATCAACCTGTGCCCGCACAGTACTCAACGTGTGACCCGCATCTATTGCGTACTGCTCTTGGGTGCAAACCGGGGACTTGATTGGAGGTATTGAGTAGTCATTCATTCCCTTTACTCTCTGTTGGGGTCATATGAGATCTAACGAGGTTATATTTACACTTAACAAATGGTGCCATGTCAACCCCTTTAGTTCTTTTTTGTATCTATAGTGTTCTTTATTTACACTTTTGCCGCGAATTTCATTATTGAAAGAGTCCGTATTACACTTTTTCTTGTAGTGAGAGTTTTAGGTAATGCATTATTTGCCCAGCAAAGGGCAATAAAGAGGCGCGCGCCAACATATGGGAACGATTTCAAAGCTAAGGGCCGGTGATCGATTACGTGCGATCAGGGAGCTAACAGGGTTAAGCCAGAGAGAGTTTGCAGATCTGCTAGGTGTAGATCTGATGCCAATGAAAAATGCGGAGTACAAGAAAAACCGAGTTACGGAAGAGTGTTATGAAGCAATGGGGAAAAATTTCCCTGAGCTGCTGAAATGGTTTGTCTATGAAGGCCCGATCAACCTCCAAGAGTTGCGCAATAGCGACAGCAAGTATTGCAAATTCATTGCAGCTCGCTTTGACGCTGGATTAGTACCTGAAGAGTACTTTCCCGAGGATTTAATAAGGGATAACGATTGAAAGTGAGCGAGCAATCGATTACTTGTATAAAAAAATCTTTTTAGTGCAGTAATTGAGAATCAAAGAGCGTTGAAGAGGCGCAATTCAAAGAATGAGGAATAGTCAGAAACTAAAAACCGGTGACCGTTTACGAATCATCAGAGAGCTAATTGGCTTAACTCAGAGGGAGTTTGCGAGTTTCCTAGGCATTGAAATGTCAAAACTGAAAAATATTGAATACAAACGGAACCGTGTTACCGAAGAGATTTATGAGAAAATAGGCGAAAACTTCCCAGAGTTACTGAAGTGGTTTGTTTATGAGGGGCCTGTTGACCTCCCAGAATTGCGCAATAGCGACAGCAAGTATTGCAAATTCATTGCAGCTCGGTTTGACGCTGGACTAGTACCTGAAGAGTACTTTCCCGAGGATCTAATAAGGGATAACGATTTAAAGTGAACGCGCAATTGATGGACAGCGCGGGAAAGAGGCTGCGGAAAGTTAGAGAGGCGGTAGGTCTTACGCAGGCGGACTTCGCGACGAAACTAAATATAAAAGTTCATCAAGTTAAAAATATTGAATACGGAACCTCTCGTATTCAAGAAGAGGTATTTGCCGAGATTGGGCGCCTTATGCCTGAGCTTCTGCCCTGGGTGGTTTACGGTGGCAAAGTTTCTTTAGAACAATTGGAGCAAAGCAAGAGTGACTTTTGCAAGTTGCTGGTGGTGCGTATAGGCATTGGTTTAGTTACCGATGCTACTTTTCTGGAAATGCAGGATGGCGATTAAGAAACTTGATAGCGGACGCTGGCAAGTAGATATACAGCCACAAGGGCGCGGCGGGCGCCGTGTCCGCAAATCGTTCGATACCAAAGCGGAGGGGATTCGCTGGGAGCGTGCCCAGCTTGCCTCTGCTGACAAAGGAGAATGGGTGCCCCCGCAACGAGATAAGCGCCCGCTTTCTAGCTTGGTGGAGGAATGGTACACATTGCACGGCCACACGCTCAAAGACCATTCCGGGCGCCTGAACTATCTCCAAAATACTGTAAAGTGGCTGGGTGATCCGCGCGCGGTCACCTTTACTGCTGAGGACTGGATTCTCTACCGTAAGGGGCGGTTAGAAGCTCCAAACGATCAGGGCCGACAACCTTGCGCCCGAACTATCAACCATGAACAGACCTACCTAAATGCGGTTTTCAATCGGCTGATTGCGCTAAAGAAATGGACTCTACCCAACCCCTTGAAGGGGGTGCCCAAGCTCCGAGTAAAAGAGCCTCCTCTTAGCTTCTTAAATATCGAACAGCTACAAGCTTTAGATGATGCCCTCCTCAATGCCAGAAACCGGAATGTAAGAACGATCACCCGAATTTGTTTGGCTACAGGGGCAAGGTGGTCGGAAGCTGAAAACCTGGATACTGAGCGAGTCCATCACGGTAAGATAGAGTTCGTTGACACCAAAAATGGCAAGAATCGCAGTATTCCAATCAGCAAAGAACTAGAAGCAGAGATATTAACCGGCCGCCCAAAGTTTGGCCGTCTTTTCCCCGGCACCAATTTCCGTGCCTTCCAGGAAGCCGTCGCGAGAGCAAACCTGACCTTACCAAGAGGCCAAGCGACACACATACTTCGCCATACTTTCGCCAGTCATTACATGTTGAATGGCGGAGACCTATTAAGACTGAACAAAATACTGGATCACTCCACCATGGAGATGACCATGCGCTACGCCCACCTGGCCCCCGAGCATTTGGAAGATGCAGTTAGCAAAAGCGCCCTTAGTAGCTTGGAAAAGTGTCAACAAAGTGTCAACGCGGGTGATCAATAGAGGATAACGCTGGTTACTTGCCTCTTAATTTTCCTAGTAATTACAGCATGTTGAACAGTAAAGATTAATTATTAAACCGTCTTGAAAACCGTTGACTGTAACAGGTCCCAGGGTTCGAATCCCTGCCCCACCGCCATATAAAGTCTTGTAAATCAATGGGTTACAAGCAACCAAGGGCGGTACCAATTTTCTTGGTACCGCCCTTTTTCGTTCAGGTCTCAACAAAGTCTCAACGCAAAATCAGCAACCACCCGCATAGCGGGTGGGATGGTGAAAGCCCCCAGAGGGGGCTATTTACAACCCCGCCAGTTGCATCTGCTCTTGCCGGCGCTCTTCAACCTCTTGATTCTTGATGCACTCTCGAATCATCTGCTCATCAAGACCTACCTACTGTACTCACGCAGTAGCCTCGAGCCCAAAAATGTCTTCCTGTGAAATTTCTCTGCACATGCTTGTACTTCCGAAATATCTGGATCGCAGATTTCCCTTTCAGAAACCCAACCGTATTGGAAACACTTAACCTTAAAGGAATCATTAACAACATATGAATGTGATCCCTCATTGCGTACCCCTCGACCAACTCAATGCCTTTCTGACAACATAAGTCTCGGAATATTGCTCCAATCTCACGTCTCAATGCTCCAAATAACGCTTTCTTTCGATACTTGGGCAAAAATACCACATGGCACCTGCAATAATGTTTAACGTGAGCTTGGCACTGCCAATCTCGCATATGGCCTCCTTAAAGAACTTGCCGGTTCATGGAGGCCATATTTTTACTCTGCACGCCGGAACGGCAGAGCCTTATCAAGTCTCACCGCCTGAGGCGGTGGTTTACCTATTTGTTAATTATCTCTTGCTGCCAAGGAGGCGGGAAGTGCACATGACTGCGCCGCTACTCTCCCCCGCTTCCCTGTCGATTAGTTAGCGAGCAAAACTGACTAGAATAGAGCAAAACGTTGTATACATACGCCGTAAAGGAAGAACAGAAAAACCATTTGAAGAGGGTTTTACACGGGATGCTACAAGCTATGTACATTGGTTAAGGCAAAACCTGACGCACCCCTTTGAAACGAAGGGTTTATCGCTTTTGATGAGGGCGTTTAAACCAAAAAGACATTTGAATAAAGCTAAATTTACAGCTGAAAATTCACTAAAAAGTACCCCATGAGATCGCAAATTTTTCTTCGAATATATCGAGGTGCTCATCAGCCTGAGCGGCCTAGCTCTCCGAAGCTGCCGACATTTCAAGCGGGAAGCTCCTCCTCATCTGTTTAAGGAAGATAGTCGGAGCCAGTCGATACAAAAAAGCACCTACAAGGCTTACATCTTTTGGGAACCACCGCTCCCTCCCCTTTTCTAAGGCCACTACAATTTGATTGGCCATCCATTCAGCACTGCGCACAGCTCCTATAGTACTTCGTTGGTGCTTGGCCAGCCCACCATCGCCGGCTAAAGCATTTTCTTCGATCGTTGTAGTTAGGAAACTTGGGTACACCATCAGCACTTTTACCCTCTCACGCCGCACCTCCTCACGGAATGTCTCGAAATACTGGTGCAAAGCGCTCTTGGCTGCGCAATAACCCGCACGGCCCAATACGGGCATCCAGCCGGCCATGGAGCTAATATTTACCACACAGCCAGAAGCAGCTTTTAGTTCTTTAAACAACCCCTGAGTAAGTCCTACCGGGGCATAGTAATTGACATCCATCACTCTTCGGAGGACCTCGCTGGTCGTTTGAACGGAGGGACTACGATGCGTAATGCCAGCGTTGTTTACTAGCAGATCAACCCTTGAATACGCGTCTTTTAAGAGCTGAATCAACGCCTCAAGTGCTTTGCTATTAGATAAATCAACCACAAAAACCCTAACTCGAATACCGCGAGCCCTAAGCTGAGCTTCTCTTTGGCGAAGTGTATTGACGGCACTATCAACCAGGGCGAATTCGGCAGTAAATTTTCTCGTAAGGCACTCGGTAATCGCCCAGCCCAAGCCCCCCGCAGCGCCAGTAATCACAAAAGTCTTTTGTGGGATTTCAACTTTATTCACAGCCACCTCAGATCTCCCCCATAGGCAAAGAGCACTTGCGAGAAGCCGGTGCTATGCCGAGTGCCTTTTCTGCAAAAAAATTAAAAACCTCTTTGGACGTCTTCTCCGGAAGAAACCCCAACTCTTCTTTCAAGCGACGGTTATCCAGGACAGGCCTATATTGCAAAAAGGCCACTTGACTGGGATGGGTATTTGTTAAATGGAGACTATAACCTAGTCGAAGAACCGCTTTTACCAGCCATATCGGTGGCTTTATAAGCGATTTAGACAGTGTATGTGCGATTTCCCTGGGGCTGACACGACCGTCACCAGCCAGATTGAAGATACCTCCGGCATTAGTGTTCACGCCGAAGGATATTGCACGGATAACATCCTGGTCCCAAACAAAAACAAACGGAGAATTGTGGCCTCCCGGGTCCAGGATTACCTGCTGGCTAAACAGGGCACTGATTTTGTTATTGGTCTTGGCCCCCAAAACGGAAGAAACGCGAAAAATCAGCTGTTTGAGGTGTGGGTACTTTTCACAGTATTCAGCCAGTAACGCCTCAACTTGACGCTTGTTGTAGGAGTAACCAAATTCGGGATTACCACGCAGTGGATGATGTTCATCGAGTTTGGATGGATTATCAGGATAATAGCCATAAGCCGCACCGCTGCTTGACACAGTGATATGCTCAACACCCGCGTAGAGACAGGCATCTAATACATTTCTGGTGCCTTCCACGTCGATGCGATACTCGGCCGCCTGATCGCGCCCTGCAGACATTACCGACGCCAAGTGAATCACATGGGTAATAGATTTCGACTGCATTAATGCCCCAAGGGCCTTATCACAGATATCCATAACATAAACTGGAAAGCTCGCAGCTTTAGATCGAATATCAATCCCGAAAACCGGAAGAGTTTTACTCAATCGTTCCCCCAGCTGATGGCCGATATAGCCTAAGGCCCCTGTAATCAAAATCCGCTGTTCCATCGTGGAGCCTCCATCAAGAAGTCACTTCTGATCCGCCGGTCTGGTAAAACGCTGCTCGCGGGAGAAGATCTTTCTGCAAATCTGCCTTGTGAACTGCAAGAGCCTTCAAGTACGCTTCTTTATGAACGTAATACGCCATGCGCTCAAGGTTCAGATACCGCATACCACCGTCTATGCGTATACCCGCTCTCTGTTGGATCGTTTTCCTGAATCGACTCGCAGAGGGAGCCCCAGCCATTAACTGGTGTATATAAAGCGCAACAAGTTCTGCCTGTTTGTTACGCCCTTCCCACCCCAGCCCCGCCGCCTCGACCATCCCCATCATGAAAAGGTTGTCTGACTCTGGATGGAATACATTTAGATAAAGGCTAGGCGCATGGCCACTCCAGTTCAACTCACGGCTCTCTATGAACGGATAATTAAGCGTATAACCCGTAGCTTGCACAATCAGATCATACTCCCGGCATTCACCATCCGAGAATCGCACTTTAGCGGCATTTACCGATGTAATATCCGGCCTTGGATTGATATCCCCATGGCCAATGTGGTGCAGCAGTAAGGAATTGACTACGGGGTGGGATTCAAAGAGTTGGTAATCTGGCTCGGGTAATCCGTATTGAGATGGACGCCCTAATGAGAAATTCGTGAGCGCCCTGGTTATTCGGCGCTTGAAAAAATCGGGGAGCTTAAGTTTTCCACCCAGCTGATCGACAGGTTTACCGGCAATATATTTCGGCAAGAAGTGATAGCCGCGACGCAGACTGATCTCCACGCTGCTCGCTCTCTGTACCGCATCTACAGCAATATCTGCTCCACTATTGCCACAACCAATCAACAGGACTCTTTTTCCGGTAAAGACCTCGGGCGATCGGTACTGCGCGGAATGCAATAACTCCCCAGAGAACTTACCTGGAAGTTCGGGTTGGTTCGGGTGGTGTAATGTGCCGCTGGCAATGAGTAAACCACTAAACGCTCGCGTTTTTTCCTGCCACTTTCGACGAGTAGTAACTAGCCAGTCTCCTCCGCTACGAGTGCATTTCAAGACTTCCGTATTAAACTCGTAGTGGCCGTAAAGTCCAAATTTTCTCGCATAGGACCGGAAATAATCACGCATAGCACGATGGCTGGGATAATCAGGGACGTCCTCATCCATGGGAAAATCGGCAAACTCAGTCATCTTCTTCGAGGAAATAAGATGTGCCGATGCATACATTGTGCTGGTTGGGTTATCGATATCCCATAAGCCACCGACCTCACTGTGCACCTCAAAGCCAACACAGGGGATACCAAGCTTAAGCAAATGTCGCACGGTACACAGGCCCATGGGGCCGGCGCCAATCACTGCGTAGGGTTTCATGGTCGCTCCCCTTGCCTTTTTATTCGTTTTAGGACCAAGCCAAAAGAATATACCGTGACAAATTCACAGCAGATCGTCATTATCGGGCAGATACTGGTTAATTTGGGACATATAGATAGTGTTGAACGACTCTAGAAGTGTGCACCTCAGCTATGCCAGGGCTTTAGTTGAGGCACTGTCCAGCTTGGGGCTTCCTCAACCAAAAGGGGCCCACAAAGTTTTGTCCCAAATAAACCGGGAAGAACGTGTTCCAATTCATCAGCAGGAGCAGCTTTGGGAAGCGCTAATTGACAGCTACCCAGACCCCTTACTGGGAATAAGGCTTGGGCTTGCCATGCAAGCCAATCAGATTGGACTAGTGGGTTACTTACTGATGACCCAAAAAGACCTGGGTGCAACGATAGAACAGTTGATTATCTACCACCCGTTACTTGGGGAAGGGGGTCACTTTGAAATGCGTCGCGATGCCCTGACTGTAAATCTCTGCTACCACCCCAATTTCTTAAGCTACGCACAGATCCGTGTAGAAACGGTACTCGCTGCTTGTCTGGCTCAAACCCGGATTATGACTGGTGGAAAGTTTCAAACACACAAGATAATGCTCTCCTATCCCGCCCCCAGTCTCGCCCTACAACAACAGTATCAAGCGCTTCTACAAACACCAGTAACGTTCAATGCACAGGTTTCAGCCATCCGATTCCCCGCCCATTACTTGGCACTTCCTCTAACCGCAGCTGATAGAGATGTTGTGGCCTGTTTAAAGCCAAAAGCAGATGCCCATTTACAGGCACTCGCAGAAAAGTCCCTACACCGTAAGGTGTCACTCTTACTTCAACAATCCCCCGACTTAACCCGTGAACAGGCTGCCAAACATCTCTGCCTTAGTCCCAGGCATTTGAGTCGTAAACTGCAAGGTGAGCAGGTCAATTTTCGTAAACTTCAGGATGAGGTACGCAGTTATTATGCTAAGCAATGGTTAATGGAAGGCAACAAATCGATTGTCGAGATCGCCACAGCCTTGGGGTACTCCGATGAGAGTGCCTTTGGCAAAGCCTTCAGGCGATGGGAGGGAGTTTCTCCCGGCTGTTATCGAAAATGCCTAACTACTTAATCGCTAAATCTGACGGACTGCTTAATAAATAACCCCGTTGAATTTAGTAATCTTCCTAGATTTAAATACTAACTTTTTATAGAGCATGCGCACCGCCTTATTATATAGACAACCGCTTAATCGGTGAGCGATACATCACATCCAACTGAAGCGAGGTATTAATAAATAATGCAAACCAGAAGTAAATAAAACCATACTGCCAGCCCCAGTACTCAATGAGTGTTGCGCCGTATGTTTGACAGGCACGCTGAATTCTACTATATGGCTTCACAGGTCATGATGTTCACAGTGTATTTCCGGCGTATAAACACCCAAATTATCGCCCAGCTTTCAACGGCAAAAATGATCATTCACAACACATATTTCACGCAGCTACCCTCTAGAACTGGATTGCTCACAGGTCGATGCGCTACTGAACACCATCCACCGCGTTAAAATCACCTGATCTCCTACAACGAACGCAAACTGGAAACTATCCAAAAAATCTACATGCAATATCCTACCTATCTGTAGACATGCCCCTCAACAACTGAAGGATTCATTTATGCCCCTCATAAAAAATACCCTAAATTGTATTGCAATAGCCATGCTTGCATCAGCCGTGGTTATAGCCGAGGAAAAACCTGGCCAGAAATCTTCAGCCATGAGCGATGCATGGCTCGACGGGAAAGCCGAGACCGTGCTCTTACTCAACAAAAATTTAAATAGCTTTACCATTGACACAAAAGTCAACAATGGCATTGTCACCTTAACAGGAGAGGTCAATAGCGATATTGATAAACGCCTGGCTGGCGAACTGGTTGCCGGAATAGACGGCGTCAAGAAAGTAAACAACGAACTGATGGTTACCGACAAAAAAAGTATCAGCGATACCATCTCTAGCGAATACACAGACGCCAAGATCGCAACCGTAGTAAAAACCCGACTATTGCTCGACCAACAAATTCCAGGAACTAAAATTGACGTCTCAGCCCAAGGTGGCACTATCACCCTCAAAGGGTCAGTAAAATCCAGCGCGCAGAAAGATCTCGCTCAAGCGATTGCAGAAAATACCGAAGATGTTAAGAAGGTTGTGAATAATTTAACCATAGTTAAATAAAGAGTTAACTCAGCGGGGCCGCCATGGCCCCATATATTCTTCGCATGTGGTAGACCAGGTCGCCCCCAATACACTGCGCACCTTAAGCCTGTCACTTGGATTTATTTTAAACAAAATCCAAAAATCAGACTTTAGCAACCATCAAAATCGAGAAGAATCTTGGCAGACCCTCGGCTCCACTAGCCACACTAGCACCACGAGACAAAACCACTTCCACCATAAAAGACTTCCCTGAAGCTAAATTTCTTGTTGAGTTAAATGCCACAAATAATGTAAAAACAGCCACTAGAAAAAACATCAACCAACCAAAAAGCCCTTAAGGGAATAGAACAAAATCTTCAGCTTTAACCTAAGACTCATAACCTTTATTTTACCGCCAATATACCCCCAACTACAGAGGCCACCGCCCTTCCTTGCCCCCAGTTATTTCCGCAAAAAACTCATAGCCAAGAAAACCCCTCTGGCCCTGATATTAAACGATGATACAAGCGTCATTAATGAACTGAGACTCCATATATCAATCTAGCAACAACGTTAAACACGCCCCCTACCTTCATCACCCCCAGAATTCCATACAAGTTATTAACCCGGCGATCCTATAGTTCTATATAATATCCAAATGGATATTATTGATGCAAGAAAATTACCCGCTTCCGCACAGGAAGAAAAACGCAGAACTGCCGTAAAGCTTTGGAAAAAATCAGAGTCTATAGCAGAAATCGCACGGACTCTGGATGTTTCCAGTCGAGCAGTACAAAACTGGATCAATGCTTATAAAGCAGGCGGCTTCAAAGCATTGTCTGCTAA